>NZ_JAACSD010000006.1:0-497354 GCF_009994065.1 Shewanella vesiculosa
TAGTCAATCTGGCATAGCTTGTCGTTGAGGCAGTCTTCTTGCCATTGCATTAATCGCGCAATACTGCGCATCTGTGAGCTGATAGAGCGCTGACTATTAGAAGACAGGCGGCTCAAATACAGCGCGAACGGGGTCGCTGTAGTCATTGAAAACTCCAGTAAGTGTATTAGTTGAATTGTATTTAGAGGGTTGAGCTAGAAGGGAAAAGTGATACTAGAAACACGTTAATAATATCACTTTGGAGCCTATATTTCAGTAGCTGTTTTTGACACGGTTACAGGCTTCTTGTCAGGATTGATAATGTAATTTTTAGCTTTTCTAAGAATACGTGCTTGCATCTTTTGGAAAGCCTTATTATTGATATACATTTGAAAAGGCTTAAGGAAGTCCTCTCGGCATGCAAACACCGCTTCATCGTGCTGTTTCATCGTAACCATATACCCGTCCTTCAAGACTTGCGCTTGCTGAGTCTCATGAACAGTTGCTAACAACTCTGGGCGATATACACGTAGCGACTTAACCAGACTCTGATTAGATTTCTTATCTAAATCTTTCATCATTAATTTGCCACCATCTTGCTGTATCCGTTTGCTATGTTCAGTACGACCAACCGGAATAGGGTTACAATCTCCGTTCAGAAGAAGTGGAAGAGATGATTTTTTATTCTCCATCCTAGCTTCAAGAATTTTCTCAGTCTTTGAATAAAGGGTGGTGTAAGAGCGCTCAATGTTTCCGATTGTAACTGTCTGTACGAGAGTACAGTTCTTCACATCATGCTTGCTGTGATTGGAGTATTTGTCCTTAATATTAGACTTGTCTACAATTAATACCACTATCGGGCAAAACAGCAGGTCAATTGCGAGATCATTCTGAGTAACATTAGCTTTTTTCATCTTCTGCTTGTATTGTTTGATATTACCAGACTGTTTGAGTGCTAAAAAAAAGCATTTAAATTCTGCATGGCTATGTCGGGCTGGGTTTACTTCAATACGAAGTAGGTTTGCAGGAAATTCTCGTGATTTAGCATTATCACCTAAGAAAAAGTAGATTTTTGCATCTTTACGCTCTTTAGAGCAGAAAGTCAGTACTTTCTCGTGATATTGGTTTTCTTTACGTTTAGGAGGCTTAGCAATTAAATAAAAGCCTGCTTTCGCTGCAATAACTGTGGCATCAACTATTAGCGCATTCATCTCTTGACGTGTGATATTTACCGTCAAATGCAACTTATCCAAAATAGGATAATTCGCCCATTTTTCAGGGTTCGCTAATTGCGAGCTAATGATCGCACTGTATGCATGTAGTTGTGATAATTCAAGGCTAACATTGCCGGGAATGGCGGAATCAAAAAGGATGTGCAACGCATTTAATTCTATGGCGTTAAAAGCTGTGTTTTTGACCATTTTCAAGTATACCTTTTCAGGTACAAAACGGTTGTGTGCTAAGCGATATGGAATGATGTTTTCTGGCATGCCATAGATATCAATTTTAATATCAGTCTCAATCTTTTTTAATTCAAAAGATAAGTTGGAGTCAGATGCTTTATTAATTACTTTCTCATTAAAACAATTAAAACAATTAAAACTAGTACTATTAATAGCTGATTTAGATGATTTTGTTTTCATGGTAATACCTTGCTGGACTATAAAAATTACGACTTTAAGTTAAGAATGGCTCATATTTTTGAATACCAATATGAGCCAGTTAATAGGATGAGTATTGTTAATTACATTTCTTTAATTGCTTTTCCAACATCTTTATTGCTTGCTTTAATGTTTTTTTCTTGCTTCCTGCCTCGGTTTTTAAAAAAGCAGTGAAAATTGCTTTTACATTGTTTTTTTCACGGACTTCATCAGTGAAAAAATCTATAAATTGGTTAAGTGAGATGCTAAAATTCTCCTTCGATACATTGTTAAAGAGGCTTTTTATTATTGGAGAGGAAATCAGCTTAGGTTCGGTTACTAGCACTTCCATACTGCTATCCTCGGATTGTGAACATTCAATGTCTGATATTTCTAAATCACAGCCTTCCGTTGGCTGACATTCCATCTCAACCATATCTTGCGATTCATTTGCACTGCTGTCGATGGGATGTTCATTTAATGAATTTTTCTCTCGGAAAGTGTCAATTGCCTCTTCAACAATTTTTTGAGTATATTTACCCTCGGTAGTCATTTCCTTGCCATGCTTGCTTTCAATCAATAATTTAACTTCATTAATTTCCTCATTATTCAGGTCTGTCATTGCAAGCATGGAGCTATCACTAAATAAATCTATGCCTGCTTGCCCACATATGGAATAGGCAATCTTCGCTGAGCGGGCTTGTTTCCATGCGGCATCGTATGTAATGGTCAGTTCATTTTCTACAAATGCTTTGAAAGATGAATAGCCAAGATTTTTATAGCCATTGTTGGTGTAGATTATGTAAAGTATTGATTTTGTTAGTTTAGAAGAGCTAGTTAAAGCCTTGCATAATTTTTTCATTTTCTTTGAGTTTAAAGTCAAACCTCCTTTGAATGCTTTTTTGTTACTGGTGATTGTTTTAACAAATTTAAAATCAGGTTCTGAACTAACGCTTGTACTGTGATAATTTTTCATATTTACCTTCTGTTTTGTCTTGAAACTATCTATAGGCTCTTTAAAGAAACCTAAGTATTTGAACAATCTTTCGAACTAGTCGTACTTTAACGTAGTCACAAGTTTTTCATAAGCACATGAAAAATAGCGTGTTTAACCTTGTTTGCTTTGTTTTTTTTGATTTTTTGGCTGGATAGGTACAATAGAAGCGTGTAAACTGAATTTTTAGCCGGATAAAGCATTAATTTTTTTAAATGTGTTTTATAACAGTGCCTTATGGTGCATTTGCTTGAGTGGTTAATAAATGGGCGGATACGAGAAGTTGAGTGTAAATGAAAACATCTTTGATGGGTTTGATGAAGATGAATTTGCTATTTACAGATGCTTGCTAACTAATGAGTTTATCTTAGGTTGTATAGATGAAAGAAGACCATTGTTAATATTTAAGTTGCAAAAGAGGCTTCATGACTATTTAACGAAAAATAGCAAAAAAATTGTTGAAAAAGAGATTTTGTTCATTGAGGATTATTCTTCTACATATAAACTTCTAAAAAAAACTCATAAAGACAGTCAATTTAAAAATAGTGATGAATACTTTGGGTTATGGGTTGATTTGTATGTTTTAATTGATCGTTTTCCTATCACGTTTAAACGATTCCTTAATTATGAAAGGGTTTGTGTTCACAATTCAAAAGTAAATGCCGTTAAACAAAACACTAATTTGGAAAGTGCTCTACTTAAAAGCAATGTTGAAGTAAACATAACTAAAGATGAAGTAATTGAAGTCGGTGAGCTAAGGTTTAAAATGAGAAATTATTACCTAATAGTTGAACCTTTAATGAAAACTTCAAAGATAGAATATTTTGACAGTAGGAGAGCGGATGTCTGTTTAAATACGATTTATGACTTAAAGGCTTACGAGTTAAAGATGAGAGGTGAGAGTGATTTAAGGCATCGGTTTAAGCATTTTATAATAGAATGTACGTTTATGATAAAAAATCTTAATCCAAAAAATCTTAATCCAAAAAATAAGTTTGATAAGGATAGCCACATTCTGTTCTGGGAATATTTTTCTTGTAACATAATTAAATACTCTATTTTTTATCGACGATACCTTGATGTCAAAAGAAAGCAAAATAATGAAAGCAAGAACTAACAGCTTTCAACATTTATCAATACTGTTACGAATAGTACTATAACCATTTTGACTTGACTATTTTACGTCAAGGATTTTAATTGTTTTGTGCATGTCCATAATTGCGATCTCGCAATTTATTACTGGATTTTTTAAGATCGCCTTCCATGCACTATAGCGGTTTATGCACGTGAATTGATATCGCCGAATCCCTATCTTGTAAATTGTTTAACTCTGAAGTTGTAACAAAGACTCAGGGCGAGCGCATGAGTGTTCAATAATTGACCTTAACAATAATGGTACACTCAATCGCACTCATCAATATCTGTCGCCAGCTTGACATCCGTATAGACCATGAGTGTTTTTCGAATAGCTTTTGAGTGATAAGCGTTCATTCGGTAGCCCTGAACAAAGACTGGTCTAAGAATCAAACCTTTTTAAGGTGGGAACTTCTCAAAAATATATTCAAAAGAGGCCGTTCATTGATACTGTGATTTGTTCTTGCACCTCTAGAATTAGCTGCTAGAATTACTGTAATTATATACAGTGGTATTGATATGCGTGTTATCCCTATACCTGCTCATGCAGGCATCACAGGTTTTGAGAGCCCAGCAGCTGAATACAGTCAGTTAGGCCTGAGCTTAGATGATCTTCTTATCGAACATCCTAGCGAGACATTCATAGGGCTCGCTCAAGGCGATTCAATGCAGGACGTCGGTATCTTTGATGGTGATGTGCTCATTGTTGATCGCTATGAAACAGCACGAAACGGAGATGTGATCGTCGCCAATTTTAACGGTGAGTTTGTTTGCAAAATCCTTGATTCTCAACGCCGTTTACTCCTTTCTTCAAATCAGCAATTCCAGCCAGTAACCATTCATGAACATGATGAATTTAGCATTGAGGGGGTAGTGACTCGCTCTATTCGTTGCCACCGTCAAAGCCCATTACTGTGTGAGCATTAGATGTTTGCCCTAGTCGACGCTAATAGCTTCTATTGCAGTGCAGAACAAGTCTTTCGCCCTGATTGGCGTGGTAAGCCTGTTATTGTGCTAAGTAACAACGATGGGATGATTGTTGCTGCTAATCGTCAAGCTAAAGAAGCTGGAATCGGGAAGTTTCTACCTTACTTTCAAGTTAAAGCCTTATGCGCCAAACGTGGTGTTATTGTCTGTTCCTCAAACTATGAACTTTATGCTGATTTATCTAGCAAAATGATGGACATCATTGGCCGCTTTGCCCCAGAGCAACATGTCTACTCTATTGATGAAAGCTTCCTCTCCTTTAAGAACTGCTATCCCGCTATCAAATGCCTCCTTACTCAAGGCCAGTTAATCCGCCGTGCAGTGTGGAAAGAAGCGCGATTAGCAGTCTGTGTGGGTATTGGTGAAACACTTACTCTAGCTAAAATCGCCAACCATGCAGCTAAGAAGATTGAGGGCTACCAAGGGGTTTGTTTCATTAGTAATGAGCTAGAGCGTATTGCTATTTTAAAGCAGCTTGCTGTAGGGGATGTGTGGGGGATCGGAAGCCGAATCAGTAAGAAACTTGAACTAATGAATATTCATACTGCGTTTCAACTCGCCTCTATGCCGCCGACACTGGCAAGAAAACAATTTAGTATTGAAATAGAACGAACCGTTCGTGAGCTTAATGGCCAAGCGTGTAAAGTATGGGATGAAGCGAGGGCAGATAAAAAGCAGATATTTTCAACGCGGAGTGTAGGGGAGCGGATCGCCGACTTTGACTCATTATTACAAGCTTTGAGCAAACATGTCGGTATTGCAGCCAGTAAAGCGCGTAAGCAAGGCTCAAGCTGTAAGACCATGCTACTTTTTGCAAGCAACTCACCCTTTGATGAACGTCCTGTTAGTTACAAAGCTATAGTGCATTTCCCTTGTCCTACTAACTGCACCGTCGAGCTAACCAAAGCTATGAGTGAAGCTGCGCCCAAGCTATTTCGTGATGGTGTGCACTATTACAAGATAGGAATTGGCCTAATCGATTTAGCTAGCGAACAGAACAGCCAATTTGATTTGTTTAATCCCCCGACAGCTAAGCCAGCATTAATGCTGGCACTAGATCACATCAATCAACGTTATGGCAGTGATACAGTGTTTCTCGCTGCACAAGGTATAGAGCATAAGTGGGCAATGAGAAGGGATTTACTGACACCGCAATACACAACTAAATGGCTTAGTGTGCCGCGCATTAAGTGCTAAGCAGATATTAATGTTTTCACTGTTCGTATCACTCATATGCTTGGTCTGACTAGATAAATCAGGCATTATCTAGTTACTGTTCCTTAGCTTAAAGCTTTCAATGAACCTACTTAAAATTAGTCTACCTCTCTTTCTACTGGCTCTTAGCTCAACAGCTATTGCAGCTGGAAATACATCTAATGATTCATTCAACAAAGCAAAGAAGATGCTTGAACGAGAGGTGTATCAAGATCACCGCGTAACAATCTACTGTGGTGCTAAATTTGATGCTAAAAAGAACATTGAATCACCTGAAGGTTTTGTTACTACTACTCATTTAAAAAGAGCTAAAAAAGTCGAATGGGAACACGTGGTTCCTGCCGAGAACTTTGGTCGTGCTTTTAGTGAATGGCGTGATGGTCATAACGAATGTGTTGATAGCAAAGGAAAGCCATTTAAGGGAAGAAAATGTGCTGAGAAGATGAATAAAGAGTATAGATACATGCAGGCCGATATGCACAATCTTTTCCCTGCTATTGGTGCCGTCAATGCGCTACGTAGTAACTACAACTTCACTATGCTGCCTGCTGCTAAGTCTGATTTCGGTAGTTGTGATATGCGTATAGATGATCGTAAGGCACAGCCTCCCATAGCAGCTCGTGGCACTATTGCTCGAACATACATGTATATGGAACAGACTTATCCTAAATACAAAATGAGTAAGCAACAAAGTCAATTAATGCAAGTTTGGGACAAACAAGATCCTGTTACTCGATGGGAGTGTAAACGTTCTAAACGTATTGAAAAGCTTCAAGGCAATGCAAATAAGATTGTAGATAGTCGCTGTGAATCTATTCAATAGCTAATCAACTGTATTAGTAGGCTGCTGTTTATCAATGTAAATTTTAAAGGTGAACTATTAACTAGTAGCTCTTAATGCAAACCACCGACAATCACAAATCAAAAATTGAAATATCCACAGCTTCGTCCATTACAACATCCGACTCTTCTCCCATTATCTCTGAAAGATAAGCTAAATCTGCAGCCCTACCGATGAGGTCATAGTCGCTTCGGCTCACGTTTGATATATTAGCTACGCTCAAAACAGGATCTGCATCGAAGACTTCGGTTGTTTCTTCAACAAATAACGCTGTTCCTGTGGCAATAACTAACATTGTATTGGCTGACGATATCTCTAGGTGTTCAAATTTCACACCAACAACAGCATTTCCGTTTGCACGAACAGCTTCTAGTTTAAGCTCTTTTATCGCTTCATCCCTAGCGTCAGCCAGCAATTTTTTTACGTTCGAACAATGGTGTGCTAATGGGCTAGGTTCCATTAGACAATTAGTAAGCGCTTCTTTATTCAACAAAGATTCGGATGAGACTATCCCTATGAGGGTACGAGTAACATACCCAGGTATAGAGTCCGTCGAGGTTATGAAAGTTGAATTAATTACATCGATAAGTTCATCATTTGGAATGTCTGATAGTCCATTTGAACACTGCAATCGTTTTACTGTTTCGTTCAATTTCTGCTTTTCTAGGGTTAAACGAGCAAGCTTATCTTTTGCTTTCTTGTTAGCCTCTAATTCTCGTTGCTTCTCTAGCCTGCTAGCTTTGGACTGAGCAAAGTACTCTGCTAACGTTAAACCTTCCTTGGTAGCAAGCTTTTGCGATCTTGCTTCAAACTTATGAAAATATACCTCACAGTTTGCACACTTTGTAGAATCCTCTTGCGTGTCATCAGAAATATGACCGCAATTCATGCACTCCTTTCCCATCAATCATCCATCCTTTTATATAGAAATCCCTTATTAGCTAAAAATAGCATTGAAGTTGTCCATTCACAATTCTACAGACGACTAGCCGTTAAATATGTTTGCGCAACCCTTTTGAATCCTATCGTTATAGTGACCAAATATGCCAAACTGATGGTCGAGCAGGGTTACACGAACAAGCAAATAAGATTGTAGATAGTCGCTGTGAATCTATTCAATATCGAATCAACTTTTGTTGAGTAGACTGTTGAATTTAATTTTATTGTTGTGCTTTTACTGACTTGAGATAAATAAATGTATTTTCGTTGTAAACTGATAAAAATATGACTAAATATGCAGTTAACGCTGCATATTCTACGTTTTATGTATTTCTCTCACGATTACATGCAGAACGAGCTAATAAAGCGCTAAAACACGCTAAAAGTGCACTTTAATCTATATTAAAGTGCACTTATAGAGCTTAATCGATAAGATTGCACATTATCGTGATGAACTGATGTAAACCTCAGCTTATGCTGCTGATGGTAAATAAAAAGTGTTTATAAGTCTCAGGCCTTCCCAACTCTATATTGGAATTAATCTAAAATCGTGACCAATTTAACTTGACCAGTACACTAAGCATGATTTGATCAACGATAGTAATTGTCACAGAACCAATCAGAATCATACAAGCCTGATATAAATACATAATCAATATTGATAGGCCAGTAAGTTTTAAGTTTCAATGGAGAAACGAATGCTTTTTGTCTCTCTCCCTCTAAAAACAATCTTAGGTTAGCCGAACCATTATTAACAAAAGTTTCACGAAGTCCATCTTCCAATTCATCAAATAGTACAGACATATGACGTTTAAACACTCCTTCAAGTTTATATGCTACTAAATGATTTTTTACCATTTGTTTTTCCGACGGGCTAAGTAAGTCGTCAAAAGTAAGCTCATACTTTAATGGCTTACGTTTTTCTACCACAACCTTTAACCAATTCTTCTTGAAAAGGGGAGCATTATAATAAGGGTGCGGTAAGTTTTCTATATTACTTCTTGGACTGACGTTGCTTTTAGCTCTATTGCAGTCACCACATGTCGGAACAAGATTCCATGGAAGCACAAAAAAGTTAGGATAGGTAGAAGAGGGTAAGAAATGATCTTTTGTTGCTCTGTCTGTAGCATAGCCTTTTTGACAACCGACACAATATAGGCTCTGATCAAATATTAATTTTGTGACCCCACTTTCTTTTACATACTTGTCATACAATATCTTTAGGCTCTTTATACTATCATCGTCGATAGTAGATATTTTTCCACTAACCTTATGAAAATCACCCTTAGTAGCGAGTTGTTTATAAATTTCGGTGTCATTAAGTAGAGCTGATTTAATCCTATTAATATTCTTTCTATGCTTTTTTGAAACTCCTTTTTTTGCCAAATAGAATTCAATTACAACATCAGGTTTTAAAGAGTGAATATTCTTAAACATCGTCACTCCCATAAAGTAGACTCCATGCTATTGTTGTTGCTTCTGAGCCTATTTGGTTGTAAGTAGAGATATTTTCTTTCGTTATTGTTTTATTATCAACTAGCTCGCTGATTGTGTTATGAAACCCTACATTCTGATAGCCAAATACAGTTCTCGTTAATTTTGACACATTCTGACCGTAAGTAACGATATCAGGACGGGTATATGTGACATCCTTATCTAATCGTCTAAGAACTAGAACGTTTTCTGTCAGTATTTCTTGAAGGATAATTGGAGAATGCGTGGCAAATATCAATAAACCATTATACGTATCACATATTATTTGAAGAGATTGAAGGAATGCGCCCAATAGAGGTGGATGTAAATGCGTTTCAGGTTCATCAAATAATGTAACAACACCTTGATGTAAACTATCCATTAATAATACGAGCGTATGTAAGACAATTCGGTGGCCGGAACTTAGTTCAGTATACATTTTTACAATTTTTGGTAGCTCTTCAATATGCTCAAAAAAGTAATCTACGTGTTCACCAAGATAATCAACATTTTCTAGTGGTTTTAGTACCACCTTTATATAATCTAATTGCTTACCATTAACTAAGTTCTTTAATGACTCACTAAATTCTTTACTTAATGTATCAGGGCTTTTAAATCCGCCCTTATTATCATGTAAGCCTAAGTATTCAAATCTATACCTGCTTTCAATATCTGGGATGTTGTTATCGAAAGCTGAAAAACTAATAAAAAGTACTCTCTCGATGTAATCAATTTCAATTCCATCATCAAGATCATCCGTATTGACTTTACTTAAGATATTACAATAGAAGTCACCATCTACTATTTTCTTTGTAATTTCTTTTAGGTAAGTAGTCTTACCTACGCCATTGTTACCTATTACTGCATGAATATTTGAGTTTTTAAATGGTAGATTATGATTTACTTTAAAACTAACAGGGTTTTCTTTATTAATAGTTAAGCAGTAATCGAGTATTTCTTTTTTACCTTCAAATACCATTTGGTAACTAATAATATCTAAATTAGTCACGTTTCTTTGCAAAGAATCACGAAGCGCATCCGAGGTTTTATTTTTAACCCAGACCTCCCTATTCAACGCGATATCATTGAGCATTGCCAAAAGCCTTTTACCGCCTTTATTTGGTAAATCCCTTAAAAATGAATAATATGATTTATCTTGACCTAGAGAAAAATATTTATCTGATATATCTTTAATATAGCCATTCGCAAAAGGGCGTTCGTAGTGTTTAAGGTCTGACGTAGCAATTTTTACAGAACCAATTTCAAAAAGTACTTTTTTTGTATTAATGTAAAACAACTTATACGTTGTTTGATAAGAATAATCGTCCCAAGTATAATTTTTGAGGAAAAATGACTCCTCAAGCCTATCCATTTTGGCTGGAGCAACATCGCCAACATATACATTTAAACCTTTCATCCAGAATCCTATCTTTTATCTGCCCTATCCACAAAAGAACTACAATGTGTAGGGTAGCAGTGTGGTAAGGCCTGAGACCTATAGACACTTTTTATATGGTAAAAAATTGTAACTTAAACCACAAGAGACCAATTATGATTAAAGGTACTCGTCATATAACTGAATTTAAGCAAGAAGCCGTCAATCAAGCTATTAAGCAAGGCTATTCTGTCAACGATGTCTCAGAGCGTTTAGGCTTCAGTTCTAAAACCTTATATGCTTGGAGTAAAACCTTCTCAAAACTCCCTAAGCAACGTGAAAATGAGCAAAATCTACAAACTAAATTTGCTCAGCTTAAAATGCGGGCTACATCGACAGAGAAACTTTCAACCACAATGGTTATAAAAATGGGTTTAATCATCAAGTTTTTTGAGCTGCTATATGGTTCAAGAAAGGGCTGAATATCAGCCCTAAAGCGTCTAACTAATTTTTACAGCCATTTTTATTACACGTAATGTTGCTGCTGGTGCTTGTCCAATGAGAAGGTTTTTTTGTAGTGTCGATTCCGCATCCTGTGGTTCCACCTTTTTGTCCCTTATGTACGATACTCGCTCCATCTGGTGGGGAATGTTTTACAGCCATAATGTACGCTCCATAGTAGTTTATATTTCATCCTGATCAAAATGACCATGACTACAGTTGCAAGTGCTGTGTCTTCTGTCAATATGTTATTTAACGAATATGTTGCTTTGGTAAAGTTGCGCAATAATCTGCTCATGCAAAAAATAAAAGCACAATACAAACCCTAAGGATGTACATTTGCTTAAGAGTCGTCGTAACCTTCTGCTTCTGACCAATTTTTGTAGACCACCACACCTGAATCTGGTGTTTCTTTAGTAAGAATCGGCGGCCCATAATCGCAAGTTATACTTGAGTTTTACTTTTAAACATTCATTAATCGATAGAGCATTTTGTGTATTTGATTATCTGTCATACACTATGTTGTATATAACATCTTTGATCTGATGGGAAATTATAGTGGCAAATAAACAATTAGATATGCAGAATGAAGACGCTCAACAACGCTTAGATGAAGCTATAAAAATTCAAAGTAGAGTTACTGATTCGGATATTCGAGAGTACCCCCTTAGTGTAATCAAAGACAAGTTTACTAAGGGCTTGGAGAGTGATGAAGCTGAATTGTTCGTACCTGATTATCAACGTGAATTTGTTTGGAGTGAGAAGCAACGGTCACGATTTATCGAATCTTTATTGTTAAACCTTCCAATTCCTTATATTTTTGTCGCTGATGTTGGAGAGGGGGACAATGAAGGACGTTTGGAAATAATAGATGGAAGTCAACGAATTCGAACGATAGTTTCCTTCTTGACTGATGATTTGAGGCTGGAAGAGCTAAAGCAGATCTCTGAAGCCAATGGTTTTACATTTTCTCAATTAAGTCGACCAACTCAACTGAGATTTGCAAGAAAAACTATCCGTATGATTGAACTAACCCAGTTTGCAAATGAAGAAACAAGAAGAGAAATTTTTGATCGACTTAATACTGGTGGTAAGAACTTGGTTAAAATGGAACAGAGACGCGGTAGCGAAGATGGACCATTTTTGACTTTTGTTGAGAAGTTGTCTAAAGATCCTATCTTTAGAAGTATTTGCCCTCTAACAGAAGCAAGAATCAAACGAGCTGAGTATCCAGAGTTAGTTTTACGTTTTTTTGCATATAAAGACAACTATAAAGAATTTGTAAAAAGCGTAGATGAATTTTTGACGAATTATCTTCAAGCTAAAAATGAAGATTTCGATGAAAATGAGTTACAAAAAAACTTCCATGATATGTGTAAATTTGTTGACGTCTATTTTCCTAATGGTTTTCGCAAAGAAGCTAAGCATGCCACTGTCCCTCGAATTCGTTTCGAGGCTATCTCTGTTGGAACAATGTTAGCTTTGCAGAACAACTCTAATCTTGTTCCTGAGAATGTAGCTAATTGGTTGAACTCAGATCGGTTTATCTTCCATACAAGATCTGACGCAAGTAATTCCAAACCTAAAGTCAAAGCGAGGATCGAATATGTAAGAAATATGCTATTGGGTCTGCCAGAAGGTGAGGACATTTAATGGCTTTTATTATGGACAGTCGACATTTGTACGATGAAAGAGCAAGTGAAATAAATATATATTTTGATTTTTTATTTGATTTATTGGACTTACGGCCAAAGCTAAAATTCGTTGACCAAGAAAAAGCGTTTGATAGAGACTTGATACATATCTTAAAAGCGAATGCTTATTTAATTATTTATAATTTAATTGAGTCAACAGTATGTAATGCTATTGAGGATATACATACAAAAATAAAAACTGAAACAGCTTTGTGTGCAGACAAATTAAACATAGAACTAGCAAAGCGAGCATTTAAGAAAGTTAATGAACAGACCATTTCTCAAGCTAATTTGAGTAATAAAACAGTAGGTGCTTTTATAGTAGAAGAATGGCTGAATGATCACGATAAAGTTATTCTGTCGAACAAGAACCCTCTGTTTTCCGGTAATGTCGATGCAAAGAAGCTAAGAGAGATTGCTGCATTGTATGGCTTTTCATCAGAGACAAATCGAACAGTTACTCGCAATGGACAAGCCCTAGCTAAAATTAAGCAAACAAGGAACAATCTAGCACACGGTAGTGACTCATTTAAGAACCGTGGTCAAGAGACTTCTGTAGATGAACTTAGAACCATTAAGAATGAAGTTATTGCTTACTTAGACCAAATGCTTACAAATATTGAAAACTATATAAATAGTCAGTTATATTATCGAGAAGAGTTCAGAGAAGGGGCATAGACCTATTTAGACTGTAGAATATCGAGATATATGTCTATTTATTGACAATCCTATGACCTCACCCAAGCGAACAGGCACAGCATTTCCAATTAGCTTCCCAACGTGCTTCATGCTTGGGTTCTCATTTCCTGCGACAAATGAGTAGTTTTTAGGGAAGCTCTGTAAGATAGCAGCTTCTCTTAAACTAATCCCACGGTCTTGTTCTGGGTGACCAAACCTACCATTGCCAAAACCATAACAAAGAGTTGTCATTGTTGGTGATGGTTGATCCCAAAGCATACGGCCATAAACGCTACTATAACCTTTGCCTGAATTCTTCTTGTGACATTCTGCTAATAAGTTTTCAGGCCAATCTTTCCAAGTGCCCCCTTGCTTAGAGTGTTGAATACGTCGCATGTTTAAGTCAGATAGCTTACTTGCTTTATGCAGTTTGTCTTGTAAGTCTTGCCCACCTGCTTTTAGTTTTGGAAGGTCACCGATTACTTGCCTTACGGTGACTGGTTCCTTGTGGGTGGGTTCAATTAGTTCAATTGGCCCAAATAGACTAGCTAAAAGCACATGCCTAATTCTATCTTGAGGAATACCATATGATTTACATGGTACTTTTTGGGCAGAAACAAAATAACCCAAACCTTCAAGTTCAGAAACAAAATCTGTATAAACTGAATGTTTAATAACATCTGGAACATTTTCCATTGTAATTATCTCTGGCCGACATTCTCTAATCAATCTTGAGAACTCGTACATCAAGGGCCATTTTTTGTCAGTCTTTTTATCTTTAGCTTGTGTGTAGGTTGAAAAAGGTTGGCAGGGAGCACAACCAGCTAAAATCTTTACTTGTGCGTTACCAAAAAGGGAGTTTAATTTTTCTGCTGTTACTTGTGATACGTCTGAAGCAAAAAATTTAGCAGGGTGATTGTTTGCGACATATGAATACTCACATTTTTTTTCAATGTCAAAGCCAGCTATTACATTTAAACCTGATTGCAGTAAACCATGCGTAAGTCCGCCAGTACCGCAAAACAGGTCAATTACAGCATTTTCAATAGTAGTTTGCATAGCTCAAATGTAAAAAGTAAATTGTGTTTAATGATACAGATTATTATATCTGTAGTCACTCCACTTAGCGATTTCGATAGTGTAAACCTCTAGTGAGCAACTAAAATGAATAATAAGAAATAGTCAATATGACTAATATTTCCTAGGCGATTAACTCATTTATATCTATGTGACCTGAAGTCGTATGAAGCGCTGTTTAAAGCGATAAGAGTGAATATACTGACTTGACAGAGATAGATGTGATTTTGTTGTAAATTGATAAAAATATGACTAAATATACACTTTAAAATTTATTAAAGTGTATTTTCCTTTCGGATTTTGTACTGTTTGTAGTTACTATCATTACAAATGAACAACTTAGCGTGTTCTTGTTATTTTTGATACAACTCAACCGCTCAATCTGTGAGCTCCTAGAGGGATGATGACTAGTTTTAAAGCTATTTCAGGACAGATGCGTAAGCTTGGAGCTTCACGAATATTTTTTAAGTCGTTAGCTAACAATGATAACACTAAACAACAGATCTACTTGGGGTCAGAATTTGATGTGATCCGCTCTATTCCTTCTGGTGAGATTTATGCTGATGGTATTAGTAAAAAAGGCCCTATTTTTAAGGCTCCATTGGATTTCTATTGGATGGACGAAGGCGGAAATGTTGACCGAGCGCCAAAAAGCCAAATCATTTTATACCCCAAATATCCTGAAATTCGTATGTCGGGCTTTTTATCTGGTACTAACCGAAAGTTAGACATAACACCTCGCCATTTGATGCAACCTCCAACACTAGAAGAACGAGCCGAAAGGATTGGAATACATCGTTATCTAGTATTAGGTGTAAATAAAACAACCACATGGGCATATTGCACATCATGGGAAGATGAACTTGCATTGGAATTAAAACAACTCGTCACTGAGAACAAAGCAAATTTAGTGGCTTCTGTTTTTTATGAATCTATGGCTGTTGGAAAAACTAGCGAAGAGAAACTGCTAGACAAATTGCGAGCCATATATGAAGACGGTCCAATTGAATCATGTCGATTACAAGCTGACGGTACTAAAATCCCTTATAAAGCTCAGAACGGCGGTGGTTATACACTAGAAGCACAGTTTAATATCACCCCTAACGGATTCGCTGATCCTGATTTCATGGATTGGGAGCTAAAGGCGCATTCTGGTTCAGTGGTTACATTAATGACACCCGAACCCAATACCGGGATTTATATCCAAGATGGTTTAAAAACGTTTCTTGATTTCTATGCAACTAGGAAGCAAAAAGAACGCTTAGACTTTGCAAGCCGTCACGATGTAAACAAAGCAAACCTCAAAACTAACCTAACCATGTATTTGGAAGGATACGATTCCAGATTAGGCAAAATAACTGACCCCGATGGCGGCTTAATGCTTAGAGATCAATTCGGAAAATTAGCAGCAGGCTGGAGCTTTGATAAAGTCATTGAACACTGGAAGAGAAAGCACTCAAACACATGCTATGTAACTTATACAGCAAACAAGAATAATACTCTTCCACGCTATTTGTATGGTCCTAAAGTGACATTGGGGCAGGGCACATCTTTAGAACACTTCCTAAAAGCGCTTCATAGCTGTGCTATCTATTATGATCCAGGTATCAACATGAAGTTAGAAGGAGATAAATGGAAACCGAAGAAACGAAGCCAGTTTAGGGTAAAGTGGAAAGATATTAATCAGCTGTATCATTCGCTACGAGTACTCGATTTAAGCAAAGCTTAGAATTGAATATCTATACAACATAAACTAACCATCTGGGAATTTTGTGTGTTAAACTTCACTCATAACTCCCAGTAGATTAAATTATGTTATATAGCGAAATACTTACAGGCGATCAGTTAGACAAACTAAGAATTGAAACGAATAGAAAAGAAAGCGATAAGCTACTTCATCTTCTTATCGTGATTTATGACCAGAAAAATCTTGCTATTCAATTTCAATCGCTTGGTGGCGATTTTGCCTCGGTGACAAGAGAGAAGCTTAATAAGTGGAAAGCTTCAGCAGAAAAGCATCCAATCATTTTCCATGAAAGAGCGATTGAGCATCTTAGAGAAAACTTACTGCCTCGCAAACCTGCGCACTGGGATAATCCTGATTTCACATTTATCGACTTATTCGCAGGTATTGGTGGAATAAGAAAAGGCTTTGAAGCAGTAGGTGGTAAGTGTGTGTTTACAAGTGAGTATGATGCGAATGCTCGCAGAACATATCTTGCAAACCACTATGTGGATGACAGTGAATTACCTTACTTCTTAAATAGTGAGGAAGATAACCCACATAAAAACAAATCATTTATGGATATTACAAAAGTAACAAGAAGTAGTGATGATATAGCAAGTGGAGAAGAGAGAAAGCAAAGCATCCTGTCACATATTCCAGAGCATGATATATTGCTTGCTGGCTTCCCTTGTCAGCCGTTTTCTTTAGCCGGAGTTTCTAAGAAAAACTCACTGGGGCGCGCCCACGGTTTTGACTGCGATACTCAGGGAACGCTATTTTTTGATGTGGAACAAATACTTATAGTAAGACAGCCAAAATACTTCGTACTTGAAAACGTAAAAAACCTTAAAAGCCACGACAAAGGGAATACGTTTGCGACGATAATTCGAGCGTTAGATAGAGCTGGTTACTGGATTGCAGATATAAGTAACCAGCATGAAGATATCGAAGAAGCAATTAAAATTGTACGTAAGCGTAAGCCAGAACCTACAATCATTGATGGGGCTTTATTTACGCCGCAACACCGCGAACGTATCGTTTTAGTTGGTGTGAGAAAAGATGTATTAGCTGCTAAACCTGAACTCGCTAGGTTAAGTTTGAAAGATATAGCTAAACCAAAGAGCCGGTATTCATTAGCTGATATTCTTCTTCCACTCAATAAAGCCGAGCAAGGTAAATATACGCTAACGCCTAACTTATGGAATTACCTATACCACTATGCTCTCAAACATCAGAGCAAGGGCAATGGTTTCGGTTTTGGGTTAGTTAATCCTAAAAATGAACAAGCAGTAACTCGAACTCTATCTGCTCGCTATTACAAAGACGGTTCGGAAATTCTGATAAACCAAAATGGCTTAACTGATGAGTTCCTTGAGAGTAAAAAAGAGTTCGCTATTCGCAAAAACCAAGATAGAGAACAATTCGCTTTAGAGTTTGCGAATAAGTGGAAGGAAGGTAACCCAGAATCGACTGAGAAAACCTTTAATGAAGAGATTAAAGAAGGCGAGAAGATGTATGACGACAAGTACGGTCGTTATGCTGAAGAATTTGACTCCCTGTACCGCACTCCCCGCCGTTTAATGCCTCGTGAATGCGCGCGTTTAATGGGCTTTGAAAAGCCAGAACAAGACAGAAACGAAGCCGATACTGATTTCAGAATTGTGTGTGCTGACACTTCAGCATATAAGCAATTTGGTAATTCTGTAGTTGTACCAGTATTTAGTGGTGTAGCTGATTTGTTGAAGAAAAGTTTGTAGGCCAATGAGGAAAATATTAGACGGCAGTTTTTTGTAATTGTGAAGGAATAAGGCATTAGATATATAAAGTTTATCGAGTGTGACTCATAGTCTATAGATACTAAATCTACTATGAGTCACACTTGGCATCATTATTCTGTTCGGACAAACATCGTGAAGCTCAAATATGCTACAGCTTTAACGTTGAAACAAATACGAAATGAAGCTGGGCTAAGCCAAGAACAATTGGCTAGAAAGTCTGGCATTGATCGCACTTACATTTCAGGAGTAGAGCGCTCTGTTCGTAACATAACCCTTGATTCACTCGAAGGGTTGATTGATGCGTTGGGGATTACTTCAGAAGAGTTTATCCGTAGGTTACAAGTTGAGCTGGTTAATAATAAGTCTAGTTGATTAGCGTGATTCGTTTTCTAAAACATTGATAGCGTTATGGGCAGTATCAATTGCCATCTTAATATCAAACTCTAAGCCTGAGTCTAGGCATTCATCATTCTTGCTTATAGACCAGCTAAAACCTTCGTTGTGTTGGTCTGGATTGGGTTCAACATATATTTCATAACCTTTATATACATCTTCAAAAGGTAGAGATGTGCTTGAGTCGTTATCCATGATGTCATCCTTAGGGTTTAGTGTGCAGAGGCTAATTTTTTTAGATACGCCGTTAGTTCAGAGGAGCTTTCTGTTGTGAACACGACTTCACTATCTTCACCAGTGTTAATTTCTGGTTCACTATCGGTGCCTTCGTTTATAGCTGTCATCACAACATAACGTTCTTCTGATTGCTCGCGGTCATCAGGAGTTTCATAGTCTACCCACAGGACAAGGTACTGAATACCCACTTTAAAGAAAAAGCTAGGACTCATATCGTTGTGCCAGCTCTTGTCTGTTAGCCAAGGGTAGTCTGCCAAATTAAACCCTAAATTAAAGCCTTCACCAAACTCGCGTTTATATAGTGTCATTTTTAACTCCTGAACGTAGTTACACATCTTATCATTGAGATACTGAACACCAGAAGTGTCCTGCTGAATCTAAATACAGCCACGCTGCTTATAGCTGGCTTGCCATTCTTTAAACAATTCAGAAAGCCTCGCTTCATTTTGCTTACTGCCAGATGTTTTTTTGCCTTTTACTTTGGACTTTGCTTTGCCTAAGTCAACACCTGATAGCTCTTTACTGTACATCTTAGGCGTTACATGACTGTAATGCTGTTCAATCATGGCAATGCTTGTTCCACATTGTTTAGCCAATACCTCCATGCTTACGCCAGCCAATAATTGCCAAGTGATATATGTATGACGCAGTGAGTAAAGTGTTCTAAGGCCATGTGGAGACTCCTTTAAGTTCGCTTTTATTAATGCTCTATCAAAGGTTTTGGTAAGTGCTTTAGTTTGGTTACCATCAAGTAAACAAAACAATTTGTCAGTAGGCTTTCTATTCGGGAATCGCTCTCTCAATGTCTGTATACTCGAAAAGATTTCATCGCGGCAAACAACTTCTCTTGTACCGGTATGCTTGATAGTTTTCCCTTTTCTTACAGTGATATAAAAAATTATGTTGTGGGCATTAGTATCAATATGTATATCATTCCATGTGAGGCCTTCCATTTCAGTACCGGGTCTAATCCCTGTATAAACGGCAAATTCCATATAATCGAGCAGTAGTTCACGAATTTGGCGGGTTTTCTCTCTTACACTGTTTTCTTCTAAATGTATGACTGCATCAAAAACCCTTTCATATTCTTCAGGAGATAAATGCGAACGTCGTTGCGGTCCAACACCTTTTGTTGAAAGTGAAGGGACTTGGACAGGTAACATCCATTTGCGTTGTATAGCTTCTCTAAATACCAATTGCATGGCAGCATTATGATTCATTAACGTAGACTTAGCGGGTTTACGGCCAAGCTTCTGCTCACGCCATTCATTAAATTCGGTTAGCTTATCGCTATCAATTGAAGTAATGTAATTGCGGTTGAAAAATGGGATATGGTATTTTCTTAAAATCTGGATATAGGTTGTGTATTTATCTCGACGGCGTTCTTCTTCTTTATCCTCATTATCATTTCGACGCTTCGATTTTTCTATATCAATTGAAACTAGTATGGTATTTATTGCTTGCTCAGCAACGTCGCTAAAGCGTTTGGACACTGCGAGTGTGTTACTTTTTGCCATGACATCTAATTCTATTTGGAGTCGATAGGTCATAGCGATAGCTTGCTCTTTCTCCTTCTGCTTAGTCGCTCTGGAGTACCACTTATTACCTGTTTTGATACGGGCATACCAACGCTTACTGTTGTCTTGTTTATAGATATATAAATCGTCGGAAATGTCGTGTCTTTCGGTCTGTTTACTCATAAGAAATGTCTGATTTTTTTGCAAAGAATTTGCAAAGTTATTTTTATGATATTCAATATATCTTAAGTTATTAAAAAATAATAATAAAAAATTACATTGAGAGTGATATTTGTCACGCTCTTTATTCAAAATCCCCTGCTTCGCGGCGTGTCGGTTCGAGTCCGACCTCAGGTACCATTATTTAAAGCCCTGTTCTTAATCGAACGGGGCTTTTTTTATGCTTATAATTTAAGGTGACAGTGATAAGTTCATCACTTTAATACGTTAGCAAGCCATTGCATTCTTTAGTCGGTAAATTGACATGTTATCTATTTATACACCATTTCCGGTATAAACTGAGTTAAACATTTACTTGTCACTATGTTGCGCAATACACTCAAATACTAAGCGCTAGAATGGGTAAAATGCACTATACAAACCATTAAAGTAAATTTTTAATCAGAAATACATGTGGCATATCTCATATAGATTATATTTGGCTGGCCAAAATGATTGATAGATTGCTCATGATTTTATTTCGAGTACGTGATCGAGCAATGTTGTTAGGCTTTTTAAATAAGAAATTCGTTGGTCAACATTTGCCTCATTTGGGCTTAATGAAATTTTTCCACCAATAAACTTCAGTTGCTTGTAATCACACTGTTGCATGGTTTTTTCTATTTGCTCCATCGTTAATAAAGAGTTTTCTGCAAAGCTGGGAATGTATACGGCTTGTGCTGGAGGCATGTGAGTGTCTTTCCACTGCCCATAAGGGCCGTCTATATCTGAGGTACCAGAAAAGATGATCCCTTTTAACAAGCCGCTGAGATAAGCTTGTTTAGTATGTTGCAAGGGGCCATCGGTATTACGTGTTTCAATAGCTGAACGCCCCCAATTGATACTGATACCAATATCACTATTCAGTTTACTGTTAACGTGCGTAATCGCCGTCATTTCATCTTGTAATAGCATGAAGCCCTTTTCAGCTTCTTGCCCTGCGATATGTGCATCGCAATGTTCAATGACCAGTTTTGCGCCGTACCAGTTCCATGATTGCATGGCTTCAAGCGATGTTTGCAAAGCTTGAATAGATGATTGTGTGTTTTCAGTTATCTTTGGTGCTGTATGTATTTTTAAAAAGCTTACAGCCTCTCTTTTTAAGTGATTGTTTAATTTAAATATAGCTTGCTGTGCTTGTTGGTAAAAAGCCAGTGCAGCTTGTCTACCTGTTTCATTGGTGGAGGCTATGCCAAAATGCGGGTTTTTAGCAATCTGCCCCATCACCCCTGGAATTGATGTAAAAATGAATTGCCAATTCTCATCAATATTCTTAAGAAACCATTCATCATCATAAGGATGCAGCTTTCCCACAAAGGGGTGTTCTAAGCCAATGATATTACTTTGTAATTTTAGCCCCTGGTAGTAACTCGCTTCTAATTCTTGATCCCATTGCTGGGTCGAAGGTGCTGCGGCATACGCACCAATAATATATTCCATTAAATATTAGCCTTAATAAGCAGATCACGCTGTAGGTATACCTATTACACCACTTGAGTTGGTGTAATGCAATCCAGCTTTTGGATTTTTCTGATGAGTTGGATGGTAAATATCTCATTAATATCGAATGAAAATCGTTCATGGCCAAAGCAGAAGTATCTCTATGAACATCTAACAGCAATGTTTACGTAAGATTTTTAAGAAATATATTTTTCCAATCAAGTAACTGGTAGGGGAAGGATTTTAGACACTTAACTGTTGCTCAACATACTGCTTTTCAAACAGCTTCATCATGCGGCTTAGTTGCTGACAGATTTTTATTTTGACAAAAATAAATCAAAAGGTATATTGGTATAACAGGTTGATGGCGTACCTGTGATTTGTTCTGCCAATAGTAGGGCTACTTTTTAAAAGCCTTGTTGAGTTCGCAAAACACTTTGTATGAAGCAACGTAAAGTCGAGAAGTCATGATAACAACTGTAATTGCCGAACAATTATTTGATGGAAAAAGCATCACTAATAACCAACCGATAAGTTTTGAAAATGGCAAGGTTATCGCTTTTGATGTGGTTAATAACGCCAAGCTTATTAAGGTTTCAGGCTTACTAACTCCGGGTTTTATTGATGTACAGGTCAACGGTGGAGGAGGTTTTTTATTTAACCATGACACGAGTTTATCAACGCTTAAAGCAATGGTTGAGGCACATAGTAAGTATGGGACCACAGGATTATTACCGACGCTGATCACTAGTAATCTTGAAACTATAAGTGCTGCCGCTGATACGATCGCACTAGCAATCAAGCAAGAGATCCATGGTGTTATAGGTGTACATTTTGAGGGACCGCATATCAGTGAGCCCAAGAAAGGCATACATAGCAGCAAGCATATAAGGCCCCTAAGTGAGCAGGAATTAGCGATTTATTGTCGCGATGATTTAGGAATAAAAGTGGTCACCTTGGCACCTGAGCATGTGACAAGTGAGCAAATACAGCGATTAACTCAGCACAATGTAAAAGTGTGCTTAGGCCACTCTAATGCCAGTTTTGAATTAACCCAAGCAGCACTAGCTGCTGGGGCTGTTGGTTTTACTCATTTATTTAATGCGATGTCACCACTGACATCTCGTGAGCCGAACATGGTTGGTGCGGCACTACTCGATGAGCACAGTTGGTGTGGGCTGATACTTGATGGTCATCATGTTCATCCGGCAACGGCAAAGTTGGCAAATAGGCTTAAATGCTCTGGCAAAATGATGTTAGTCACTGATGCGATGTCAACCATTGGCAGTAGTCAAAAGGTGTTTGAGTTCGATGGTCATAAAATTGTGCTTGAAGGCGATAAGTTGATGAGCCAAACAGGTCAATTAGCGGGTTCAGCATTAGATATGATCACGGCAGTCAATAATGCTCAAGTTATGCTTGATATACCTCTTGAGGAGGCGCTAAGAATGGCGAGTATATACCCTGCTAATTTTCTTGGAATAAATGACAACATACAGCAATTTGCCATAGGTGCTAATGCAGATTTTACCGTGCTTGAATGCGGTAATAACTCTGCCTTGCACGTTAGCCACACCTGGATTGGCGGCAAAAAAATATTTTAAATTTATGGAGATTTATAATGCAAAAACTGACTGGATTAATTTCCGCCCCTCATACGCCATTTGATAGCAACGGTGAAGTTAATCTTCCTGTCATCGATCGCATTGCTGAACTTCTTATTCGTCAAGGCGTGAAAGGTGTTTATATTTGTGGCACAACAGGTGAAGGCCTTAACTGTTCTGTTGCTGAACGTAAAGCGATTGTTGAGCGTTGGGTTTTGGCATCACAAGGAAAGCTCAGTATTACAGTTCATACTGGTGCCTTATCCATTGTAGATACACTTGAATTAACAAGACATGCTGAAACCCTCGATATTTTTGGCACTTCGATTATTGCGCCTTGTTTTTTCAAACCGAGTTCTCTTGATAGCCTTGTTGATTACTGTGCCACTATTGCAGCAGCAGCACCGACAAAAGCATTTTATTATTACCATTCAGGTATGTCTGGGGTGATGTTTGATATGGAACAGTTTCTTATCAAAGCTGATAAGGTGATTCCAAACTTGGCTGGTATTAAGTTTAACCATGTTGATCTTTATGAGTATCAACGATGTGTACGAGTGTGTGATGGTAAATTTGATATTCCATTTGGGATTGATGAGTTTCTCCCGGGTGGCCTTGCTGTTGGCGCGATAGGTGCAGTAGGAAGTACCTATAATTATGCTGCGCCACTCTATTTGGATATTATTGCTGCTTTTAACAAGGGTGATCAGCTGGCTGTCGCTGCCCTCATGGATAAGGTTATTGCTCTCATTCGTCCACTGGTACAATACGGGGGAGTTGCTGCCGGTAAAGCTGCTATGTTGTTACATGGTATCGATGTTGGTGATCCTCGCTTGCCAATTAGTGCGCTTTCTAACCAAGAGAAAGAGGATGTTGTTGCTAAAATGACAGCGGCTGGCTTTATGGAACACATGCCGCATGACAAAAATAACTAATAATAATTATCTTTTTGGTATTAGAAGATAATATTAATTATTTAGCATGAGGTTTTAGGAATATATAAAAAAGTTTGAACGCGAAGATTTTTATATTGTAGTGTTTTTAAAGTGAAGTTGTTGTTAGTGCGTCATATCTAACCATCAATATATTATTGGTGGTTTTTTTATGCAAGATAGTCGGGTAGGTAAATCTGGGCGGTAATAATTACTGTTCAGTGATGTGCTCTGTAGACAGTTCATCATGGCGAACAGGGTTTGCTTAATATTACCTTGCAGGTCCAATTGAGCGATCTATAGATTCCGAGTGGCAATTAGTGGAGAGCTTGGTATTTATTTGGTATGTGATGAGAGATTAGATGTGCTTTGCTATGAAAACATGTGCCTGTATAGCCAAGTTCATTAATATTTAGTCGACTAAATATTAATGAACTATGAGTGAACTATAAATAAGTTATCTAGATGAATAGTCCATAGGCTTGATTAATTTTTTGGTGTTCTTGGTTTGCCCAAATAAAATACTCTTGATCGCTTAATTCACATGCAGCCTCTTTGTCTAGCAGAATGATCGCATTTTCATGCATTTGTAAAGCGGATGCGGGACACATAGCGGTTACAGGTCCCATGATCATTTGCTTTACTGCTGCTGCTTTATTTGTTCCTGTCGCCATCAGTAACACATAACGAGCGTCAAGAATGGTGGCAATGCCCATTGTCATCGCCATCGTAGGTTGGTATTCATCTTTATCAAATAAGCGGCTGTTATCTTGTAACGTTTGCTTGGTTAAGGTTTTAATTCTTGTGCGAGATGCTAAGCTCGAAGTCGGTTCATTAAAGCCGATATGTCCGTTTGCGCCTATGCCTAATATTTGCAAATCAATCCCACCCGCATTGCGAATTTTTTTCTCGTAAGCAAGGCCTTGAATACGTGGGTTTTGATCTTGCTGACAGATAGGTAAAAATGTTTTATTTTGGTCAATGTCTATATGATCAAATAAATTATCTTTCATAAACTTGCGGTAGCTTTGTGCATTATCTGCGGCAATATTATGGTACTCATCAAGGTTAAATGTCGTGACATTAGCAAAGCTTAACTGTGCTGTTTGATGGCGTTGTACTAGCCGTTTATAAAGTTGAATAGGGGTGGTGCCTGTGGCTAGGCCTAAAACTGGAGTTGATTTTTGTTTAATAACTTCTGTAACCCATTGTTCAGCATGAGTTGCAACTTGGTCGGGATTATCTAAAATAATAATTTGCATGTTTGTTCCAATAAAATAGCATTTCAGTCGCGGCTATTGAGTACCATCATTGAAGCCATTTATCGTTTGAGCATACATGGCTGCGCCGATAAGATCCGCATGCTCTCCTGTTATAGGCGAGACCAAGCTAACTTGATATATCATCGGTAACTTGGCTATTTTAGCTGCCACTCTTTCTTTAAAAGCTGATGCATCCCCGACGCTTCCTCCTAAGACAACCACAGTCGTACCTGTAAGAGCCTTAATATTCGCAATTAAATCAACGAGCGCATCAGCACATTGGTCCAGTAGCGTGGTTATTTCTGGGTGAGACAGATGCTGTTCGAACACGTTTTTGCAGCTAACAGCAGTCTTTAAAATTGTTGATGCTTGCCTGGCGATTGATGTGCCCGATGAAATAGCTTCGACGCAATTGATTCGGCCACAATGGCATTGAACACTAAGAGCCGTGGGGCAATTAACTGACATATGACCGATATGAGCACAAAAACCATCACTAGCAGTGACCAACTGACCATTTTGGATAATGCCGCCGCCAATTCCGGTCGACACCGTAATATAAACTAAGGTGCTGTCTTGTCTTTTGGGACCTAAACAATATTCTGCCCATGCAGCCGCTGCAGCATCATTTAAAATAACTACGGGCAGCCCAAATCCTGTCTTGAGCTGCTGCTGTAAGGGTAGGGCTTGTTTGGCTGACAGAAAGTTAACTTGATGTTTACCAACTTGTCCGGTGCAGGCTACGGCGACTATTTGTGCTTTTTCAATCCAGTCTTGGCATAAATGAACCACATAACTCGCTAAATTATCGAGATCGTGATGAACAATCGAATCAGTCTTTTTTGATTCAATGATTTCATTATTATCCATCAGTGCAGCAGATATTTTTGTACCACCAATATCGATTGCGATGATCATATTGTTGTTTCCATTGAAGGCAACGCCTCTGTTATGCTAGTAGCGAACCATTTGGTAATATGTTCTACGCGGGTGATTGCCGAGCCGACAGTGACAGAAAAGGCGCCAAGTTTAATCGCTTTAGCTGCTCTTTCTGGAGAGTGATAGCGACCTTCTGCGATAACATTTAACCCTTGGCTAACCCAATGAGCGACGAGGGCATAATCGGGATCATGGGGCGGGGGATTCAAATCAGTATAACCAGACATGGTACTGCCAATAAAAGTGCAGCCATGTTGTGCCAGCATGAGGCCAGTTTCATAGTCTGCGCAATCTGCCATGGCAATACAGCCTGCATTATGAATAGCTTCAAGTAGCGCTAACATTGGTACTGGTCTTTGTCTTTGTGTACCGTCAAACGCGATAATACTGGCTCCGGCTTGTGCCAAGGCTTTTACATCTTCAATAAACGGGGTGATGCGAACTGGACTATCTATTAAATCTCTTTTAATAATGCCAACGATCGGTGTGCTGGTTGCCTTGGCTACAGCTTTAACATTTTCGACGCCTTCGATTCTTAACCCTTTTGCGCCGCCATCTACGGCGGCCAACGCCATAGCAACAACATGCTCAACCTTATCCATAGGGCCGTGATCAACCGGTTGGCAAGAGACAATTAACGACTGTTTTAATAAAGTTAATAGTTGCTTTTCTAAAATTTTATTTACTATTGTCATACTTATTTCCTAAAGGCTATTTGAATATTAATCACGATTTAATAGGGGTTGGATGCATGGTATATAAGGTTAGCCCAGTTAAGTCTTTGTTCGTTGTCTTGGACGTTTGTGTTAATAAACTGGCAATATAGCCAACGACTAAACATGACATTATACCTATGGTTGCATATAGGTAACCGTCGGCCCAGCCAAACTGCCATGCAGATATCATGGTGGATACACCGGCTAAAATACCTGTTATCGCGCCAAACGAGTTGGCTTTTTTGGTTAAGGCGCCTAATACAAATAGACCACCCAATGCGCCCATAAACATGCCGATCACTTTAAAATAAGCTTCCATAAGTGAGCGGATTTCTGGATCGATAAAGATCAGTCCAGCAAGTGTGCCGAGTATTCCCATGATAAAAGTTAGCCAGCGCGCAGCACTCATATAACCTTTTTCAGTTTTCACTAAATTAAAAGGCCTTATGAAGTCAGTTACTAACGTCGTCGCGATAGAGTTCATACTGGTCGATACTGTTGATTGGGCGGCCGCAAAAATTCCCGCAACAATAAGACCCGCAACACCAATTGGCAGTTCAGTCGCAATAAAGGTGGGAAATATTTGATCAATCTGGATGGTAGGGTCTAATTTTTCTGGATGTGTTTGATAAAAGGCGTATAGCGCGGTACCAATACAGAAGAATAATAATGCTCCTGGGGCTGCAATTATTGCATTTGCCCAAATTGATTTTCTGGCATCACTCGGATTTTTTGTCACCATATAGCGTTGTACTACGGCTTGATCGGCAGTGTAGCTCGATAAATTTTGGCCAATACCACCAATAACAATCACCCATATAGACAGTGTTGTTATGCTATCTAAACTGAAATCAGCATTGACCATAGTAAATTTATCATCACGTAAGCCAATGTTTATAAAGTCAGTTAAGCCGCCATCTAAACCTGTAACTATGATGATAAAGCAGGCTATCGCACCAAGAATTAACACAACGGTTTGTAAGGTGTCAGTCCAAATGACAGCTTCAATGCCACCCATGGTGCAATAAATCAAACATAAGACGCCCATAATCAACACACTGTCACTAGCTGATAGTGGCGTTACTGCCGAGAGGGATAATGCTGTTAATGCCATAACTATACCCATTCGACCCACATGAAATAGGGTAAATAAGCCACTGGCAAATAGCCTTACACTCATATTGAAACGTTTTGATAGATATTCGTAAGCGCTAGTGGCGTCAATTTGGCGAAAAAAGGGCATAGCAACATAAATGGCCAGAGGCGCAACAGCAACAATCATCCATATGCCAATAAGTAATACCCAGTTACTTTGGTAAACGACAGCAGGCAGTGCGACGTAAGTTAATGAGCTTAACATAGTGGCATATATTGAGCAGGCTGCTGCCCACCAAGGGATAGATTGACCCCCACGGAAATAATCATCGGTATTTCTGTTTTTGAAGACAAAAAACAGTCCGAGCAATACCACACAAATTAAATACACCACTAAAACGGTCATATTAACTAAACCAAAATTATTTTCCGGCTGTTTGAGTGATGCTTGCCATAGTCGTAATGCGCTAGGATTATTATTGCTGCGATTTAATGAGTAGATGACCCCGTCAGATGTTGTGACATTTTCACTAATATATTCAGTCGTTTTAGCGCCATTGATAACCTGGGTTTTATCGATATTGTTGGTTAAGTAATGTGTCCAACTATTAGTAATGGCATTAAATGATAAGGTATTGCCTTGATCGGTAAACGCTAAGATATGTGATTGACCAATAGAACTTAGGCTATTAATTCGTTGATTAAGTTTTTGCTTGGCAACAGAGATATCACCAAGATTTTGCCACTGATTTTCAGCGTTTTTAGTATTGGGATCAAATTTCCAATGTCTAGTTAAAGCGAAAACCTTTTCTTGTGAGTTGAGATATTCAGCTGGATTGAGCTTGTCATGTGCAAGTTGATAACCACCTATGGCAAATATTTTGGCTCCAGTACCATCATTTTGAACTGCCAATTTAATCCCATTTTGGTAAGGCATATTTTGATTGGCTAAAGGCAATGAAGGTAAGCGCTGCCATGAGTTACTATCGATAAAATGGTCAAGAGCACGTTTACTATAAGATAATTTCCCTTCTGCGTTTATCAGCCCATTGAGATCCAAAGCAAAGAATTGGTTGTTCGCATCTGAACCGGTTAACACATAGAGGATATTGTTAATGACGACTGCTGATGGGGATTTTGCTGTGCTAGGTAATACTGGCAGTGGATAGCTATAAAGTGTTTTCGATTCAGGGCGCCATATAATGAGATTGACTAAATTTGTCGTTTTTTGTTTGGCTATACCCCCGGTTACAAGGGTGGCACCAAGGAAACTGGTTGCCGCGGCAAAAGATCTATTACCTTGTTCTGCCGACAAGTTCGTCACAATAACATTACTACCATCAACGAGATATATTGCTTCTGATTCAACGCTGCTGTCTGTTACCTGCTCTGCGATAAAGAGATATGGTTTAGCAGTTAAATCTACTATACCTGATGATATCACTAGACCAGTACCTTGATGGTCGATAAACGCACCGTGATTAATGTTAACTTTGTCTATTGAAGTCGTGTTTAATTCCTGCCACTGGATTGATGTTTGAGCATGGGTTAGCAACGGCATCATCAACATCAAAGTAAACGCTGACTTTAATATCTTGTTAATCATATGTACTCAAATAGTGTTGTTTTACTGTATACCTGTTATACCACCTGTTTTAGGCTAATGCTATGAAAATATACCATTCGATTTGAGAATTTTTAGCGAACCGCTATTGAAGTGATGTTATTGCGCTGCAGTTAGCAAAAAAGCTATCTATCGATAGCTTTTCTCAGTTGTGCTGTTTTAGTTATGACGCTCTATTACTCAGCGTAATATTTGTCGAATACATATTGTATATGTTGTGTCAGCTTTTTATCCGCACCTTCCACATCACGATTTTTAATGCAGGCTAAAATTTCAACGTGATCTTGGTGGCTTCTAGCGTTGAGTTCTTGCACATTAGTTTTTGCAGGACGTGCATCTATTACCCAATCGACAAGGGCTTGATGTATAGCTAAAAAAATAGGGTTACCGGGAATTGACGCGATGACTCGGTGAAAGTAAATATCGGTCTTTTTAAATTGGTTTTCATTATTTATCGCTTTGCCGTTTAGCTCAACCGCCTTTTCTAACTCCTGAATTTGCTCACTTGTTGCAAATTCAGCAGCATGACGTACTAAGCTTGATTCAAAAAAACTTCTTAATTGATCAAAGTACTGTAAACCGTTTGGCTGTGATAAAAAGTCTTTCGACATGCCTGACAATTCAGAAATAATGGCATCTGGAGAAGGTCTAGTGACGCGGGTTCTTTCACCGCTACTAATTTTAACCAAGCCTTTGCGGGCTAGCGCAGATAGCGCATCACGAATAGAAGGCCTACCAACACCAAACGCAGCCATGAGCTCTCTCTCAGAGGGAAGCGCATCTCCTTCGGCTATTTCACCTTGACGTATCATCATTTCCAATTCTTCTTCAACTGTTTCTGATAGTTTTTTTCGTTCAACAGGACGTTTAATCGTAATTGGCATTGGGAATTCCTTTAGTACGCGAGCGATTATGTATCACCTATCTGGCTATTGTACCAATGTGTTAAAGAATGTATATGAAATTATCTTTGTGATTAATTTTTAATCACAAAGATGCAGTTTAGTTTGATATTTAAAATCGTTGAGCTTGTGGTGTACCTATTGTACCATAACGGTAGTTAGTATCTTTTAGAGTACCTGCCTATGAACACTCATCAGAAAAAGACGGTCAGTTATGGGAGTGAAGGTCAGCAGTTTGCACATCTTTATACGCCGACCCACGCAAACAATACGCCAGTGGTCATTGTGGTTCATGGTGGCTATTGGAAAGATAATCACAGCCTTGAGACTTATGCCACTCGCGCCATCGTTGATTACTTGCAAACCTTTGAGGTTGCGATATGGAATGTAGAATACCGGCGCATGAATACCGAAGGTGAAAATATCAATGCGCCATGGCCTACAACCTTTAAGGACGTTGCTGATGCCATCGATTATCTGCGTCATATCCAGCATAGCGAAAGCTTAGATTTAAGACGAGTTTTGATCATTGGCCACTCTGCTGGTGGGCACTTGGCGACTTGGGCAGCATCAAGAGAAGGTATAGCCGCTGACAGTGAGCTTTATTATAACGATCCTTTGAAAATACAAAGAGTGGTGACTATTGCGGGTATTTTAGACTTAGTGTCAGTGAACGATGTAGACCAACCAGAGCAAATATATCGACTGATGGGCGGGACGCCACACAGCCACCCTGAGCGATACCTTGCCTGTAATCCGAGTCGTTTATGCCACCCGCAAATGGTGTTAACTGTGATACATGGTGGGCGAGATACTTGCGTAAACGTTTCACAAGTATCGCAATTTTGTGAACAAACTCGAGCTAGAGTGAGGCAAATTATGTTACCCACCGCCGATCATTTTTCGATGCTACCTCATAATGGTCATTGGGTTGAGACGCAGTGGCAGCAAATACAGCAATTAATTGCAGAGGAAATTGTGGCTTTAGGCTAGTTCGTCATCCCAGCGCGGCTAATGGGTAAAAGACTTATCGGTTGTTTTATTGCTAACCATTCTTTATTTGTGGAATTAAACACCTTGTTATAGCGGCTGAATGTTAGCTAGCTCGACATTTCAATAAAGTACTGCTAGTTGCTTCATAGATAATTCCGATTGAATCACTATGTAGTCACACGATATCTGTGTAGTCGTTCACGCCATAAACGCGCTAATAGGGCACTCCAAATATCTGTCCTTGATCAGTAATCCTAGTGTTCGACATTTGATCAGTGCTTGGGGGCTAACAGTAATGACAACCTGATTTTAGGCTGAGTAAAGTATAGATAGTCGGAGCAAGAATGCATTCAGAGTGTCACCCTATACATTTAGCTTATCGCCATGTTATTGGGTTATAAGACTGTACCTTGATAGATGTTTGGGCTTCGTACTACGGGTTTAATCTCACCTGAAATCCAATAGATTTTATTTCCTTGCTGAGTGATAGTGAGTGGCCCAGCTCCGCCAGTAAATGGCACGTTATTAGTCAGTGCAGACCAATCATCTTTGTCGATATTATAAATAATCTGGCGACGACTAAAATTGATCTCTTGTTCACTCAAGCTGAAGTAATATTGTTTAAAAGCCGTCAAACCTTCATTTTTTTGTGTGGTCAATTGAAAGATAGCATCATTAAAAATAGCGCGATTTACACCACCCAGTAATACTAATTGATCATCATTAATGGTAGCCACACCACCACCGGTTACCGAAAAAGGCTGTTTGTCCAAAGTGATAGGCGCTAATGTTGTCCAATGCGACTTTTTAAAATCAAAAGCATAGGCATCAGTTAGCACAGCGTTATCAGTCAGAAAACTCAAACCGCCGAAAATGTAAAACTGACCTTTATGATTGATCGCTGGAAAATCTGAACGTTCAGCACCAGGAACAGCAGGAACATTCTCACTATTAATGCATGACTTACTGATGAGAGAGTACTGACAGACACGATTGTTTACTTTGCCATTTTGCTCACCAGCAAAGATATACAAGTCGCCATCTTGCCAAGCAGCGCCACCTGAATGCCATGTGAAAGGTAAATGATCGATCAATTCAGTGGTCAGTTTATAATCTGAATCTAAAGTTAATTTTATAATGGAATCGAAGGCTTGTTGATTATTTTTACCTCCAACAAGATAAAGGCTGTTATCGACGACTAAGGTTGCTCCATGCCCTGCTTTGATAGGTAAGTGGCCATGTGCAACCAAGTTAGCGAATTTATTTGTAGTATCGAAGACAAAAATATCCGAATAGAATTCTTTTTCCCCCTGTTCAAAAAATGGGTGGCCATTAGGGAAATTGGCGCCGCCTGCGACAATGAGGTAATTACCTAAAAAACCGCTATAGGCTCCAGAAATACCAATCGATTCAGAAAATCCATCGGGTACGGGTAGCTGACCAGCCTTTATCCATGAAATCTGTGGCGTGTTGTCGAATGACTCATTTTGTTGGGGATAATGGGTCATTTTATCTGCAGCATTAGCATCAACTGTTAACAATAATGATGCTATTAACAAATTTAGTAAGTTAATAAGCTTCAACATCCCCTCCTTAGTGGTTATTAAAAATAAAACCTAATCAGCACTGATTAGGTTTTAAGGCTCTCAAATTGCGTGTAAGGCATGCTTTATAAAATATGCTGCATGCCGTTTTAGTTATTAGAATGTCAACTTAACACCGGCGAAGAGTTGGCGACCAATAACATCATAAGCTTGAGGTGTTGTATTGGTACCAACTGCTGAACTTGTTGCTTGGATATCTGGTTGTTGATCGAGTAAGTTATTCGAACCAATATACACATTTACCGCATCATTAATTTGGTAGCTTGCTCGAACATCTACATAGTAAACAGCATCCATAGTGTTAAGATCATCCGATAAGGTCGTTTCTCCTAGAACACCTTTAGTTTCAGCACGATATGTCATCTGGGCAAACAGGTTAAAATCATCTGTGATGTTATATGAGGCATTCATAGTGTAGCGATATTCAGGGAATAATGTCGTTCCTAAATTGTCAATTTTACCTGTAAGAGTATCTATTTCATATTCGGCTAGGTAGTTAGCAATAAAGTTTACTGTCAGGTTATCCAGTGAATATGCTACTTCCAAATCAACGCCACTGGTTGAAATAGTATTAGCATTTATTGATGTCGAATAAATATTTAGAATCGGACCATCTTGCACATCTCTCACGATTCGGCCACCACAGGTCTTATCAAATTGTGATGGATCGACATCATAACAACGTTTAACCATAGTATCGGGAGTGATGGTCGTAATACCATCTTCAATTTCGATACCGTAGTAATCCACCGAAATCGAGAGGTTGTCTAGCGGAGTCATTACAAAACCTAATGTTAATGAGTCTGCCGTTTCTGCTTTTAAGTTAGGTGAACCACTTTGAGACACTAAGGTATTATTTGTCTCTGAACCCACTAATATATATTGGCCGTTTGGATCTGTATCCATTCGATTTGAAATTGCCGAGATAGAAGTGCAATTCACGTCGATATTAGATGTGCCTGTCTTGGAGGCACCATTACAGACATCTATCGTTGGGTTTGCAACACTGGTTGTTCCCGTAGAGAATATGTCATTGATATTCGGTGCTCTAACTGAGCTCGACTGGCTCGCGCGAATTCGGAACATCTCATGGATAGGTGCATCGATACCTAAACGGTAAGTTGAAGTAGTACCTATTGTTGAATAATCACCGAATCGAGCGGCAAGACTTAGGTTAAGCCAATCTGTAACAGGGACGTAAAGCTCACCAAAAACTTCCGCAACGTCAAAGCTGCCGTCGATTGGTTGAACAGGGCCTTCACGGGTGATGCCTAGTTGACGGAAACTATCAGGGTTTTCAACGGCGGATTCTTTTCGGTATTCAACACCAGCAGCAAAGCCTATGTTGTCATCTCCGATAGCAAAATCTAATTCACCAGACATAACACTGTTCACCACAAACTGTTCAACTTTACCTGTTTGCCCTGTGTTAACAGCAAGATACTTCATTGCTTCATCGGAAAAACCAGTGATACCAGCTTGACCAGCCAAACTATCAGTCGTTCCAAATGGATTCACTGGTACACAGCCATAAGTCCTGGCGATAACATCAGCACATTGGTATCCACCATTGCCGTCTTCTTCGATAGTGAGTGCTTGTTGCAAATTAGGTATGCTGAAGTCACCACTGTTCTGTTGTGTTTGTGAAGTTATGCCGTACGTTGCGCCTGTTTGCCAATCCATACCATTGTCTAAGTAGTAGGTATAGTTACCTGCCACGCGGAAAGTATCGCGTTGGTTTTCTGTGAGACGATTGCCAAATTCAAAAGTACGCCTATTGGTGGTTACACCATCAAGAGAGGTGTTATCTCCCATCACAGCTAAAAGTTGCTGTCCTGCGCTACTACCGACAAAGTATGGGCTCGTGGCGACGTCGATACCGGTTGTGCCGCCATTGCCTTTTCTGAAGACATTATTGACAACATCGATTGGTGCTTCTTCTAAATCAACCCGAGCCTGTGTTTGTGCATAGTTTAATTCAACCTCTAATGTTGATTTCTCAGAAATGTCGAAAGTGACTCCAGAAGCAATATTAAAGCGTTGATATGGCAAGACTAATGTACGATTAGAATGTTGATTGTCCCAGTCTGAGTCACTAGTTGGCTGATAATTACTGTCCAGTAAGGGTTGGTTTGCATTAAATTGATCGCCATTACCAAAGATTTTTAAATCGCCATAACCCAATAAAGCGCCATCCACATGACCAGGTCCATCTCGCCTTGCAATCGTATCTCTAATGCCATCGCCGTTGGTATCAACAAATCTCATTTCATATCGAGAAAAGTCTCTTTCAGAAGAATTCAATACCTCTTGATTAGCATAACCGGCGGAAATCCAAGCATTACCAGAGTCAAAGTTTTTGCCATAGGTAAAATCAAAATTTTGTCTTTCTGCGCCACCTTCGCTGGATTCTGCTGCAAAAGCGTTTATTTCTGCGCCATCAAAATTCTTTTTTGTGATGATGTTAATCACACCAGCAATCGCATCGGAACCGTAAATTGCGGATTGACCGCCCGTTAATACATCAACGCGTTCTATAATTGCGGTTGGAATTGAATTTAAATCAACACCATATCCCGTGTTTGCTGAAACACCAGATACATAACGACGACCGTTAACTAAGACTAAAGTTCGTGCAGAACCCAAATTACGAAGTGATGTTGTTGACACGCCGACATTACTGCCTGCACCACCAAGAGAAACGTTATCACTTGACCCATTTATCGCGGAAGTTACCGAAGGTATATTGTTGAGCACATCCCCAATAGAAATTGCTGCTATACCTTCAATCATCTCTTTACCCACTTCGGTAATAGGGGCGGATGATGAAGTGTTAGCGCTACCTTTAAAAATGTTTGAACCAGTAACAGCAATACGTTCAACATTTTTTGGGGTTTGTTCAACTTCCTTAACGCCTTCTACTGCCAAAACTGCTGGACTAAGTAAAGCAGCAATACATACCGACAACGCAGTGCGACTAAATGTTCTGTGGATGGTGTTCATACTTCCCTCTCTGAGTTTTATAGTTTTAATTTCATGTTCAACTGTTTCTGATGTCGTTAACGTTTTTAATTATTGAACAGATAATGCTCGCTTCTGTGTCATGCAGTTAACCTATCATACCATCACCCAGTCGGCAACATAAATTACTCTAAATGTAAACTTGCGGTTTACACTTTGGTAACTTAGGCTCTGATTATTCCCGTAACTGCATTTTTAGTTATATAAATATCGTTAATTCAATTTGTTATGTTTTTATGTAGGCTTTATACATTAGGCATTGGCATGGCTTTTTTGATTATGGATGTATGTTTAAATAAACAGAGTTCTATGCCATGTATTTAAAAAGCTACTTAGACTGGTGATTCGGGTGGTTATCTGTTGACTCATGTCATCAAAAGGTAGGGCTATCTCAAGGTGAATTTGTATTGTGTGTTGAGATTGAATGTAACTATATCGGTTGTTTTGAAAGACTAAAGCTGAGTGTTACGCTCGATATGTTATATAAGATTGGGAGGTGCTCGACTTTGAGTCACATGAGTTGCTGCCGAGTGGAATATCTGTTGAAGGTAAGACGTTGTCTGAAGCTTAAGTACGCTCCTGATGCTTATTGCTGGCTTATGAGATCATTGTAAAGCCTGAGTATTATTGCTTTATAGCGACTAAGGTTCACATTTGCCTATTCAGAGTTCAGATAATTATGATGGCGACTTCAAATTGAGCTGAGCATAACGACGCTAACTGTTGGGATGATCCATTAAAGGCAAGCGTAGCAGTGATATATCTGGTTCGGGTAGGTCAGTTGTTCATTGATAATGTTCATTGTTCATCTAATTGTCATCGCTAGCAATGACGTACTTTCTGGCTGTTTCATATTTAATCCAAAGAAATAACTCACAATATGATGTTTAATTGTTAACTAAATTAATACCATATAAACAAAGTTTAATATAACGCTTAATGTGTTATTTATATAAAACAAAGCATTTACTATCAGTATCTTAGGTTTTTATCGGTAAATTATTATCTCACATTTTTTGTTTTTAAATCGATCTAGTGTTGCGCTCTTACATGCAGGGCTTTAGTTTGGCTAATGTGCGTCAATTTTTGATGCTCACCTGAAGGAGTTTCCATGACAGCACAATTTAATGTTCAAATTGGTTCTTTTCGTAAAATCAACAAGATCCCTAACGCCTGGTCAAATAAAGATTACCTTCAATTGATGGCTATTATGGGCTTAAATGATGGCTTAGATGATATGGAGGAGTCTGAACTTAGAGAAATGTGCATGATGTCTTTAAATGATTTAGAGGCCACCGAAGCCGCTAAAATTGTCTTAACTCATTTATTCACTGAATTAGCAGAAGGTAAAATTGACCAGTTAAGTAATGACATGATTGGTGACAGGATGTGGGAAGAATATTCTGATTGCTTGCTTCATGAAGGCTTTTTTAGTGCTTATGCATTATTGAGAGAAGCTTTTAATGGTGTTTTTGCTGAGCCTACCGGCGTTGAGTTTACGGTTAATGTGACCGCAACAGATGCAGACGATTTAAGCATATTTGATCAGTCGTTGCATGCATCTATGGTACGTCTTTTAGCATCAGGGTTATCACCCGATGTGTTATTACATCGATTGTTTGAAGATCAAATTACCGGCACACAATTTCCAGAAGCTACTGGCATATTATGGCAGTTAGAATCTGTTACAAGCGAAGGCTTATCACGTCAGTTTAAGATGGTCAGTTCAGATTTCTGGTTTGGACAATTAGCCAATATTGAGATGTTTGAGGCTTCAGCTCATGCTGATGAATCAGATGAAGAGGAATAGTTGATCGGAGTTAGGGATAGTGAGCGTTTATTTAATAACTTTTAGCCTTGCTCGCTATCATTGACTTGCATCGGTTGCTAATCGATGGATAAGAGACCTTGTAAGTAAAAATCATCCGTTTGATATGATATAAGGTAAATGTTGTTATCTCACTTGTCGCTTATGTTAGCCAAGCTAAGGTGAAGAATATTATCTGATTAATTTCTTTAACTAATAAAAAACCAGCTGAATAATACAGCTGGTTTTTTTATATCATTTTGGCAATGCCAAATTAATGATGACTAATAATTAGTGCTTACGACGACGTAATGCAGCTAATGGTAGTAATAGTGCGGTTAACCAACCCATAGAACCACCAGAAGATTTCTCTTCTTCCTTGGTGACATTAATGGTTGCAGTACCAGGTGCACTTGTCAGTTCGCCGTCAGATGCGGTTACAGTGAAAGTGAAGGTGTCATTACCTATAGGAGCCGTAAAGTTAATTGTTGGACCACCGTTAGTAAAGTTAACACTCTTACCACCAGTTTGGACCCAATTATACGTTAAAGCATCGCCATCGATATCTTTACCATTAGCCTTGGCTGTTACAACGAAACCACCGGCACTATTCATTCCTGAAGGTGCAACAGTAGGAGCGTCATTTACGTTAGTCACAGTAATAACAACTTGTGCAGGAGTGCTCAGATTCCCTTCTTCATCAGTAGATGTATAAGTGAATGTGTCTGTACCTGTGAAGTCTGCTTTTGGTGTATAAGTAAATGAACCGTCAGCGGCCAAAGTAAGCTCACCATTAGTCACGTTATCAACAAGAGCAACAGTACTTAGTTTTCCTGCTGGAGATACGTCAATTAAGCGTTGAGCTTTAGCTGTCATGCCATCGCCCGTTACTTGAGTACGAGCTACTTTTTGGTCTGGTTTAGTATCATTATCTAATACATTACCTTCCATGGAAGTGTCTTCATCAAGTGACGGCGCATCAGCTTGGCCGAAGCTAAACTCAGTGACCATAGCTTTATAGCCGATTTCAACACTACCAGAGTTTGATGCTCTAACTTCAACATAATCATCGTTAGTAACAGCTGAACCTACACCGTTGTAGTAATAAGTCGTTCCGATAGTACCACTGATGTTTTCTGCACCTATGGTTACGTTAGCTGGCATACCAGGAATGTCGAAGTAGTTAAACGTCACTTCTTCAGTATCGCCAGTTTTTAACCAAACGCTGAAGCTGTACTTGTCACCTGATGAATCAGCATAAAGCTGTGCATCATTCCATTCAACAACTAAGAATGAAGCGCTTCCAGTGCTCACGACACCAATAGAGATAGCTCCACCACCAGTGTCGCCAACCGTACCATCACTTAAATCAAAATCTGACCAGAATGGTGCAAGGATATTATTTGGATTTGAGCTGTCAGGTAGTTCTTTATTAGCATAAGTACCAGCAGTTGAACTATTGCCAGGGATAACTATACCGTTATCAGAAATTGTGATTTGAGTATAAGTTTGGCCATTGTATTTGTAGGCTGGTACGTTAAATACAAATGTCGTTTCATCACAACCATCTAGGCAAGCTGGTGTTTGGCTTAAACCAAGGTCTGTAATATTTGGGTATGAACCAGAGCCACTTGAAGTAACCATTTCAGGCAAGTCCATTGAACCAACCCAAGTGATAACGCCAGTATTCTCATCAACAGATAGACCATTTTGCGAAGCGCCGTTCAGGACAACAGATACATCATCTTTCGATGTAAGCTTAGTGCCCTTAGGAGCTGAAGCTGTCACAGTAACAGTATTTTCGAACATGGTATTATTAACAACAGATTTTACAGTGAAAGGATCTGCAACAGTAATATCAGTATCAGTTGTATAAGTAGAGATTAAAGATGAATCACTAGACTCTTTAGCTAATACCGCTAATGGAAGATGAGCATTTTGCTTACCTTCAGTGCTGGTGATCATTACGTTACCAAAGATCCAATCGCCATATTCACTGAATGTTGAATCAACAGTAACGGTAAACGTTGCAGATGCACCCGCTTCAAGTTCAAGTGTTGATGGAGAAATCATTAGGCCAGCAGTATCAGAATTTGCTGAAAGTGCCCAAGATGATTTTTCATCACCTTTGTTGTAAACAGTACGAGTAAATGTACAGATACCGACACAAGAGTCTGCTGCAATTGAAGGCTTATCAAATGTTAATACTGCTTTTGCTGCAGCATCAAGATCCATACGACCAGCACCCATATCAAAAGGAGTTGCAGGTGTTGACGCGTCATCATCTAAAATACCATCCATTTTAGATGTTGATGTTAATGCTGTTTTAATATCAATAGATGACCAATCTGGATGTAACTGGCTTAATAAAGCAGCAGCACCCGCCACGTGTGGGCTGGCCATACTGGTACCAGTAATCATGTTAAAGTTTTCTCCACCATCGTCTGGTGAGAAAGCAGATAAAATATCTGTTCCTGGAGCAGCTAGATCAGGCTTGAGAATGTTTTCATTACCATTTGGACCACGAGAGCTAGACTGATTAATCGTATCAGCAAGGTTGCTTGCGATAATACGTTTAATTTCAGAACCTATAGTACCTTGAATCGTAGTGTCACCCATTGAATCAACAATTGCCATGCCATCATCTTGTGAGATCATAGCTGAAGGGAATGTAATGCCTGGAACTGACATGGTGATTGGAGCACCAGCACGGTTATTGTATACCACAACCGCTTTAGCACCTGCGTTTTGAGCATTAGTCACTTTATCACTAAAGTTACAAGTACCACGTGAAATCAACGCAATGCCATCTTTAAACGAATCAGCGGCAAATGCATCACAGCCTTCAGTGTTTTCAGCATCGATGTTTAGAGCTAAAATAACAGGAGCAGTAATATCCATCTCAATGATGGTATCAGATCCTGGAACCGCTAATAAATCATCACCACCAACATTGAAGCTGTTAGCAAAATAACGGCCAGTAGTACTGTTAGCTACAGTGATACCAGATTCAATACAACCAGGACAACCAACTGATTTAGCTGCGTTACCATCGTTACCAGCAGCACTTACAACAACAACACCAGCAGCTTCAGCAGCTTCAAACATTGTTTTATATGGGCTGCTTGCTGGATCGGCACCGGCTCCACCACCCCATGAGTTATTGATTACGTCTGCACCATCATTAACAGCATGTTCTAATGCTTCCATCAGCATAATGTTAGAACCGCTGCCACCAGAACAATCTTCTTTAGAATACAGTGCTTTATAAGCCATTAAATATGCGGCTGGAGCAACACCTGATAAAGTAACGTCAACACCTTGGAAAGTGGTATCTACTTTGTTACCTACAGCGGTACCAGCAACGTGAGTACCATGACCACCGTAGCCTAATGGGCTCATGTATTCATCTGGACATACCGCAAACGTTGGTTGTGACCAACGTGCAACAATCAGTTTATCGTTACAGAATGAGCTATCTACCGTTGAACAATAGTCATCGGTTGGCATCATAGAAGTTGGAGCGGTAAAACCTTCTCCTGAGAACATTGGGTTTTCAGGACGAATACCACCATCAATAATTGCAACACGGATACCTTTACCCGCATTTTCCATACCATCAACAGCATTCCACATCGCTTGACTATTAATAATGCCAAGTGAAGCATCCATGTTTGTTTCGTACATTGCTTCAGGGTATACCGAGATAACCCCTGGAATAGCCATGATCTGTTCAACAGTTAACCCTTGGCTAACAATGGTTACACCGTTAAATAATGTCTTAAACTGACGTTCAACTTTGGCATTTGCAGCCACTTTTGAAAGTGCTTTTGTAAATGCTGCTTGCTCTGCTTGCAAATGAGATGCATAACTTTTAACTGGAGCTGATTGAATATCTAGCTTGCTATTTTTATCTTTAATAGCTGTAGAGGCTAAAGTAGAAATGCCACCTTGGTACTTTGCAATGGCAGGCGACTCTAATTCAACAATATAACGTTGAGGAGCTACTACGTTGTTTTGTCTTACTGTTGGTTTGTTGTTATTTTTAACGGACAGCAGTTCAATGCCTGTTTGGTCAGAGCTATATTGTGTATTTGCATAAGTCGCACTTGATATCAGTGCAGCCGAAATGGCTAGAGCTAATTTTGTCTTCACAACTTCTTCCTTGTTTTATACATCACTCAATGTGGGGGGAGGATATCGTTTTAAGACGATGTATATTAAGTGATGGTGTTTATATTAATTTCTGCTTATGTGTTGCACTCTGTGGTGCATCAACAGCATTTGTAGCACAAAGAATTAACAAAAGTAACACTCCGATTTAAAAAAAAGGCAATTAATTGTTAATAAGTATGTGTAGGTTTGTGATTTAGGTTATGAAATGCACTTGTAGCGTTTGACAATTCTGAAGGTAATACAGACGTGGAAAGAGATTAAGCCCTCAATGATTTAGGGCTTTACCGATCGGACAATAGGGTTTTGAAGGCTAATAAGTGTTTCAGTAGACTGGATTTCATCAATTGATTGGATACGGTTAATCAGCACATGCTGTAATCCATCGATAGATTGGCACATTACCTTTACAAATACCGAGTAATTACCAGTGGTATAATATGCTTCTACCACTTCTTCTAATTCATTTAGCTTGGCAATCGCTGCTGGATAATCGCCAGCACTCTTTAAATTGATGCCAATAAAGCAGCAAACATCATAACCTAGTGCTTTGGGGTTAACGGTAATTTGCGCGCCGGTGATAATGCCAGCTTGTTTCATTTTTTCAACGCGAACATGAATTGTCCCTGCACTGACATTGAAACGTTTCGCCAGTTCCGCAAAAGGTGTTCTGGCATCTTGCATCAGTGCGGTAAGAATATGATTGTCTAATTCATCACGATGAAATGAGCTATCCACGATATTAAGCCTAACAAACCATTAATTGGCCATAAATCTACGACTTTCATTGCGTAATAGCTACTACAATCCACATATTTATTAATAATGTTTAATTTTTACTGTTCATCGGTTGGCGTCATGAACGTGACGGCTGCTTCAAAATGCATTGCTTGTCGTGAGTACGGATGAGTTATCGATAATGCTGCCGCATGCAGCAGTAACCTAGGTGATAAGCTTTTTGCTAAAGGATCGGCATAGAATCCATCGCCAAGGATCGGGTGCCCTAACGCCATCATATGAACTCTCAGTTGATGAGAACGTCCCGTAATTGGGGTGAGTTTTACTAACGTTGATTTAGCACCGTAACTGACAACCTCGACAAGTGTTACCGAAGGTTTGCCAATGGCGTGGTCGACTTTTTGCTTGGGTCTATTAGGCCAATCGCAAATGAGTGGTAAATCAACCTGAGTGATACTAGGCTTCATGTGGCCGGCAACCCGAGCATAATAAGTTTTGGCCGTTTCTCTATCACGAAATTGACGTTTTAATTCGCGCTCTGCACTGCGTCTAAGTGCGACGACAATCACCCCAGAGGTTGCCATATCTAGGCGATGTACAATTTGGGCATTAGGGTGTTCAGCTAAAACCCGCGCATAAATACTGTCATGATAAATGGCTTCTCTTCCCGGTACCGATAACAGTCCAGAGGGTTTGTTTGCGACCAGAATATCTTTATCTTGATACAAAATATCCAGCCAAGGGCTGGTGGGTGGGTTGTATATGAAATCAGCCATAGTTGCTCTCGTGAGTCAATTCGCGGCAAAGATACCGTTAGGGCTTATGATGTGCAAGTATAGAATGGTACTGAGAAGTGGCGACTTAAGAGAATGCATTGCCGTTAACGTGCATTATGGTAAACGTCCACACGACAAATGCGAGCGGGATATGCACTAATGCATAAAAACATTGATCAAGTCGACTCATGCCTTTTGCTAACCAAATTAAATACAGGTGTGTGGCGATCACTGCGGGAAATAGCACCAGCAGAGGATAAAGCGAAAATGGACTAGCATCAGCAAAAATGGCGTGAGTCACTATTGCCCAAGCCACCATAAAAGCGGTCGTCATTGGCGGCATTGCTATGCGATATTGATCTGGGTAAGGGAACATCCCATGTCCTTAAAGTCATTTATAGTTGGGTATTAGCCTTTTATTTCTTTTTTACTCTGAATCACCTTCCGGTGCACTATCGAATAATGCCGCAATCCGGCGGGTCCATGAGATACAATAACAGATAATAAAATAATAAAGATGATTAATTCAGAATGGCATTGGCTTATTTGAATAAAAAATCCTAACAATATGATTTTAAATAAGGTTAATACTCCTTTGAGTTGGATTAACCAGCGCCAATCTCTAATGATTTCCCAACTCATTAGCAGTACGCCAGATGTAATCGCTATAATCCAATAATTAAGCCATAGAGATAATTCAAGATTAAAGATAATACCGCCGCCACTGCCCACTATACCGATAATATGCAGTGCTCTTAATGACGTTTTACTGATCCGTTCGATCCAAAAACGACGGTTTGAGACTGGTAGTTTTTTTTTATGATTCATAGTGTCGTGGGCTTAATAACATTGCGCTAATATTAGCAATTTCAATATGTAAAAACAGTGATATACGCAGCAGTTCTTTTTATTATCAATGTGATTATATTGCTGGTGGATCAAATTTTATTTCCTTCAATATGGTTAGTATTTGACTCTAATATTAATTATGGTCATGGAATATTAGTGTGGCGAACGGGACAGATTTATTATCGGTATGACCAAATCCACTGAATTGCCAGTCACTATCCTTAAAGGCTCTTCACCAGAGAGAATCTAGATCACAACTTCATCGTTATTCAGTGTGATATTGACGACAATAACCGTAAATTCACATACAATTAATTCATATCTAGGGGCTGATCATATTGATGATTTGCTCATCAATTCGCTATTAGTAAATTTGGATACCTATGAAAATTGGATTTTTTAGCGCCAAGCCTTACGACATTCGCCATTTCACCAGTATTAACCAAACCTTTAAGGTTGATATTGAATTTTTTGATTACCGACTTTGCATGCAAAACGTCAAACTAGCGGAAGGCTATGAAGTTGTTTGTGCTTTCGTCAATGACTCCTTATGTGAAGAAGTATTAGTTGAGTTGGCCAAAGGTGGCACAAAAATTATTGCTATGCGTTGTGCTGGCTTTAATAACGTTGACTTAGTGGCTGCTGAGCGTTTAGGCATGAAAGTGGTCAATGTGCCCGCGTATTCACCAGAATCTGTTGCTGAGCATTCAGTGGCACTCATGTTGACGTTAAATCGTAAAATCCACAAAGCTTATCAGCGCACTCGTGACGCTAACTTTGCTTTATCGGGGCTTGTCGGTTTTAATATGTTTGGCAAAACCGTTGGCGTGATAGGTACGGGTAAAATTGGCCTAGCCACCATTAAAATCTTATTAGGTTTTGGCTGTAAAGTATTAGCATTTGACCCTTATCCAAACCAAGCTGTTATTGATCTTGGTGTCGAATATGTTTCATTAGAAACCCTCTATCCTCAATGCGATATCATCAGTTTGCATTGTCCATTGACCAAAGATAATCATCATTTACTCAACAACGTTAGCTTTAATCAAATGAAGCAAGGCGTGATGGTGATTAATACCAGCCGCGGTGGACTATTAGATGCATTGGATGCCATGGAAGCGTTAAAAGATGGCAAAATTGGTTCATTAGGGCTTGATGTATACGAAAATGAAAAAGGGCTGTTTTTTGAAGATAAATCAAATGAAATTATTCAAGATGATATCTTCCGCCGCTTATCGGCTTGCCACAATGTTATTTTTACCGGTCACCAAGCTTTCTTAACTGAAGAAGCGCTGAACTCGATCGCCTCAACAACATTAACCAATGTGACTCAGTTGATCACAGGGCAAGTTTGTAATAATGAGCTGTTTTAATTTGTTATAGTGAGCAGTAATAGCAGCTCATTAATACCAACTCACGACAAACATCAGCTTACTAATGCATAGGACATACGCTGGCAATTGCCATTATGTTGGGTAGAGCCTTGTGTTGGGTATAGTGTGAAATAAATGGAATATTATGATTACAACAACTGAAATTCACGATATTAAAACGGCCACGGGCTTGATGCGTACCACGCTTTATCGTCCGGATACTAAAGGCCAATTTGCGACTATCATTTTCTACTCAGAAATATTCCAGCAAACTGCTCCGATAGCTCGATCTGCTGCTATCTTGGCTGGGCATGGGTTTGTGGTGTTAGTACCCGAAGTGTTTCATGAGCTCAACCCTATCGGAACTGTGTTGGCGTATGACGACGCAGGTAAAGATAAAGGTAATGCAGACAAGTGGGCTAAGCCGTTAGAACAACATGACAGTGACACTCAGGCGCTTGTCGATTTTGCGCGTGCACAGTCATTTTGCAGTGATAAAGTTGGCGCTATGGGAGTATGTATTGGTGGTCATTTAGCCTATCGAGCAGCGCTTAATCCTGATATTAGCGGGGCTTTTTGTTTGTATCCTACAGATATTCATTCCAATACATTACCTTGTAAAGAGGGCAATGATTCATTGGCTCGTACTGGCAGCATAAAAGGCGAGTTAGTGATGGTCTTTGGTAAACAAGATCCACATGTGACTAAAGAAGGTCGTAAGCTTATTTATCAAAAGCTTGAACAAGTGAATGCAAACTTTACTTGGCTTGAAGTCAATGCTCAACACGCTTTTATGCGCGATGAAGGTGAGCGTTTTGATGCCGCTTTAGCGTTGCAGATGTACTTGCAAGCCGTAGCGTTTTTCCATCGAGTATTAAACTAGCACCGCAATATGTCTGCGCAGAGCTTAAGTCTGAGTATAAATATGGGCTTAAATAAAGCAGGCATTACTCTATTCGATACATAAGCCCAGTTAATGTTAATAAGATTATGTATCGATTCTCTACTTATACGGCATCGGCATTATTAAGCTGAAATTATTGTCAACATGGCTAAGCCAGCAGAGCATGAGTTGCTATCAGTCAGATATGAATCACACCACTGGGTATAGCTAAAGATTACTTAAGCCATTTTGCTCTACTTGCATTAATCTTCGCCTTGGTTTTGTTGCTTGTTGCAAGTGAACTAGGGTGGCGTGGTTCGGGTAACTTAATCACCGCTTTTTGGAGCATCAAGCTGTTAGGGTAAGTCATCACATCGCCGATATCCCGTTTGATCAATACGTGAAACAAACTGATTTCGACAATAATGCCACTCATATCCTCTTCTTTATCGACAATTTTTATGCGATCGCCAATTCGATAAGGAAATGCAAAAAAGATCAATACACCAGCAGTGATGTTGCTCAATATCGACCATTGAGCAAATAGGGCCACGCCTAATACCGCAAAGGCTGAAGACACAAATAGCGACACCTCTTGATAACCTAAACCTAATGACACCGCCATGACGGATATCGTCACAAAAAACAACAAATAAGAAATTAAACGAGTAATTAAACGGCTACGAACCTCGCTGACTTGTTTCTTTTGTGCTTGCTGACGGATCCATTTTTTGACCTGTCGCTGGGCTAGAAAGAACACCGCCAAATACAAAATTATCATCAATAAATGGTTAAACATGTCGATTTCCTATCTGGTCGTATTAATTTAATTCTGCGAGTTATCTGTATCACTTGTCGCCAACTTTATACTGTATTCTGGGGTATAATAAGGTTTTAAAGTAGAAAAATCTTGCTGTCACGTATTGGCGAGACTCCTCACAGAGTGAAGTATGTCTGATTATAAAGTATTGCACGTCGACGGTGATCGGTTTGGTGATTTTTGTGTGCTCGACGATGGCGACTATCGGGTCTTATCATTTGGTGATAATGATGAGCAAAGTAAGATGGATAAGAGTCAACCTCATGTACCGCAACATACTTATGTTCAGGCCATGTTAGCAGTGCTGTTATTCAGCCAACCCAAAAGTGTGATTATTTTAGGCTTAGGTGGTGGTGCACTCGTGCATTCCCTTAGGCATTTTGATGCAGCGATTAAAATTACTGCAGTTGAATTACGCCAACAAGTTATTGAAGTGGCTAAACGCTTTTTTCAATTACCTTTAGGTAAAAAACTGACCATAGTGCACCAAGATGCCTATGTCTTTTTAGCCCAAGCAGAGCATAAAAAAGTCGATGTTATTTTTGCTGATATCTACAGCGACAAAGGTGTAGATAAACAACAGTTGTCTAACCAATTTATTCAGCAAACAAAACAGCTGCTTAAAACGGATGGCTTTTTAGTATTAAATTGTTGGAAAGAACACAGTCGAGACTTACAGTTACGTGACACGCTTCATGAGCATTTTAATCAAGTCTTTGCTTGTTTAACCGGTGGTGGGAATTGGGTGGTATTTGCCACCAATAAAGCCAATTGTTTTTCTGCCGCAAATAATAAGCAAGATTTACAAGCCCTTTCACAAAAGCTCGATATTAACGTTAGCCGCGTGCTGACACGATTTGGTCCTTGGGAATAACATCCACCAATAAACATCATTAATCGAGTACCAGCTTTAAAGCGTACTCGGTGTTGATGATTTATACCCTTCATACAAATACACTCTCAAAGATAGTTCAATATAAAAAACCGATTAGGGTGATAGTTTTTATCCGTTATACTTAGTTAGCCTCCATCGCTATTATAGCTACATCAGATGACGAGCACAGTTTGTTTATCATCACCGAAACCATATTGGTATCGGGTTTACTGTAAATCTAAATGGAGCATGACATGACACAATCTATCATCAATAGCACTATCAAACCGTTCAAAGCAACTGCATTCCATAATGGTGCTTTCGTTGACGTTACTGAACAAGATTTATTAGGTAAATGGGCAGTAGTGTTTTTCTACCCAGCTGACTTCACTTTCGTATGTCCAACTGAATTAGGCGACATGGCTGATCATTATGAGAAGCTACAGGCAATGGGCGTTGAAGTTTACTCAGTATCAACTGACACTCACTTCACTCACAAAGCTTGGCATTCAAGTTCAGACACTATAGGTAAAATTACTTACCCAATGATAGGTGACCCAACTGGCGCAATCACTCGCAACTTTGGTGTGATGATTGAGGAAGACGGCTTAGCACTACGTGGTACTTTTGTGATTAACCCAGAAGGCCAAGTTAAAGTAGCTGAAATTCATGACCTAGGTATTGGCCGTAGCGCTTCTGAACTAGTTCGTAAAATTCAAGCTGCACAATATGTTGCAACTCACGATGGCGAAGTATGTCCTGCAAAATGGCAGCCAGGTGAAGAAACATTAGCTCCTTCAATTGACCTAGTCGGTAAAATCTAACCACTAAGATAACCCTTAGGTTAGGAATATCATCTCCAGCTAGTCGGTGTTCCCCCGGCACTGACTAGCATCTTGTAAATTCATCGATTATTTCCCATTTTTAGGAGTTGTTATGTTAGATGCGAATGTAAAAAATCAACTGAAAACCTATCTGCAAAACCTCAAGCGCCCAGTTGAACTTGTCGTATCTGCAGATGACTCAAACAAAGGCAAAGAACTCACCAGCCTAGCCCAGGACATTCTTGACTCATCAGATCTAGTCTCTGTGACTTATCAGCAAGGTCAACGTACACCAAGTATGAGTGTGATTAACCCGCAAGCTGCAACTAATATCACCTTTGCAGGTTTGCCAATGGGCCATGAATTTACCTCACTGGTGCTAGCACTATTACACAGCGGCGGCCATCCGATTAAGTTGGATGCGGATATCATTGAGCAAATCCGTCAGCTACCAGGTGAATTCCATTTTGAAACCTATATTTCGTTAAGTTGCCAAACTTGTCCTGAAGTGATCCAAGCACTTAATATGATGGCAGCAATTAACCCAAACATTACTAACGTGATGATTGACGGTGCGTTATTCCAACAGGAAGTGAGCGATCGCAATATCATGTCAGTGCCATCAGTATTTTTGAACGGCGAAGCCTTCTCTGTGGGCGCCATTAGCGTTGTTGAAGTACTGAATAAGTTAGATAAAAATGCCGCAAGCAGACAAGCCGAGCAGCTTAATAAAAAGTCGGTTTTTGATATGTTAGTTGTCGGCGGTGGTCCAGCAGGTGCCGCAGCGGCCATTTATTCAGCTCGTAAAGGGTTAAATACCGGCATAGTTGCTGAAAAGTTTGGTGGCCAAGTGGCCGAGACGGTCGGTATTGAAAACTTTATTTCAGTGTCTAAAACCGAAGGTCCAAAACTGGTGGCGAACCTTGAAGCTCATGTTAAAGATTATGACGTCGATATTATGCAAAACCAACGTGCGTTGAGTTTAGCTAAAAACGGTCTGCTTAATGTGACGCTTGAAAGTGGCGCCACCTTAAGCAGTAAAACGATTATCTTAGCAACCGGTGCGCGTTGGAGAGAAATGAATGTCCCTGGTGAACAAGAGTATCGTAATAAAGGCGTAGCGTATTGCCCACACTGTGACGGTCCGTTATTTAAAGGTAAGCGAGTTGCGGTTATTGGCGGCGGTAACTCAGGTATTGAAGCGGCTATTGATCTAGCAAACATTGTCGAACACGTCACTGTACTTGAGTTTGACAGTAAATTACGTGCCGATGAAGTGCTACAGCGTAAAGCTAAATCAATGGGCAATATTACGATAATTACCCAAGCCATGACCACGGAAGTTAAAGGTGATGGTACTCGTGTAACCAGTTTGGTTTACACCGATCGCGCCAGTGGTGAAAGTCATACCGTAACCTTAGCCGGTATCTTTGTACAAATTGGTTTAGTGCCTAATACCGAGTGGTTAAAAGGTGTGGTTGATATGACTCCTCGCGGTGAAATTATTGTCGATGAGCGTGGTCAAACATCAATTCCTGGTGTCTTTGCTGCGGGTGATGTCACTAATATCCCCTTTAAGCAAATCATTATTGCTATGGGTAGCGGCGCCACAGCATCATTGGGAGCATTTGATTATTTAATAAGACATTCAGAAGAAGCTGATGTTCAAGCCGCATAAAATGTTGCAACAGCCATTTAATGAGGTGCTGTAATCGCCTCAATGAACCAAAACAGCCCGCTTTTGCGGGTTTTTTGTTGTTATATTGATTTATAGTCTTTAAGTGAGTGGATTTACCGTCTATAAATAAGCACAAACAAGTTGATACATTAGAAAAATTTCAAGTATATTGATGTTAGGCCGATATTGATTTACACCGATATACATTGAAAACTTCGTGATTTACAGCAACAAAAATTTATACTTGGTTAAGATTAAATAAAATTATGCTCTTATTATCAAAGATGCTTATAACAATAAAACATATAGTTAATTGACTAAAGAATAGCGTTAAGCGGTATTTTTACAGCACATACAAACTCAAGGAGCGAGCACAGGCATCAATAGCCTTAATAACGATATTTTGGTCGCTGCATTAAGAAGTTTTACGTTTGCTTTATCTTCATTTGATTATCGCTTAGGGGCGAAATATGAATTGGTTTAGTAACATGTCGATCTTTAAAAAGGTAGGACTGATTTTTGTCTTATCAGTGATTATTTTTGCCGTTAACCTTGGCATCAGCACAGTTGCGATTAATAAAAACCGTGACACATTATCTTTCATGGAGACCAAAGTTGCACAGCGTGTTGAGCTTGCAAATCAAAATGTCATATTTGTCCAACGATTAGATGAGTTGTATACCCAATCAGTATCCTTTGCCGATGAAGATTTGCTCGGGAACGCCATGAAAACCTTTTCTTCACTCAAAGATAACTTAACCAATCTATCAACTATTGATCAGCCCGAAAGTGCATTGTTATCGCAATTATCTAACAGCCTAGACGAATACAATACCATGACACTGTCACTGGCAAGGGGAATGCTAGACGGTAATATTGATATGGCTGATGTAGGGCAAATTAGTCAGAAAAAAGCCAAAATATTCGAAAGCTTAACGAATGGGATCACGGCTTATAAGGCCGATAAAGTGGCAGAGTTTAGCTCTACTATTAAAGAAGCGGGTGACCGCTCTGAACAGAGTTTATACCTGTCATTGGGCATAGGGGTCGCATTATTGGTCTTTATGGCTCTTTCAACTATTTCAATTGCGCGTGCCATTAGCGGCGCTGCGGGTGATGTGGCCAACTCATTAGGTGAATTAGCTGACGGTAAAGGCAATTTACGTCACCAACTGACGGTTGTCGGGACTGATGAATTAGGGCAGGTATCAAGCAACTTTAATCGATTTTTACGCTTACTTGCTGAGTCAATTCAAAGCGTTGTGAGTGTGACTAAACCATTGTTAGACAGCGCATCATCGCTAAAAGAGCGCATGGCGGTTGCAACTAAAGCGACTAAGCAACAAAGTCACGATGCTAAAACTGTGCATATGTCGATGGAAGAAATGCGTCATTCAGTCAATGATATTTCACACAGTGCCCAACAAGCGGCTGAAGCTGCACAAGTTGCTGAACGTGAGGCAACGGAAGGTTTAGCAGTAGTACAGCGCACGGTGAGAATTTCACAAGAACTTAATTCAGGTATTGAACTCGCATCAAATTCTATCAATGAGTTAGCCAAAGATACCGAAAGTGTTGGCTCTATTTTGAACGTGATTACCTCTATTGCAGAACAGACCAACTTGCTCGCGTTAAACGCTGCCATTGAAGCCGCCAGAGCGGGAGAACATGGACGAGGCTTTGCCGTGGTTGCTGATGAAGTTCGTGCACTGGCGTCTAAAACTGCCGACGCGACTAAAGAGATCCGTGGCGTATTAGAAAAGCTTAAAGTAGCGGCTGAATCATCGGTTAGCACCATGGATGTGGCCATTGCTAAGTCTTCAGAAAACGAGCGTTATGCCAAAGATACCGGTGCAGCATTAAGTTCAATTCAATCTAAAATTGTCAGTATTAACAGTATGAATACTCATATAGCAGCAGCCACAGAACAGCAGTCTTTAGTTGCTGCACATGTTGCCAATAACGTAGTTGAAATGAATGCTTCATTTGATCAAACACTGGGTATTCTTGCACAAGTGCAGGGGATTTCAGAAGGATTAGATGGGTTTGCTAATGAGCTTAGCCATGCGACCTCACAATTTAAATTGTAACGTTAATCTTAATATAAAATGCTCAGCTAAATTTTAGTACCGCATAACAAAAAACGCAGAGAGAAATCTCTGCGTTTTTTGCTTTATTGCAGCGAAAAAAGATCTTATTTACCCCCAAACTTGAGCACATTTATGCGACATAAACCGTTTCTGCTTGTTTGCTGCATTGTTAGCCGCCATTTTTGAATTATTTAGCGTATTATAAAGCCAATTTTTGTGGGTGAAAATTGCCTCTAGGCCGCGTTTGTTTTACTTTATTGACATTGAAAAAACAGACGTTATTTTTTCATCCGTATTTTGCTTTTTAGTCACTGTAATGTGAGCTGTTTGGAAAAGGATTATCATGCCAAGCTTGATTAGAATCGTGTTAATTAATACCCACCTACCGGGTGTGGTCGAACTGTTATTAAGTGGTCACACTAATATTTGCGGTACCAATGCCTCGGGTAAAACAACCTTACAACGTCTGGTGCCGGTATTTTATGGCGAATATCCAAGCCGAGTGGTGCCTTCAACACGTGACAGTTTTGAACGTTGGTATTTACCCCATGATTCAAGCTACATTATCTATGAATATCAAAAAGATGATGGATTACTTTATCAAGCTGTTTTAGCCTCAGCAGGTGACGGTAAAGGGGTTAACTACCGCTTTATAGCCCGCGGTTTTGAGTTAGAGCATTACATTAAGTCACGTAATGGCGACACCATTATTTGTCATTCAATGGCAGAGCTTGGCCGTGAAGTAAAACGTGATGGAGTTGCTCATACTAACTTGTTAAATACCCGCGAGTTTCGCGCGATCATTCAAAACGATCGCAGCTTGCTGAATACCGGCAGTAACCGCAATGAGTTGCGCACTTATGCGCGTCAGTTCTCCTTGTGTGACGGCGACCATAGCTTGCGTCATATCGAAAAACTCGCCAAAGCAGTGCACTCGAAAGAGGGCAAAATGGAAACGGTTAAATCAATGATCGCAGCCATTTTAGAGGAAGATGGTGTTAACCCGCCGACTTCTAGACTCAATCCGCAACGAGTAGAAACCTGGATCCGTGAAAGCCAGCTGGTGCAAGGTTTTGAGCAAATCCGCCCAGAATATGACAAGCTCGAACAAGAATTTAATCAGTTATTAAGTGCCGAGCTACGCTTGGCCAGTTTATCGCGCGGTTATCGCGCTGATGAAACCTTAGAGTCTGAGCGCCAAGACCGTAATCAAACTCATGGCAAAGAGTTAAACCTCAAATTGCGCTTGTTAGATGAAGAGTGGAAAGATGTTCGTGATGAGCTAAACCAAGAATTATCAGCAGCAAAAGGCGATTCTGGTAAGTTTGAAGATGAACTCAATGCCATTGAAGATCAGCACGCCGCTTTTTTAGATGCCGATATTGAACAAGCCAAAGCAGACCTTGATAATTTGCCGAATTGGCGCAGTGATGTTGAAAATCTTAACGAACGTCATAAATTACAAACCGAAAAACACCAAGACATCGAAGCGGCTTTTAATGCACGTCGCAGTAAAATTGCTGAGCAATTACATCGTGAACTTGAAGTCTTACATCTTGAACAAGACGCTCAACGTGAAGCCCGCGATAAGCAGCGCGAACTCGCCAATGACGACCTTGCTAAGTTAGAACTGCAATGGCGTGAACAAACCGATGTGGGTAAAGCAACATTCAGCGAACAAGAATATCAACTCAAATTAACTGCTGCCGAGCTCAAACATCAAGTGGATGGTGTGACTTATACCGAAGATGAAAAAATGCGCCTAGCCATTTTTGATGAGCGTATTAGTTTGGCCGACGAAGAGCAAGAAACCTGCAATCAAAAGGTCGATCGCTTAACCACTGAAGAACGTAAACAACGGGCCAAACGCGATCAAGCGAATGAAGCGCTGCGCATTGCCACGATTCGTGTCAGCGACAGAGAAAATGCCAAAGAAGAACTGCACCATATGCTGTTCCCGCAGTCGCATACACTATTGGAATTTTTGCGAAAAGAAGCCCACGGTTGGGAGCACACCTTTGGTAAGGTTATCGCTCCAGAGTTGTTGCATCGCAGTGACTTACACCCAAGCCTAACCCAAGACAGCAGTGAAGCCCTCTTCGGGGTGAATCTCGACCTTAAAGCGATTGATGTTCCCGAGTATGCCGCAACAGAGCAAGATTTGCGTATTCGCTTAGCCAAAGCAGAAGACGCATTGCAAAGCGCTCAAGAAATGCATGCAGAAGCGGAAGATCAGCTGGTTGCCATGAATGCAGCGCTCGATAGTATTACCCGTGAGCTGACCTTTGCTCGCACAGCCTATAAAAATAGTCGTGAAGACTTGCGCCGTTTATTTGATGAAAAACGTAACGAACAACAAAAAATTAATCAAGCAGTAACCGATCGCAAAGCAGATTCGAGCAAAAGATTAGTGCAGCTTGAGCATGAGCTTAAGCAACTTCATAATCAGCATCTTGGTTGGTTAACAGAGCAAAAAGAGCAGGCGCTGGAAGCGCGCATGGAAAAAAATGCTTATTGGCAAGAAGTGGTCGGCGTCATTGATAATCAATTGGGGCAAATTAAAGCCAATATTGAACAACGCCGCGCTAATGCTAAAACCGAACAAAAGGCCGGTGAAACCTGGTACAAAAATGAGCTTAAGTCACGAGGTGTTGATGAAGGCACTATTTTGGCGCTTAAAAAGCAAATACGCGATCTTGAAGCCAAAATTAGTCATGCCGAACAACGTCGCAGTGATGTGCTGCGTTTTGATGATTGGTATCAGCATACTTGGTTGGTGCGTAAGCCAAAATTGCAAACTCAATTAGCCGATGTTAAGCGTGCTACGCTGGAATTAGAGCAACAATTAAAAGCGAAAACCACAGAAATTAAGCAACGTCGTGACAGCCTAGAAACCGACCGTAAAGCTTGTGATGCTGCCCAAGTTGAGGCCTCTGAAAACCTCACTAAACTGCGTGCAGTGATGCGCAAACTCGCAGAGCTTAAACTGCCCGGCAACAATGATGAAGCGACCGGCGGTATTGGTGAACGTTTGCGTCAAGGCGAAGATTTATTGCTAAAACGCGACTATTTAATGGGTTCAGTGAAGCAATATGTTGAGCACTTTGATTCGGTTATTGCCAGTAAATCAGGTTCAAGTTTAGCCGAGTTTTGGGAACGAGCCCGCGATGAGTCGAGCTTTGTCAACGATAAAGGCATTCGTTTACTTGACTACCGTAAGTTGGTGCCTCAGCTTGAACAGCTACTGAATGTGATGGTGCCGCAATCGTTAATGGCGATTCGTGAGCAAGGACGAATTTTTGGTATCGACTTAACCGCGTTTTATGATGTATTAACTGATATCGATCGCCGTATTGCCAGCCAAAGCGCGCGCATTACCCGTGAAGTGGGCGAGGAGTTATTTCTTGATGGCGTATCAGAATCTGCGGTCCGTATTCGCTCGCGCATTAGTGAACTTGAATTTTGGCCCGAACTTGAAGTGTTTGTTAAAGCCTTTAAGGCTTGGAAAGCAGATGGTTTTAGTCAGCTACCAGACGAGCACTACACTAACTCAATGCGCCGTGCTTTAGACATTATTGGTCGCGCAGCATTAACTGGCGGCATAGCCAAACTGCTCGAAATTGAGCTGCGATTAAAAGAAGGTAACAGCGACTTAATTATTCGTACCGATCGCCAATTAAACGAATCGTCTAGTCATGGTATGGCCTACCTAATTTTATGTAAATTCTTATTAGCGTTTACTCGTTTATTACGTGGCAAAGCCAATGTGACCATTCATTGGCCCATCGATGAGTTAGGCACTTTGCATCACACCAACGTGAAGAAAATTTTCGATGCCTGTGAAAACAATAATATTAGTGTATTAGGCGCATTTCCGAACCCAGAATCTGAAGTGTTAAATCTATTTGCTAACCGTTATATCATTAATAAACAAACTAAAAAATTGCAAGTGGTGAAGCCAAAAACCAACCCATTAGCGGCACGTTTATCACAACGGAATGCTGAAATGACCCATACCGACACCAGCATGACTGAAACTGCTAAGGAGCACATCTAATGTCAGATTCGACTGAAACAACCTTAGTAGGTACTGGTGCGTTAATTGAGCAACTGCTGCGTGGTGAATTTGTTTGCCGTGTGACTAACGAAGACGGCTGGCGCGCCCTAAAGAATAATAGTACTCGTGACCGAGTTGAAACCTATCTGAATCAAATTAATCGTACCGTTGCCAGCGCTGGTGAAGGCGAAGTGTTTTTTTGCGGCTATTTGCAGCTGGGCGAAGTGGAACGTAAAGTGATTTCGTCGCAGTTTAAAGATATTTGCGCCGCGCTTATCCCACTGGTGGAATGGTTAGTTCTGGTGCAAGAAGCCAGTGGTCAAGATGCGCCTTTAAGCGAAGGTGCCCCTATTCGCTTAACCGACTTACAAGCACGGATTGAAGACACGCCAGCTTTCAGAGAACAGCTGACTAAGTTGAGCCATTATCGATTATTTGGTTCAAGCAGTACTAACGTTGATGGCCAAATTAAGTTGGTGTTTAAGCGGTTAGTGGAGCTGGGTTATTTAACCAAACCCAATAGTGAAAAACAGATTTATATCGCCACGGGTAAACTCGATTATTTGTACGAAGTGATCCGTTTTATTGATGAAACCGAAGGGCTAAGTCTTGAGGCTCAAGCCGAAACCGCGACCCAAAGGGATCTTATATGAGCAGCAACTTACACCAAGCTGGGGTAAAGCTGCTCAAACAACTTGGGCGGCATGCCGACGTCATTATGGATGCCTATTTAGCGGGGTCGATTAGCGATACTGCCCATGATAGCGGCGTTATTGAAAAATTAAGAAAAAGTGGCATTTTATGGCGCCCTGAGCCCGATCAAGAACTGCGCTTAAAGCGTTCAGTGCGGGCATTATTGGAAGAAGCCTTAAGCGATGAGCGCAACAGACAAATTGATGCTAACGTCGGTTCGGCGCTCGCTACGATAAAAACCTTAGCCGATCACTATAAAGAAGCGCGCCGCGATGTTGATTTTAGCGCAGCGGAAGCCTATTTAGCTGATCTAAATGAGCATGTGTACAGTTTTACAGACAGTTTACGTTATTCAATCCGAGTGTTGTGGAGCCGCATTAATAATGAATTTGGCTATGTAGGCACCATAAGCGCGAAAATTCGCGAAAACGAATTAGCTCAAAGCCAAGTATCAGAACTGCTCAACGGTTTAGACATGTTCCAATTTAGCGAGCTAGGTGAAATTGCTGGTGATATCCGCGAACTGCGCCGCTTATTAATGACGAGCTTGCAAGAAACCTTAAGTCAATGCACTCAGGAATTAAGCATTGTGCAAGCGCGATTGTACGAGTTATTGGGCCGGTTTAGACAAATACAAGGACGCACCAGATTACTAAAAGGCTGGTTATTACACACCAGCATGCATCCAGATTATCAACCTGAAAACCATGTGGTGCATAAAACAGTACCTGTATTGTTCAACTGCGCTGAAGCCTTGATAGCCCCCGCGAGTGTTGATGTTGCTAATCCGCATCATGAACTTGAGCTAATGAGTTTGGTCGCGCAAGTGAAAGCCATCAGCCGTGATTCATTACCGGCCATGCTGCGTGAACACAACGTGACCTTTGAAATGGGTGACAGTGAAGATTTTGATATCCCTGAAAACCCACTGAAAATTGCTGTTGATGAGTATTTCTGTGAAGTGATTGATTCAGGTCTGCGTCAATCGGCGCTCAGTTACCTTACAGAGAAACAATTGCAGTGGGATGCAGAAAGTTGGCTATATCAGGTGATTGGTGGCTATGAAGGCTTAGCTGATGAGCATAAGAATTACTTTGAGCTTGAACCTATAGGAAAGCCTGACCCGGTATATAGTGGCAACTTTGTCATTCACGATGTTGAACTTTGGTTAGCGTAACTTTGCCGTCATTTCGTTGGCCATTAAGCTTGTCGGCGATCAATATTGTTAACGTGTAATAAACTGAAACGATCAATATAAAAGATGAAGAGTCTAGATGGCGAGTATCAGTAAACATCACTTGCAAATGTTGGCTCGCGCAGCAAAACAACGATTGCCGCGAGTGCCATTTAATGCCGGTTGGCAACATATTTATCGTCTATGGCAAATAGGTGAAACCGACGGCGCCCAAAAGCAATTGTACTTAAGCGTTAACGATCATCAGTTACTGCGACAAATGGCACAAATCGATACCGGCCTAGATATTCTAGCGCTAGACTTTGATGTGACACGCCAACAAATGTCGCAGCAAAGCGCGAATGAGAAATACGCCAATATTGCGCCAGAAGCCGACTATCTGCTGCTAAAGTTAGCCCCACCGTTATGCCAAGGCCTATTGGCCGAGCATGATTGCGCACTAAGACTTAAGGTTGATCGTGCCGTTAACCTTTGCGAACAGCTCGCCATTAACTGCATTATGGTGGTGGAAAACTTAGACAGTTTTGATAACGTTTTCCAGTATCAGTTTGATCAATCTATGACTAAGCTTATGGAACGGTGCATGGTGGTGTATCGCGGCAGTCATCATTATTCCCCCGCTGGACGCAAACATTTCTTAGGTTTGATTGATCCTGCCAAGGTGCAAGTGATTGCGTTTACCGATTTAGATCCCGCCGGGTTAATGATTGCCCATAGCCTAGATCATTGCCAACACCTCGTTGTTCCTCAATTAGCCCTCAGTGCACCCGCAACATTACTGGCATTGCCGCAAATCAATTCAGCGACAGATTTTTATAAGCAGCAGCGTCAGTTAGCTTATATCAATGAAACTATCGCGGCTAAAAATAACCCTGGTGAATACCTTGGGTTACAGCCATCGCCTTTAGTCAATCGACTTATGCCGAGTTCATCGACCTCTGATGTCATTGATGGCAGCAAAGGCTTAGCAGTAGATTGGGATCAATTAGTGGCTTGGGTGGCACGCTATCATGTCAGTATTAAGCAACAACATATGCTGGCAAAAAAGCTCATCTTGTCGTTATTGCGCTTTTAGAGGTTATAAGCACTGTCCATTTATGGCATTTGAGCCAGCATAAATCAGTGTTGAAGTTATGATAAATGGTTTTCTGCGATAAATATGTCCTTACTTACTAATGTTTTGATTGTCTAATCGTATGTTTATTATGGCATTTATAATTATTTCGATATGAAGTCTGTAAAAAGTGGTCAGCTTTGTTCAGATGATGATTGAATTATCTTTGTCTATGTCTCAGTATCACTGCGCTCGAATAAAAAAAATGCCTAGGATTGGGTATATTAATAATAATTAGCAACTAATGTTGCATTTCGAATGGGAAAAAATATGACAAAATCACTTTCTGCACGGATCTTTATTGGTCTATTTCTCGGGGTTGTGCTGGGCAGTATTGTGCAGTTTTTATTAGCCGATAATGCTTTTTTTGGTGGCACATTAGTGACTCTGGCAAGTGGTGTTGGCACCATGTTTGTTAATATGATCATGATGCTAGTCGTGCCACTGGTGTTTGTGAGTATTGTTTGTGGTGTGTGTGAATTACAAGATTTAAAAAGTTTTGGTCGTTTAGGCGGTAAAACCTTTGGTTTTTATATTATTAATACCGTGATTGCTATTTTAGCTGCCTTTACCGTTGCTATGATATTTGAACCTGGTAAAGGCGTGGATATGTCGAGCAATGGCTCGCTGGATATTACTGCGACTGAACTGCCAGATTTAATGTCGTTAATTGTGAGTATTGTGCCAAATAATCCTTTTTCAGCTTTTACCTCTGGCAATATGCTGCAAGTGATATTTATGGCGCTATTAATGGGCGGCGTGATCAAGTCAATGGGCGCATCTGTTGAAGGTGCGGTGAAAGGATTTCAAACTGCCAATAAAATCATGATGCGTTTAATTTCAGTGGTTATGAGTTTAGCGCCGTACGGTGTGTTTGCCCTGATGTTTAAATTAGGTGCAACCTTAGAGCCTGAAATTTTTGTCAGTGTTGTCGAGTATTTAGTGCTTATTTTGGCATTGTTGTTGATATGGATTTTTATCGTATATCCATATTCTGTCAGTTTATTTACCCCAGTTTCAGCGAAAACCTTTCGCGAGAAAACCCAAGAGCAAATTTTATTTTCGCTATCAACAGCCAGTTCAAATGCGACAATTCCAGTCACTATGCGCACACTGACAGACAAGTTAGGGGTGAGTAAAGCGGTTGCTGGTTTTGGTGTACCGCTTGGTGCAACCATGAATATGGGTGGGGTATCGATTTATATCACTATTGCGATTTTCTTCGTTGCTAATGCCTTTGGGATGCCTATCAGCAATGAGCAAATCCCGTCGTTACTGTTTAGCGTGTTTTTATTGTCAGTAGGTGCGGGTGGCGTTCCTGGCGGCGGCATGGTGATGATTGGGGTGTTGATTTATCAATTAGGTTTACCAACAGAGGCATTTGTTATTGTGGCTGCATTGGATCGTATTATTGATATGGTGCTGACATCATGTAACGTGGTGGGTGATACTGCGGTATTAACTATTGTCGATCAAACTGAGCAAGTACATCAGCTTGAGGCGGCAAAAGCTGCTGAAGAAGCATAGCCATAATCGAGTGATCATCATGGTGATTTAGTTGTTGATAAACATGGCCTGCACAAGCAGGCCATTTTTATGTTTAATGTTTTTACGCAAACGATGTGCTGAGGATTGTATCGTTGGGATTTTCTATTCAAACCTATGGCTAGAATGGTTAGCGATACTATAAGACCTTATCTATGCTGCATTTTATTTTCAATTTTAGACATAATCTTTAATGTAGATGTTTCTAAATCATCTAAACGGCGATGCGCAACCAGTTCATAAGAGCGATTAATATATCGATAAGCTTGCGGGTAGTTATGTTCAACCATTTCTAATTCCGCTAAATCGTTGAGCGCTTGTGTTTGCCCTACGGGGTAGCCCATCATTTTATGATATTCAATGGCTTTTTTAAATTGCTCTCTGGCATCAGCATTACGGCCGATGCGCTGATTTATCACACCAGCAAGCTGTGATATATAACCCAGCGTTAGCCAGTCTTGCACTTTTGCAGCATTAGTTTTGGCGATACTAAGCACGCTTAGTGCGTGTTCTATCTTATTGGTTTCAGTGTAACTTTGGGCTAAGAGTAATCTGAACCTGGCCAGCTCTCGTTCATCTTTTTGGCGAGAAGCTTCAATGATTGCGGTAGTCAATGTGCTATTCAGTCGTTGATATTGATGTCGCTGTAATTGAATCATGGCAAGTAGGCGCTGAGCGACTAAGTTATCGGGCGCAGTATCTATCAGCGCAGATAATTGCTCCTCTGCTGCGACGCTATCACCACCTTGCATCAGAGCTATTGCGTGAATTAGTTGTGGCGGGCTAAAACGTGAAGCGAATTGCTCTGTGATTTTACTGTGCTGTGGATGGACCTGTTGATTAATTAACTCGGCTGCAGTGAGCAATGCTTGCTCTATGCTCGCTACATTAACGACATCACTTTCACTACTGTGTTGTTGGTGTAGTGTAAAGGCTAATTGGTATTGATTATTAGTGCCTTTAATACTTGATTCAATCACCAAGACTGCGCCAGAAATCGCCATAATTTGCTGAATATCGGCAGCTTTATCTGAGTGCTTTCTAGAGATAAGCGAGATGATATTGATAATATCCTCAGTTTGCAGCAAGGGGTAATTAACCCCTAGATTGAGTTGATGGATAAGCATATCCATCGCAGCATAGCGATTCCATTGTGGTTCAATCTTGTCTGATGTGAGGTTTACCGGGAGCACTAAAACCGTACCATTTTGTAAATATGCTGGTTTAGTTAACGTGAGATAGACATAACATCCTAGGCTGATAAGCAGTAATACTACAATAGCTGCAATATATGTCTTTTTATTCGATGAGCTGACTTGCTGCATCGCTATAGTCCATTATCAATATTGAATAAATTAACTTAGAGGTTATTTAAGTTATTGTAAAGAAATGCTTCTTTCTCTCCGTACTTAGGGGGTGAACTTAAGGTTTTATCGATGGTAAGTATCTAATACTCAGACTTAGAAGATTGATGCTGATGGACTTTGTTTACTTAGCGCCCCAGACTAAAAAACCGCCCAAAGGCGGTTTTTTTAATGGCTCAATTTAGTCGATTGATGGCTCTTCGCTGTAATCAATACCGTGGTAGCTCAAGCAAGTATCGACTTCGTTGGCGCTACCTAAAATCACCGCAACACGCTGATGAATGGCTGTTGGCTCAATATCCAATATGGTTTCGTAGCCTGTTGAAGCCTTGCCGCCCGCTTGCTCAACGAGCAATGCCATTGGGTTCGCCTCGTACATTAAGCGTAACTTAAAAGGTTTTTCAGGGTTTTTATTGTCTGTTGGGTAAGTAAAAATACCACCACGGCATAATACGCGATGCACATCACCTACCATGGCGGCAATCCAACGCATGTTAAATGATTGCTCGCGTGGACCAATTGAACCGAGTAATAAGTCGGCTATATAGGTTTGCATTGGGGCTTCCCAAAAACGTTGGTTTGACATATTAATGGCAAACTCCGCAGTGTCTGGGGTGATTTGTACGTTATCGTCGGTCAGTAAAAACTCTTGGCTGTCGGGAGCTAAAGTATAAAACTGCGTACCATTACCCGTCGTGAGTGCCATCATGGTTGATGGTCCATATAATACATAACCGGCTGCCACTTGCTTGCGACCAGCCTGTAAAAAACTTTGCTCGTTTAAGGCTCCGTCTGGTGCTGGTAATACAGAGAAAATGGTACCGACCAATGAGTTTATATCAATATTTGATGAGCCATCGAGTGGATCAAAACACACCAAATATTCTCCATTAGCACTCACTTCAACCACATAATCTTCTTCTTCAGAGGCTAAACCACGAACGTGACCGTCGGTTTTTAGCGCATCTTTAAGCATGTCATTAGTGATGACATCGAGTTTTTTCTGAGTTTCGCCTTGAATATTTTCTTGTTCTGTCGCGCCTAAAACACCGGCTAATGCACCGTGACGAACAGCAACACTAATGGCTTTTGAAGTGTCAGCTAAGGTTAACAGTAATTGTGCTAAAGACGTATTTACGGCTTGTGCGCTAAGGGTTTGTGCCAAAGTCTGCATGATTTTTCCTATGAGATTTTGCGAAGTTAAGGTCGAGGTAATTCATTCTTATCAGTTATATGCAAATCATACCCCACAATGACGCTAATTTCAGCGATTGTTATCTGGGGTTTTGGTTTTGCTGTAAATTAAGGCAGAATGTGGGCGGATTGAATTGCCCAAGGATTAATAATAATGACAATAACATGGAAGCATCATGCTTTAGCGGCAGTGTCTGCCGTACCATTCCTTTTGACCAGCGCGGTTTTTTCCGCAACAGCAACCGCTAAAGGCAGCATCATGAACTCATCGACTACCGCAACATTGACGGCGATACAAGGTAACACTACGCCACTCACTATTGAGCGTATTCATGCCTCTCCCGCATTGGCGGGTTCAAGCCCTCGTGGATTAGCACTATCCCCAGACGGCAAGCGAGTTACCTATTTATCGAGCCGAGCAGATAATCAGCATTTTTATGATTTGTGGCAAATGGATATTGCTAGCGGCAGACGTAGCATCTTGATTAATGCAGACCAATTAGAAGGGGGAGAACTGTCTGATGAGGAAAAAGCCCGCCGTGAGCGTCAACGTATTTATGGTCAAGGGATCATGGAGTATTTTTGGTCGCAAGACAGTGCAAGTATTTTAATTCCTGCCGCAGGTAAGTTGTATTTATATCATGTTGCCAATAATAAAGTCGCTGAATTAGCTACCGGAGAAGGCTTTGTTACCGATGCTCGTTTATCTCCAAAAGGTCACTTCGTGTCGTTTGTGCGCGATCAAAATTTATATGTGTTGTCGTTACAGACGCAAAAAGTGATCGCTTTAACCACCGACGGCAAAGGGCCGATAAAAAATGCCATGGCAGAGTTTGTCGCCCAGGAAGAAATGGATCGCATGACTGGTTATTGGTGGGCGCCAGACGAGTCGGCGATTGCTTTTACTCGCATTGATGAATCAGGTGTCGAGTTAGTCACTCGTAATGAAATATATGCCGAAGGGATTAAATTAACTGAACAGCGTTATCCTTATGCAGGTAAAGCCAATGTTGAGATAGCACTTGGCGTCGTGACCTTAAAAGATCGTAGTATTAACTGGATCGATTTAGGCAAACAAAAAGACATGTATTTACCTCGTGTCGATTGGTTGCCAGATAGCCAACATGTGTCATTTCAATGGCAAAGTCGCGATCAACAAACGCTCGATCTTCGCATTGCTTCGATAAGTACACCGAAACAAGCTGAAACCGTGATTGAAGAGCGCAGTAAAGCGTGGATTAACTTAAACAATGATCTGCACTTTCTAAAGCAACAAGCTGCCTTTATTTGGGGATCTGAACGTGATGGTTTTAATCATCTGTACTTATTTGACTTGCACGGTAAGCAGCTTAAACAATTAACCCAAGGTGATTGGGCTGTAGATGCACTTGAGTTTGTTGATGAAGCTACTGGGTGGGTGTATTTTTCTGGTCGTAAAGACAGTGTGGTTGAGCGTCACTTATACCGCGTTAATCTTAATGAAGGCATGGATTCAATTGAGCGAATTAGCCAAGCATCGGGTATGCATGAGGCGGTCTTTGCGGATAAAAAACCCGTTTATTTAGATTACTTTAGTAGCTTGCAGCAACCACCACAAATTAGTTTACACAACGATAGTGGCAAACAACTCGCTTGGGTTGAGCAAAATGAGATTGATAAAAATCATCCGCTTTATGATTATGCCGGATTATGGCAAATGCCTGAGTTTGGCCAACTAAGAGCTGAAGATGGTCAAGCACTCGAGTACCGATTGTTTAAACCAGTGCCTTTTGATGCCGCTAAACAGTATCCGGTTGTGGTGCGCGTATATGGTGGACCGCATGCTCAGTTAGTGGTCAACAGTTGGAGCGAAGCCGATTATTTTACTCAATATTTACTGCAGCAAGGTTATGCAGTATTTCAATTAGATAACCGTGGTTCAGCGCACCGAGGTACTCAATTTGAACATGTGATTTATCAAAACATGGGTGATGCCGAAGTGAACGATCAAAAGGTAGGTGTTGATTATCTGCGTAGCTTACCCTTTATTGATGGGGACAATGTGGCTATTTATGGTCACAGCTACGGTGGTTACATGGCGTTAATGAGTCAGTTTAAGGCACCAGGTTATTTTAAAGCGGCGATATCGGGTGCGCCAGTAACTGATTGGCGTTTGTATGACACTCATTATACCGAGCGTTATATGGGCAACCCTGAAACTAACCAACACGGTTACGATGCCAGTAGTATTCTACCTTATGTGAAAAACTATCAGTCGGGTTTATTGATGTATCACGGCATGGCAGATGACAACGTCTTGTTTGAAAATAGTACCCGAGTCTATAAAGCATTACAGGATGAAGGTAAATTGTTCCAAATGATGGATTATCCTGGGTCTAAGCACTCTATGCGCGGCGAGAAAGTCCGAAATCATTTATATAAAACATTAGCAGCGTTTTTAGATCAACAGTTGAAATAATCGTTTCGCTGACTATTATTTCATTTACTAAAAAATAAACATAAAAAAACCAGGTGATTAACCTGGTTTTTTATTGTGTAAACTTAACAATATTACGCTTCTAAGTCACCACAAAAACGATAGCCTTCACCGTGGATTGTTGCGATGATTTCTGGCGTATCAGGTAAGCTTTCAAAATGCTTACGGATACGACGGATTGTCACGTCAACAGTGCGGTCATGTGGCTTTAATTCACGGCCAGTCATTTTTAACAATAAGTCAGCACGGGTTAAAATCTTACCTGGGTTTTCAACAAAGTGAAGCATTGCACGGAATTCACTGCGTGGTAACTTGTAAGCTTCACCTTGTGGGTTAACCAAAGAACGGCTGTTGATTTCTAAGCTCCAGCCATTAAAGCGATAAAACTCAACAGAACCTTTTTCTTCGGTTTCTGCTGCAGCATTATTTACGCGGGTTAATAAGTTGCGAGCACGGATGGTTAATTCGCGAGGATTGAATGGTTTAGTGATGTAGTCATCAGCACCAATTTCAAGTCCAAGAATTTTATCAACTTCGTTGTCACGACCCGTTAAGAAAATAAGGCCGATGTTATTAATTTCACGTAATTCACGTGCTAATAACAAGCCATTTTTACCGGGTAAGTTAATATCCATAACAACAAGATTTATCTTATTGTCTTGCATCGCTTTATGCATTTCTGCACCGTCATTGGCTTCGGTAACAACGTAACCTTCAGCTTCAAAAATACTGCGCAATGTATTACGAGTTACAGCTTCATCTTCAACAATTAAAATGTGCGGATTTTGCATGATATTTACCTGATTTTATAAAATTCGATTCTAGCCACTTTGTGCTAATAGGTTGCAAAAAGCGCTTGGGCTAATGCACTAATATTCCGATATTTCTTTGGTGTTTATCTATGTCTACCCTGAATTAAACACTCTCTATAAACTCTATTACGTAACGGTTAATGCTGGTTACTGAGTCTGCTTACGTCTATTTATTATCATGACACTATGATGTGCGTTTGCACTTAAAGCATGATGATGTAAAAAGTGGTGTAAATTTGTTGTAACTAAGCTTACTTACTATGAATGCCATTTAGAAAGATAGTTCCTTCTATCGCAAACTTATTTAATCGTATGAATGTTTTATCAAATGTAGAACAAATTTAGTACGACTGTAAACTTTACATCAATAAATCATCACACTCTCAACAATATTTGCTGAGCTTTTGAGGTGTATGTAGCCAACTTCGCTAAAGTGATTTATTAATGAGTAGGGGGTATTGTACTCGTTTTAGGTATTTGTTAACAAATTAAATGTTAAAAAATTAATATACCAATGAAGTACATAAAAGATTAATGTTGATAACATTATAATAGTTAATGATTTTTAAATATTATTCTTGTGATCTAGATCTCAAACCTTTTAGATATTTAAGCTATCTGATAGACTATTTTTGGCTTAATTGACGAAAATTTACTATGAAAAATGTTATAGATTCATTGTGGGATGACTATCAAACAACTCATTTTTTGTTCACTCAGCGTCTTTCTGATGATTTCCCATTTGCAATTGTTACTGCTCATAACCCCCTCGGCACTAGGCTCTCTCCTAGTCAAAATCGCTTACTTGATCGCCAGCTTCAATCTAAAATCCAACAATATAATCGTCCCTATCGCGCACTAGTCGGTGCGGCACCTGATTTGTCGCATATGGAAAAGAGCTGGGCTGTTTTTATTGATAAAGAACAGGCTGTTGAGCTTGGTCGCGAGTTTAATCAATATGCCATTTATTACGTTAATAGAGGTTTAATATCCTTGATTGCATGTCTTGATACCATTAAACCGGAAGTGGCTATGGGGGCGTTCAATCACCGACTGCGTTTGGTGTATGAACTGCCAGAGTGCGGTCATATCCGTGATGAGTGATAAGTTTATTCAAGCAATTAAACGGTTAAATAACACATTGCACCATAAAAAGATACAATACAGTGATAATTGTCTCGATATATTGCGTTCATGATGTTTTTTTAGCTTGATATTGGCTTTTATTTCGTAATCTAGAACAATCATATAACCGCAATTGCTGTGCCTGAATTATCGAATATTCACGATTTTTAGCAGAACTGTGTTTTTTACTGTTTTTGCTGATTGACTTGATAGGGTATTTGTTGCTATTTTCAACTCCCTCCTTAGGGAGGAACAGAAGAGGAGCGTTAACTAGGTAGTAAGTGAGAGGATGCCAGTCCAATGACCACTTATGATGGAGATTAGCGCCGAGGTATCAGTTTGTTTGGCAAACATTGATATCGGTCGTTTAGGCTGAATCCTAACGATTGTCACCTATTTTTTTGGTGGAGAGCTTCTGGTGATGATTGCTGTTTCCCTTCTATAAGGGTGCGTTATCTTAGCACCAGGCTCTTCGAACGTAGTGTGTTCGGAGCGTATATCATGTTAGTAAATCACATCTTATTTTGTTGTCTTTCGCAAACTGCGGAGGCGTCTGTATGAACCTTGCCCCAGATAATGTTGCGCCTGAGAGCCATCGCTCAGAATTAGTGGTTGCCAAATTTGGTGGCACGTCAGTGGCTGACTATGCCTCTATGAGTCGTTGTGCCGATATCGTTTTGGCGAATCCTGCTACTCGTCTGGTGGTGGTGAGCGCCTCCAGCGGTGTGACTAACTTATTAGTAGAGCTAACCCAAGCGAATGTTAATGATGAACGTCGTTTGATATTGCTTAAGCAAATCGCCAAAATTCAATATGCGATCCTAGACGAATTAGGACGTCCTCAAGACGTGGCCGCCAGCATTGATAAAATTCTCAGCCGGATGTCGGTATTAAGTGAATCGCTAGAGCTGGATCGTAGCAAAGCGGTGATGGACGAATTACTGTCGACGGGCGAGCAATGTTCCTCGATTTTATTTTCAGCCGTTATCCGTGAAAAAGGCACCGCATCCGATCATTTTGATGTACGTCAAGTGTTACGTACCGACAGTCATTTTGGCCGTGCAGAACCACAAATTGAAGCTATAGCAACATTGTCAGGTGATTTTTTACAGCCGTTACTTGCCCGTTATGTCATTGTCACTCAAGGTTTCATTGGCGCAGATGACAGTGGTAAAACCACGACATTAGGCCGTGGAGGCAGTGATTATTCTGCAGCTCTACTTGCTGAAGCCCTCTGTGCTACAGCGGTTGAAATTTGGACTGATGTTGCCGGGATTTATACCACTGACCCTCGACTTGCGCCTAATGCTCGCCCTATTGCAGAAATTAGTTTTAATGAAGCGGCTGAGATGGCCACCTTCGGCGCTAAAGTATTGCATCCTGCGACCATTTTACCGGCAGTTAGACAAAAAATTCAGGTGTTTGTAGGATCCAGTAAAGCACCTGAAATGGGGGGAACTTGGATCCGTCATCAAGTGGAAGATACCCCTGTTTTTAGAGCCGTTGCATTGCGCCGCGATCAAACTTTATTGAATCTTCATAGTTTACAAATGTTGCATGCTCAAGGCTTTTTAGCAGAAACGTTTGCAACCTTAGCAAGGCATAAAATATCGGTTGATTTAATCACCACTTCTGAAGTAAACGTATCGCTAACGCTGGATAAAACGGGTTCTGATTCTAGTGGGCAAGGATTATTAAGCGAATCGTTATTACAAGAGCTATCGCAGCATTGTCGTGTCAGAGTTGAAGAAAATTTAGCCTTAATCGCCATTATTGGTAATCGTATCGCCTCGACGGCAGGTATTTGTAGCCGGGTGTTTAAAGTGCTTGAAAACCATAATGTGCGGATGATTTGTCAAGGTGCTAGCCCACATAATTTATGTGTGTTGGTGGCTGAATCTGAGGCGGCGCAAGTGGTTAATGCCTTACATCAAAATCTGTTTGAGTGTTGAGATGACTAAAGCAATCCAATCGTCTGTACAGGTCGGGGAGTTGGCGACAGGGCAAGCATTGACAGTACCTCTATATTCATTCATTGGTAGTGAGAGTTCTGCGCCTAGTGTCTATATTCAGGCCAATGTTCATGGTGCAGAAGTGCAGGGCAATGCGGTAATTTATCAACTGATGACCTTGTTGGAAGGTTATCAGGTGTTAGGTAATATTACCTTTGCGCCATTAGCTAATCCGCTAGGAATTAATCAGAAGAGTGGCGAGTTTACCTTAGGACGATTTGACCCTATTACAGGTGTTAATTGGAATCGAGAGTATTTTGATCACCAAGTGGATGTTCAAGCTTGGTATCGCGAACACCAACATTTAACCGATAACGCTTTGTTTCAGGCTTATCGCTCGATGTTAGTGGAAGCATGCCAAAAGCGCTTAGCGCAACCTTTTGGGATCTCAACAGGTCATCGTCTCGCGGTAAATTTACAGACCATGGCGCACCAAGCCGACATAGTGCTTGATTTACATACCGGCCCTAAGTCGTGTAAACATCTTTATTGTCCTGAGTATGATATCGACGCCGCGAGATATTTTTCAATACCCTATACCCTCGTTATCCCCAATAGTTTTGGTGGCGCGATGGATGAAGCAACATTTTGTCCATGGTGGCAATTAACTCAATATGCAGCGAGCCAGGGCCGAGATTTTTCGGTACCCGTGTCGGCATTTACCTTAGAGCTTGCCAGCCAAGAACGCATTGATCTTGATGACGCACTCGTGGATGCTAAAGGTATATTGGCTTATTTAAGCTATCGCGGGGTGATAGCTGAGAACGTTAGCCCAGCGAAAATGGCGCGATTTGCTTGTTATTTACGAGATTATAAAAAGTGTCATGCACCTAAAGCGGGCTTGATTGAATATTGTGCTGTAGTCGGTGAGCCACTAGCTGCAGGGCAGCCATTGGTCAACATTTTACGTATTGACCTTTATGGCACTGATCAGGCTTTTCAAGCGATTAGTTTGCCTATGGATTGCGTACCGATTTTACATTTTGCCTCCGCCTCAGTTCACCAAGGTACTGAGTTGTATAAAGTCATGACCAAGGTATTTGCTTTACCCTCAGTATAATAAACAGAGAGATTTAAATAAAAACGCCTGCAATATGCAGGCGTTTTTATGTGGTCAGTCATCTGACTAGGTTTTATTGGCATTCAGGCATTCAAGCTAACTACCCAGAATTTGCAATGGAATAGCTAACATTTCATCGCCAGAGCCTGCAAAGTACCAAATAATGCCCACTAAACCTGCCACTGTGAGCAAATACCATACAGTAGAGAAAATCTGTCCATAGCGATCTAAAGGTAATAAGTGGCTCTGATGTCGTCCGCGCCACTCAAAGATAATCTCGACACTGCCAATCAGCAATAAAAAACCGAGTAAAGCCAAGCCTAAGCTGTAGCTAATGAAGACGCCTATGGCCGCGCCTAAAATGCAGGCGATGAGGCCAATCAAGCTGTTCATCGAAAAGCTAATGCTTTTTAATATATGTCCGCCATCGAGAGGTAAAATAGGCAATAAATTAAACAGGTTCAGCAGAGCATTAAATGCCGCTAATCCGGCAAAGAATACGTTACCTGTTATCCAATAAAGTCCGACACAGATAATCGATAAAATCAGCCCAAAAGTGGGGCCCATTATTGAAATATACACGTCTTGCCAACGGGTGTTGATCCGCTCATCGCTCAAGGCTAAACCGCCAACAAAAGGGATTAAATAGATCCCTTTGGTTTTCATGCCGAAATGTTTCATCGCTCGAATATGACCATATTCATGAAACACTAAGCAACCGATAAGGGCTAAGGCAAATTGAAATGAAAATAGCCAAGAATAGGCGGCAACACTGGCTCCTGCAAAAAGAACCTTAACTACCTTAGCGCTTTTTAGCAGTTTAAAACCTAGTGAGGCAAGGCCTACAACACTGATTTTTTGGTTTTTTACCACGGCAACTTCAGGTGTTTGACGCTCAATATCTTTAACTGTACGTTGTCCTTGAGTAATGGGCTCATCATCAATTAACAAACAATAATCAAGTTGAAATGGTTGCCAGTTAACATCGATTTCTAATCGTACTGGGAGTGGTGTGACACTTAGATTAGCGCTTATATTTTCGCTATTTTCGGTTTCAGTCGCGATAGATGTTTGCCTGGTCAGTTCAAATGAATGGATGTGAAAGGCTTGGTCGGCGGCACTGGCAGACTTTTGTGATACTAGCTGATTGTCCCAATAAAGTTGCTGCCAACCCGCAATCGAGCCTTCTAGTCGCAAACGTTTACCTAGACATTCAATATTTAGTAATTCCATTAAGGATTCTCAGGGGTTAAGAGCTGTGAGCATAGAGGGCATTTTGCCAGAGCGATGGGTGTTGCTCAATGGGGGAGGCCATTATATTGGTTAATTTTAGTTTTGACTTATTTAACAAAGGCCATCAAGGATAAGTGTTTAACTTAACCATGATGGCGTCAATGAGTAGGTGGTAAAGGTCTTATTTAGGAGAGCGGGTTTAATAGAGCTGCTCTAACTCAGCTACAGTCGCGATACCTTGTTCAATGGTGGTAAAGATAATTTTTGAGCTGCAGCAATGGCCTTGAAATTGGCCATACTGACGAACAAGAGGCAATAGTTGTAATACACTCATATCATCACCGAGCTTGAGCAACGAAGGCAGCTCTGCCACGCAGCTATTCACTGATGCGAGCTGTTGCGATTGTGTTTGAATACCATAGACATGACCTACACTATCGATAAGTTTATCGTTAGCATCAAGGGTAAATTGATTTGCACAAATAAAGCTTAACCAATCTTGATGATTAACTAGGTACATTAACTCATCATCTTGATCAAACTTGAGTATTGCAGGCCAATGTACTTGTTGCATAGTGTATATTTCTACCTATATTTGCTGTGTTGAATTCGCTAGCGATTGCTGTAATCGAATGATATTTCTTGATTGACATTTTTGGCAATGCACGGACCATGTTCACGTTGGGTGCGATTAAATGCATTGCCAATGTGGATCTCGACGTTGATGAATATGTGTTTTTCAGCTTGAATAACATAATTATTGTAATAGTTTTCAACTTCATTAAGGTGTTGTGTATATTCAACTTCTTCTTTAATACGTTCTGCATCTATCTGATTTTTTTGCTCGAGCATCATTTTAACTTGTTCAATCATGCCAGCATCACTTTGCCATTCCGCTTTAGGCGGTAGTTTACGCAATCTCGCCTCTAACTCTAAGCTCGCGACAACCATGCCTTTGATACTGTCATCTAATTCTTTAAGCTCTTGCTTTAACTCACCTTGATGCATAGCACAAAACAGTTCGGTTTTAGTACTGGCCGTAGCGCCAAATGCAATAGCCCTAATCCCTTTAGCAGCAGTGGCAATGCCGCCGACCAAGTCACCACGTTTTCCTTGAGCATCGCTGACCGTTATAGTGTCACCAGATGTCGAATGACTGTGAAGCAACTGCTTAGTGACTAAAATATTACCCAGCGCTTCTAGTTGTGAATATTGTACAAATTGGGCACAAATCTGTCCGGTAGCTTTAATTTTAGTACTCAGTTCATGCTCTTTAATCAAGCGACCAATAACACCCTTACTGACAATCACATCACCTTGAGCTTCAATAGTGGCAGACTCAACAAAGCCCATCACGGTGACATCACCGCTGGCTTTAACTTCCATACCTTCGTGCACATCACCGGTAATTAATATACTGCCTTTAAAATTAACGTGGCCACAGCGAACATCAACATCTTTAATTTGCAGAATATCGTCAACTTGCATGCCAGTACGGTTTTCCACTGGCTGACCAGGAACGGTGGCGATGAGTTGATTGGGGTCTTGAGGATGAAAGCTCGCGCCAGTGCCGGGCTCCATCGATTTATCTTTACCTGGAATTTGTTGCAGTACATCACCGTGGATATTAAACCCCGGAGTCCCTGTCGTTAATGGCGTTTTAATCATTAATACATCGTTGGGTTTGACGGTAATCAGTGAGCCTAAATCACGCATATCAACAGAGCCGTCTTCGCGTTCTTGTGGTTGCAATAGACGCTCGCGAGCTAAGGCAACTTTACGGGTTAATATTGCATCTTCACCGTTAACGGCTACCTTACCTGAGGCTATGATCCCCTCACAGGTTTCACCTGGGGGCAATATCGATAAACGCTGTATCAATGCCATAATCTTAGGTTTGCTGAGTCCCATTTTGATTTTTTGAGTTTTCAGGGTATTCAGTATGTCTGGTAGGGTGATATCTTTGCCGCCCCAAGCTGAAGTGATTTTCATGCTTGCTTGCATTTTATCGTCACTGACACTGATGCTCACAGAGCCATCTTTGCGCTCGGCAATCGTAAAAAAGAGTTCGTGTCCGCCAGGCGTTTGGCCACAAAGTGCATTGACTTCAGATACGGCTTTATTAATCGCGGGGATAATCGGAAATAACATCGTAAAATCAGCCTGTGTCAGCAAGGCATTAATATCATCCTCCGACACGGGGCCATGGGTATTGGGAATTATACGTAATTCCGCTTTGCTTTTATCTGCACTTAATGTGACGAGTGATGGCGTTAACATAACATCCTTTATTTTTATTTTTATATTCGGTCATTAGACGCCAGTACCATACCAACGAAACAAAGCCGAAAATGTGCGTTATTTTGCCTTTTCGTTAATTTAGCTGATATTTAGCTGTAATTCCAGCCGTAATGAGCTTTGCTGCCCATGAACTAAGCCAGTTGAGGTGAGATTTGGCGGGCTTTTAGGAGGGATTAACCTTGATGGGAATATAGCTTATATTTATTGTTTTCAGCTAACACTTCTACTTTGCCAAAATGAGTCGCAATAGTCTCTGAATAAGGTAAGTGGCGATTAGCGACAATTTGCCATATGCCTTTGCTGGTTAGTCGAGTTGCGCTTTGTTGGACAAATTGTGTGGCGATATCTGTAGTGTTGGTTAACCCATCATGAAACGGTGGGTTGGAGATAATACCGTCAAATTTACCGACAATTTGATTGAATCCGTCTGAAGGGTAAATTTTTGCGCGCATATTATTGGCTGCAAGGGTTAATTCGCATGAGAGTAGTGCCATCGCATTGATATCAATACATTCAATAGTTAGCGTCGGGTTAGCTTTGAGTAACGCCGCTGTAATGACCCCTGCACCACAACCAAAGTCGAGAACTCTGCCGTGTAAATTTTCTGGTAAATGCGACAGTAATAATTCAGTGCCCTGATCGAGACGTTTTTCGCTAAATACACCAACAAGATTACAAATTTGTAATTGCCCTTGCGGAGTCTCGAGTGAGTACTGGCTTACCCAATCACTAAGGGTTAATGCTGGCGCTGCTTGGGTTAAATAACTGACATACACCAGGCAATGGCGGGCATTATCTTGTTTGATTGGTGGTGAGTAATAATCAGGTGTGAGCTTAGCAATCGACTTTATTCCCCCTTTATTTTCACCGACAATGATCAGCTGGCCATCAATAGATAAATGCTGCGCAGCTAGTTGCAGTAAATAGCCCATTAACGGTTTAGCTTTGGGAAAATAAATAATCACACTATCAAATTTTGAACTTGCGAGTGAATCAGGTAATTGGTGACCAAAATAGCACTGTAATTTGTCATTGGTACAAGAGGACAATATCAGGTGATGATTAAAATCCAACGCTAGGGCGGTAACATGATGAGCAAACTCAAGACATTGATGTGCAAAAGTATCAGCTTCATAATTAAGCACTAACACATTTTGCTTTTCAAAATAGTGGCTGTTTCTGATTAAGGCTTGAGAAGGATTTGTTAACACGTCAGTTGCTCATAATGCTAGTGATAAGGTAAACACGCTGATACTAACACAATCCCCGCTGATAAGGGCGGGGATTGTGTGGGTCATCGTCGTTCGGCATTGATTAAGGTATTTATCTCTATTGTGGTAATAGGCTAAACATTTTAGTCGCGATATCAATGTTGTCTTGATGGCCGCTAAACAACCTTGCGCCAGGGCCTGCAGCGAATACTTGAACATCCATCGCGGTATGTCCGCCAGTTGTCCAACCGGTATTAGACTGAATATCAATTAATTTACGCAGTGCGACAGACAGTGGTTCGTTACCTTGCATACGAGCTGCTTGTAATTGGCTGTATTGTGCGTCGCTTGGAGTAAAACCCAAAAGTGTTGCGGTTAAAGGCTGCCAATTATCTTCAGCAATCGCGCGCGTAGCAATTGCATCTGGGCTGGCTTTAACCTTATGTAGCACCTGTGGATTCCACTCATATTTGTCATTTGCGCCAATAGATAACCCACCGGTATTATGATCGGCTGTTACCACCATAAGCGTGTCTTTACTTTGACGAACAAATTGTTCAACCACTTCAATTGCTGAAGCAAATTCATCCATTTCACCCATGGCCGTAGCAATATCGTTACTGTGGCCAGCCCAATCAATTAAGCTACCCTCTACTAATAACACAAACCCTTGGTTATTTTGTGACAGTAAATCTAGGGCTTTCTGGGTCATATGACTCAGGTTATGCGCTTGGTTATCGTTAATTACCCAAGGTAACTGGACATCAGCAAATAGCCCTAATACTTTTGGTTTAGTAACCGATTCAAGCTGGGCGAATTCAGTAATGTGTTGATAACCTTTAGCGCTAAACTGCTCAAGTAGTGTTGGGGTGAAATATTGCTGGCCCCCACCAAGAATCACATCTGCATCTGAGCTTAAATAAGCCTCTGCAATATCAATATAATTTCGACGGCTTTCATTATGAGCCAGAAATGCCGCTGGTGTTGCATGGTTGACTTGCGAGGTGACAGCTACGCCAGTTGATAAACCTAATGTTTTGGCTTTTTCCATTAAGGTGGTCAGCGGACGTTTTTCGATATCAACGGCAATGGCTCCATTATAACTTTTAACCCCAGTTGATAACGCAGTTGCTGATGCTGCTGAATCGGTAACATAACCGCTTACAGAGGCTGGGTAGGTGCTTGCCATCCCCACAAGTAAACGATCAAAAACCGTTTGTTCAATCTCTTCGGTCTCAGGATTATCTTTGTAATAACGGTAGGCTGTGGTGTACGCCGGTCCCATACCATCGCCAATCATAATGATAATATTTTTCGGTCTTGATGGACCGACCGTTGGCACATTATTGCTTACGGCGCTGTCTACAGTAGGCGACACTATGACTTCATCAGCCATAGCTCCAGTTATAATCAAACTAGATGCCAATATTAATCTACTGACTATTTTTGTGTAGATAGATAAATAATGCATGAATAATCCTATTTTTGCTGGCTTATACGGGCTTCGATGGCATCCATGAGCATACCAGTAATGCTAACGTCAAATGCTGCTTCGATTTCTTTAATGCAGGTTGGGCTGGTCACATTGATTTCAGTTAATTTATCGCCGATGACGTCTAAGCCGACAAAAATAAGGCCACGTTTTTTCAATTCTGGACCGATTGCCCGAGCAATTTTCCAATCACTTTCAGATAATGGTTGAGCCACGCCACTGCCGCCAGCTGCTAGGTTGCCACGAGTTTCACCTTTCATCGGAATACGCGCTAGTGCATAAGGTACTGGTTCACCGTCAACCACTAAAATACGCTTATCGCCTTGAGTGATTTCTGGGATAAATGCCTGAGCCATTGCGTATTGTTGACCATAACTGGTTAAGGTTTCGATAATCACTCCCACGTTAGGATCATCTTTTTTCACACGGAAAATCGAGGTGCCACCCATGCCATCTAATGGTTTTAAAATGATGTCTTGTTTTAGCTGGTGGAAGGCTCGGATACGTTTAGCATCACGAGTCACAATAGTGTCTGGGGTAAACTCAGAAAACCATGCGGTAAACAATTTTTCATTGGCATCGCGTAAGCTTTGTGGTTTGTTAACGATTAATACGCCTTCTTCTTCTGCACGTTCAAGCATATAAGTGGCATAGATAAATTCAGTATCGAACGGTGGATCTTTACGCATTAAAATAACATCAAGTTCTGCTAGCGGAGTATCGACGGACTCGCCTAAGGTAAACCATTGACTAGCATCTTGCTTAACTGATAATTCACGCATGTTGGCCATGGCTTTGCCGTTGACCATAGCAAGATCATGCATTTCCATGTAGAACAATTGGTAGCCTCTTGCTTGCGCTTCTAATAACATCGCGAAGCTCGAGTCTTTTTTGATATTAATGTCGCTAATAGGGTCCATAACAATGCCGAGCTTAATCATGTGTGTATCCTTAATAATATGCAGAGAGGTATCGGTATGTTAACCAATATCGCCAAATTTAACTTGTAATGCCGTAATGGCAGTCAATGATGCAGTTTCTGTACGCAGCACCCTAGGGCCTAATAAAATATCGGTAAAATGCTGGGTTTCTGTCATGGCAATTTCTTCGTCAGATAAACCGCCTTCTGGGCCAATGAGTAATCTTACTCTTTGATGTTGGCCGTTTAACTGTAAGCCATTAATGCCATGTGAAGCCCTTGGATGCAAATTCAGTTTTAATGCTTCAGTGGGTTCTGCACACCACTGTGCCAATGTCATTGCCGGGCGAACAATAGGTACGATACTGCGGCCAGATTGTTCACAAGCACTGACCACAATTTTTTGCCATTGCTGCAGTTTTTTCTCTAAACGCTCACCACTCAGTTTGACACCACAACGATCGGAAAATAACGGCGTAATAGTGGTTACGCCAAGCTCAACCGATTTTTGAACGGTAAATTCCATGCGGTCACCACGTGAAATCACCTGGCCTAAGTGTAAGTTTAATGGCGATTCACTGTGGTTTTTTTCACAACTCAATAGTGTGACAGTGATAGATTTCTTGCTGGTTTCAATAATCTCGGCTAAGTAATCATTACCGTCACCATTAAACAAACTGATGTGATCGCCCATTCCCATTCGCAATACTCGGCCGATATGAGCAACACCATCTTCATCTAATTGAAGCGTTTGCCCTTGCTGTAAATTGTCTTGGGGCTGAAAAATGCGTGGGACTCTCATCAGTGTTGACCTTATTTAATCAATTGTTCAAGGGTAGCTTGATCGCCAATTATCGAACTAAGCCGTTATTTTGGCATTGTTTGAATACAAAATCATTATGATTACCTTGGTTAGCTGCGATTAAGCTGTCGCGTTGACATTCTGTGGTACTAACCGGTTGCATTTTGTTCCATGCATTAAACAATTTTTGTTGGCTACTGCTGATTTGTAGACCATAGGTTTGTTGCATATAAAGGTAAGTTCGAGCGATCGGCCCTCTTGCACCTTTTGGTGGCTGCACTTTACGGCCTTTAAAGTCGACAATCATCTCGCATTGTCCGTACTGATCTGCTTTGCCGCCCCAATCACTAAACCTAAAGTTACTGCGGTCGCCATTGACCTCACCGACAGCAGGTACAAGGTTATGTAAATCGGCTTCCATTTTTTTAAATTGCGGGTTGTTTTTACCACAATTTTTACGTCCGCCATCTTGCCAACATTGCAGTTGATGACCAAATTCCCAGGCGGGGACGACGTGTTCCCATTCGATACGGTTGGCTCTAATAATTTGTTTTCTAACCAGATAGCCACAGCTAGCATGATCCGCTTGCCATAATTTACCTGCTATGGCGATATCACAGCCGCAATAGAAGGTGTTGAGTGGCAAGTGTTGCTGATAGATCTTTTTGGCAATGGCTTTGGCTTTACCGAAACTACTGGGGTGTTCTGCCGCAATAAGTGTTGATGAAAAAATGCCGCACAGTAGCGACACCCCAAATGACCAAGAATGAGTGGATGATAAGCGCAAAATAAACCCTAAAATTAACAAAAACATCATTACAGCGCAGGCTTAGCCTGTCATTTGGGCAGATGTTAAGCCATCGAATGCGATGACGCAATTGATAATATTTAAGGAGAAAAAGGGCTTAATGTTTGTTGGCAACGGCGACAGCGATATTGAGTTTGGCCGCGGACAATTCTGTTATGACGTCTTATGGTTAAGTGGATGCTGCCACAGGCGCAAAAATATTCGAACTGTTGGCCACTGACAGACTGAGTATTGAGTTGGTGAGTGGTCTTGGGGGCAATATTAAATGTTGTCAGCATAACGCTTTGCCATTCTTTACCATGAGGTTTTACTTTACCAAACAGATGAAAACACACTAAATGGCTAATTTCATGTGGCACAACTTCGTTAATAAAAATATCGGGGTTTTCAGCCAGTAACACCGGGTTAAAGCGTAATTTATTCGCTTGTAAATGCGCTGTGCCGGCGCTTTTTCCACGTAAGCTGAAATGCACACAAGGACGGGGGAATTGGCGTTTGAAATGCAGCTCGGCTAACTGGTAATCGGCTTCGACTTTGGCTAAGATCTGCAGTTGTAAGGGGTTACTAACGCTCGTGTTTAGTGGTTGCTTGGTGCGAGGGCGCGCTGATAATGAAGATTCCTTAGTATGGATATCTTGCGTTAACGCTTGGTGCGCGCGTTGGCTGAAATTAAAAATACTTTTAAACATTTTGGGTAGCTTCACTTGCTTGAATGATTAACGAAAGATTCAGGCAAGTAAAGTATTGACCTGTTAATTTAGTGTATCGATATTATAGTGTGCTCGCTGCCGCAGCTATCATGGCACGTATTTGCTCAACAATGTCTGATTCTACTTGCGAGTCGTAACCTTTAATGCGTGGAGTATGAATGTGTCCTACCGGTAAATTCAAGTTAAATTGATCTCGAAGTAAAATACTGCGATAGGATATTTCGTTAGATAAATAGCCACCACCAGATCCTTCTACAGAAATTTCATTTTGTAATTCAGCCAGTGATGATGCTTTAAATTGGCCCCGAGATAAGCTGCTAACTTGATTGTTATCATTAACACTCCAGTGACCTTTTACCGCTGCCATCGCCTCTACAGGTAATGAGAATTGCACAAACTCAGGACCATTTAATATCCCATCGTTTGAAGTGCCACCGTTAAATAGCGGCGCTTTTGGATTGGTGCGACTTGCTCCAGTTAATACATTTAAATTATCTGGTGCCTCTGCACTGCGGTTACGTCCAGGAAAGCGTTCAATATCAAAATTATCACGACCCATGCTAATGGTAAATACCATGTCAACACTGTTCTCTCGATAAAACGGTGTCAGTAACGATTCGATAATACCATTATCAAAATCACTAAATCTCACTGGGATCATCACAGTTTCAATCTGTACTTTTTTTCCATTAACTTCAAAATGATAACCGTCGAGAGCTAAAGCAGCTAAACCTGACGGATTACTTTGGCCGATATCCTTATCAAGGAAAAAAGGATCAAAACCAGTGACCAAGATATTAATTTGGCTGTCGGAAGAAAATTCAATATCACTAAAGCCTCGGGAGGATTTCTCCACCGCTTTGACCAAAATCTCGCGTTGCCAGTCGGCAAGATTAAATCCTGCTTTGTCTTGTTTTAAGACCTTACGCATGCTTAATCGACTCCAGTACAAGGAGCGATCATCACTGTGTCCAGACTGAACATCCCTAACAGCTTGTTGCCATAATCTATGTCCTTGATGGGCTGCCATTTCTGTCACCGCTAATTCATCGGTGGATTGAGCTAACTTGACCTCCAAGGTATCACTAATGGCTTGATAACGATTAACCACCTGAGGTAGGGTTTGTTCCGCCTTTAATACGCGAATTTCTTCAACATTTTTGGGGAGTTGTCCTGCGTTAACTGCAGCAGATAAGGTGACTAGTGCCAATGAACTTAACATTATACAAGCATTGTATTTAATCATGACGGTTCCTTTAGGACTCCTAGATATCTATCTTTAGGTTGCGTTTAACGACTTTACTGCCCGTGAGACGGACTAACGATTAGTCTAGGTTATATTTATAACACAGTTGTTTAGGTGGTTTAAGAGCACGGTTAACTCTTGTGCACGAGTAAGCTGTTTTTGAGCGCCGATTTATGTGGATATTTGGGGTAATAGTTAAATGTTGCATATATGTCAATTTAATTACTGCTTTTTGTATACTATTAACACTTATGTACCATACTATGGTCATAAGAAAGATGTAGCTGAGATAACAGATACATTAAAGTTAGTCATCATTACGATCAATCTGGGGTGATTAGTCGATAAAAAGATGATTAAAACGTACAAAGTGTGGTTCTGAGTGGGTATCCATATTGAATCCAATAATGATACTGCTCATGAGTAACTACATTACTTAACTTATGTATTAAGTTACCGATGATATAAACGATTAACATGTCAGCAGGGTTTATATTCAAGTAATATTGTCCGGTTATATCTATAGATAAGATGCACGGGCTAGCCTTGTGTTAGCCCTTTTGTGATTTCTTTATCGAAAGGATATCAACATGAAAACGTTACTCATAGCAGGTTTTCAGTGTAAGGAGCTAAATGAAGTACTTTCTCGATTAGATTTTAAGCTGCATTACATTGATAAGTATGATCAAAATAATATACCTAATAATTGTGCCCTATGCTTAATCGATCTTCGAAAAGGAAATATTGAAAATGAAATCAGCCACTTAGTTAAAAGTTTGGTCCCCAAGATCCATATTATTGTACTGATCAATAAATCACAACTCGAAATAAAAAATATTACTACCTTCATTGCGCAATATGCCTGGGATTTTTGCACGAGTCCAATCGATCCAGAAAGGTTAGAAAAGTGTCTAGGTCATGGCATCGGCTTGTCTAAATTAAAACAGCAGCATCATGCGCCAAAGCTTGAGCAAACTGGCAAAGAAACTGAGCCATCAGTGTACCAATCAGACGTCATGCAACAGTTATTTCGTCAAGTTGAGCGAGTTGCACCAACAGATATTCCAGTGCTTATTCGTGGTGAATCAGGCACAGGTAAAGAATTAGTCGCCACTAAGTTACATCAATTATCTTCCAGAAAAGATAGACCTCTTATTACCGTTAATTGTGGTGCTATGGCGGCAGGTTTAATTCAGTCAGACTTATTTGGTCATGAAAAAGGTGCTTTTACAGGAGCAACAAGTAACCGGAAAGGCAAAATTGCATTGGCTGATGGCGGTACATTATTATTAGATGAAATAGGTGATTTACCCGCGGAATTACAAGTCAATTTATTGCGTTTTTTACAAGAGGGTTTGTACGACTCTGTGGGTGGCGGTAAATCTCAATCGGCTGACGTGCGTATTTTAGCGGCGACTCATGTTGATTTAGAAAGTGCTATTGATAAAGGTCGTTTTAGGTTAGATCTCTATTATCGCTTGAATGGCATAACCATTAACACCCCAAGATTAGAAGAAAGGCGTGATGATATCATCGGTCTAGCTAATCGATTCATTCGAATGTATTCGAATGAATATGGACTGGTGGCGAAGCCATTATCGCAATCTGCATGCCACGCATTATTAAACTATTCATGGCCAGGCAATGTCCGCGAGTTAATTAATCGTGTTCGTCGTGCTGTGGTACTGTGCGACATGCCGCAGATCAGTGCACAAAACCTAGAGTTAGCTAATATTGACAAAAAGCGTCACATCGCGCTCTCGCTTAAAACCTTAAAAGACAATGCCGAAAAACAAGCCTTACAACAGGCCATTCTAATTGCTGATGGCCAAGTTGAGCTTGCAGCAAGTTATTTAGATATTTCAAGGGCAACCTTTTATAGACTCATGGACAAACATGATTTATAGCTGATTTAATTTGGTTTAATTTGGTTTAATTTGGTTTAATTTAGCCATCCGTATAGTTTGCTTATCGAGTCTTAACATTAAGATTAAGTCTAAAAATATAATTAATTTTTATATCAATAACCTAGCTATTTTCATTCTTAACTTTAAGAATATCTCTGCATTAAAAAAACACTATCTATTTGAAAATTATTAACTTTCAAATTTGGCATAAGGGTTGCTATATCCTTATATCAGGTATGGAAGGAACATCTTATGGATATCATTAGCAAATCACATTACGACATATTGCAATTGTCATTAATAAGAGGAATACAGCTCAGTGTATTATTGCTGGTTGCCCCCTCTTACGCTGATGATTCCACTGTTATTGGTTCGCATGTGATGCAAGGTGCTGGTCGAGCAAGTATCAATCAAGCGGCTGGCGATTTTAATATTCAGTCTAACAGTCATGTATTAGGCCAGCGTACATCGATCCAAACGATTAATTACAGTTTATTACCTCAACCAACATCATTGTCAGAATCCAATAAACAACTTACTGCAAGAATAGACAGCCAAGCTTTCGCTCAGTTTCAAGGCTTAGCAAGTATTAATCAAGTCAGCGGTGAGCAAAACATACAAGCTAACATCGGCAGCATTGCCATCGATTCGAGCCTAGCAACCATAGTGGGTCAGGGATTGAATGATGAGACGTTAACTCAAGTGACGAGCCAAATGGCACCGTCATCTTATCAATTATCATACTATCAAGCCGACATCGCGCCAGACAGTTTTTTGGATGCGCAGGGCGTGATGCAGGTAAATCAGATTTCTGGTGACAATAATGTTGCCATTAACCAGTTCTCGTTGCAGTTACCAAGCGGGAATTAATAATCATCGATCGGAGGAATGGAAGATGAAAAAACTCACTCTAGTGCTAAGTATTGCAGCAATAATGAGTAGTTCTGCATATGCAAATGGACCAGGAAATGGACCAGGAAATGGAAATGGAATGAATGATTCAGACAGTAGTGTTGAATTAACTAAAAAAGTAGATGTATCTAAAGACCTTGAATATAAAGGTAAAGTAGCCATTGAAGGCACTATAACTGCTAATGGGTTAGGCATGGCTGTAGTTGAAAACGTGCAGGAAACTAGCGCGAATATGGTTGAAAATTACTATCACGATAATGACGCTAAGATATCTGGCAGTGCATTTGAAAATGCCAGCGGTAACATTGGTGTTAACCAAGCAGCAGGTGATTTTAATGCTCAAAGTAATTCTGCTGCGTTAGCCTCTATTGATGCCGGTTTTGCCTTTGGTTCTGGTGATGCTGAAATCTTTAGTACTCAGGTGGGTGGCTTCAATGGTGTGTGGAATGAAGCATCAACTAACACATCAACCATTAATGGCGCGTCATTCATGAATGCCACGGGTAATATTGGTGTCAACGTTGCTGCTGGTAACAATAATATTCAGGCGAATAATATGGCCGCGTCTTCATACAATGGTCGTCTAGGTGAAGCAAGCGTGTCTAATGTGCAAAATACTGGACATAACGGCACGATGAATATTGGGGTTGTTCAGGATAACGTTGAATATGTTGATGTTAATCTAGCGTTAAACGCCAATGGCGGATATGAAGGTACATCAGCACTTAATGATGCTTACTATCCAGAAGTTATTCTTGAAGGTAATGGTTCTCACGATGTCCCACCTGGAACCGTTGTGGGACACATTGACTTTGATACTGAGAATCCAACTGGTGCCGAAGTGATGACCTTTGATGAAGAAGGTGATTTAGCGCTTAATGGTACTGTGAGTGGTCAATTACCTTTCTTCGTGCAAACTGTACTGCAGAAGTCTAATAACTCTTCATTATTAGCTGGAACAGCCTTCCAAAATGCCTCGGGTAATATTGGGGTTAACTTGGCAAGTGGCACAGGTAACTTACAGTCAAACAATTTAGCCTTGACCAGTATTACCGGAGCAGCAGAAATTATCTCTGGTGAATAAAACTAAATTGATCATTATGAATAAGGCAGGGGGGTAAGCCCCCCTGATTCATCTTATGCGCAACATTAGCCAATTGATTATCTCTGTATTGATCATTTTCAGCTTTACTCACTACAATTATGCCGCCGAGATCCCATTAACGGGTGTTGTGCCTGGCATGGGAACTTATACAAAATCTATTCAGAGTATACGTGAGCGAAAATTTGAACATGTTATAGAGCAAAAAACCGACTTTTCGTGCGGTGCGGCTAGTTTAGCTAGTCTGTTGAAATATGCCTATGACCGTCAAGATATTAGTGAACAAAAAGTGTTGATTGGCATGTTAGAGCATGCTGATTTGACTCTGGTTCAAGAGCAAGGATTTTCACTGCTTAATATGAAACGGTATCTGCAATCTCAAGAATTAAGAGGGCGGGGATATAAAATCGGTGAAGCTGAAATATCCTTGCTCAAAATACCTGCCATTGTGTTACTCAATGATGGTGGTTATAGCCATTTTGTGGTGTTTCGTCGCCAGGATGGTGGAAACGTCTATTTAGGCGATCCAGCACTAGGTAATCGGATTATGACAATGGCTGAATTTACTCAAAAGTGGAATGGGGTTGTATTTGTGGTTATTGGGCAAGATTATCGACGCGATAATCCATTACTGCATCCAAGAGCAAAACTAACGTTTAAGACACTCGATCCGCTCTCACCTATGACGGATGCTGAGTTACTTGAATTTGGTTTTTCATATTCAGATATGCTTTAAGGAGGAAGATATGAAACTAAGCATGATGCTATTACTGGCTATCGCAGCACCTGTGATGGCCAGCTCGCCTTCATTGACGGTATTTCAGCACAGCCAAGTTCTGACAGACTTTGAATTGGAATCAATGAAAGGTAAATACACTAATAACGGACAGGATTATTACTTTGGCTTGCAGATGCAAACACAGTTTATTCAAGATAATGGCGTCCAACAGCAAGTGGGAATGCAAATTGAGTTTACTCAAGTCAACAATCAGCCTTCTGTTAATATTACTATCAGTGATCCTAATGCCATTAGTAGTAATAATGGGTTTCAGTTGGATGCTTTAGGGCAAACAGCAGGATTACAACAACGAATTCAAATCGCTGGGAGTGAAAATTTAGCGATAAATGAATTGGATATGGCTCAGGGGCGATTAACACCGCTAGTGCAAGGAATTAATGTTACCGTCGGTACAACGCTTGTAAGCAATAATGGCAATACCACGTTTTCGGCTAATGGTAACACAGTTGGCTATCAGGTCGAACTGGCTTCGGGCAGAGCAAGTCAAGGAATTAGCTATCAAAATGGCAATGGACAGTTAGTTCAGAGCATTTTTATTGATGGGCTTAGTCATGGAGTAATAAACCAGTCTACACTAAGATATGAGGGTATGCCTGTTGGACCAATTGAGTCAAATATACTTGGTAGGCAAATCAGTGATTTAACCACACTAGGATTTTAATTCATTTTGTACAAGCCAAGGATGTATTTATGAATAATAAATGGACCTCAGCTGTTGCAGTGATACTGCCAGGAATATTGGCAGTACCTGCGTATTCTGCAGATACAGATCCTCAACCAGCCTCAGAATCACCCTTATCTGAACAAGATATTGCAGTACTTAAACAAAAACTGATTCAGTTGAATCAACAAATTAAATTACAACAACAGACCATTAATCAGATGGCTCAACAGGTGCTCAAACAAGAGGCTTTAAACAGACAAGCCAGCACGAAAGATGTTACCTCAACACAGCAACCAGTCTCTGCATCAACACCGTCATCTGCACCACCATCAGTCGAGCGACAAAAAGCTCAATCAAGCCAGCAAGCTGCAATCGCCAGTGACGCTTCAGAGCGAAAAAAAGCGCCAGACAGAGCAAGAAGTACTGACGATGTATTGCAAGAAGCACATAATGTCTTTTCTCGGAAATTTACCGTAGAGCCCTCATTTACCTATAGTTACTACAGTCGAAAAGATCTTATTCTTAGAGGTTTTTTAGCCCTTGATGCTATTTTTTTGGGTAACTTAAACCTAGATCGTATTCGCACTAATACAACACGATTGGATCTCACCACTCGCTATACGCTAAATGACAACTGGCAATTCGAGCTCAGTTTGCCGTATCTGTATCGTTGGACTCAGTATGATTCGGTGGGTGAAGGCAACTCTAGTCAACGATATGAAACTGCCGACATTAGTGGTGGTCAAATTGGTGATGTCAGTGGCGCGGTTTATTACCGAATAAATGCAGAATCAGTTGATTGGCCTGACTGGGTGTGGAATGTCAGAGTTCGCGCGCCAACGGGAAAAGATCCTTTTGGGATCCCACTCGAAACATCTGATACCGGTAATTTGACGTATCCGACTGAAATGGCAACGGGCTCTGGTGTTTGGGGAGCATCTACAGGGTTTAGTTTAGCAAAAACCTTTGATCCAGCGATTGTATTTTTCAATTTAAATTACGGTGTTAGCTTTACAGAGGCGTTTGATGACCTATCTGGTTCGCCAGGATTAAGCCCTGGTGAAATTGATTTAGGTAATTATCTGGATTATAGCGTGGGATTGGCTTTTGCTGTTTCTGAGCGCATGAGTTTGAGCATGAGCTTTAATCAGCGCTTCTACAGTAAAACAAAACAAAGACCAGAAGGTGGAGAATGGGAGAAAATACCTCGTACTGACACCAATACTGCAAGCTTGGGCATTGGGGCTACGTTAGCCTTATCACCTAATTTGTCAATGGTGACATCAATTGGTAGCGGATTAACAGAAGACTCACCAGACTATCAAATTAGTTTGCGATTCCCTTATCGATTTTAGTGTTAGTCACAAAGTTTCGCATTATGCGTCTCTAAAACGAGATAACCTCAAACGGCTAGTTTAGGCCATTTGAGGTTATTTATTCAGTTAATCGTCCTGCTGTTGAGGCTAAATCATATCAATAATAATCAAGAGTTGCTGGCGACATGTTTTTAAATATATAACTTTAACTCATCATTGAATGTAATGATTCTTGGCTGGTATATCGTTTGGTGAAGAAGTCTAAAAAAGCACTAATGTTACTGGCTAGCTGACGGCGACTTGAATAGACTCCATAGACTTTAAAGGGTTCCATTGGCCATTCTTGTAAAATTGGCACTAAGCTTCCGGTTGCAAGCTCTTGTTTACAACTCGTGTTCGACAGCATAGCAATACCATAATCATCTAACGCTAAACGTTTTACCATGCTGGCGCTGTTCACTCGCACTTTACGTTTGAAGGTCGCCATTATCTTACGACTGCCTTTGCCTAATGCCCAAATCGGTGCCGACAAGGTGGTGCCGAGTAAAATACCATTGTGCTGAGTTAATTCTTGTGGCGTGGCAGGGCTACTGAATTTTTTAATGTAACCCGGACTTGCGACCAAAATAGGCTGGCGTTCAAATAATAACCTGGCCACAAGATCTGATGACTGCAGCGGCCCATATTTTATGGCGATATCGTAACCTTCACCGACTAGACCAACATCGTTGTCAGTAAATTGAATATCCAGTTCTATATTAGGATAAAGTCGCATAAAACTTGAGCATAAATGACCAATGACATCTTGTGAAAATGACACAGGAATGGCGATGCGTAATGCGCCCGAAATATCATTATGGGTGTTTTCTATTGTTGCTTTAGCCGCTTCAATTTCATGACTAATAGAATCACAGTGCTGAAAAAATAATGCTCCAACTTGAGTCAGGCTTAAATTTCGGGTGTCTCGTTGCAGTAACCGCACTCCGAGTTGTTCTTCTAATTGCGCAACTTTACGACTAATGGTTGATTTAGGTTGTCCGATCTCTCGTGCTGCCTGAGAGAATCCTTTTGCTCTAACAACGGCTGCAAACAGCATCATACCGTTCAAATCGGGCATTCAAACCTCACTGTCTCATTTATGGAACAAAGCGTCCAAGCTAGTTTATATGGTAATTTACCCATTAACAAAGTTATATTTACAAGCTAAAAAAATTTTCAGAGGCTATATAAGCAGAGGATCTAAGGATGACCAGCAAAAAGCAGCCCGCTAACAAGACTCAAGCACTATCGGCTGACCCACTTTTTTTACAAGCTGAACACTTGGCTAAAGACTTTTCATTATTTCCTGCTCATAACAAGCAGAGTTTATCTGAAGAAGTGAAAGGGCTATTAACAGAAGATGCGATTCAATCAAACTTGAAAAGTTTGGCATCTCTAGACGTTGACGGTTACGTCAATAAAGTTATCCAACCAACCTTGGATAAAACCCGCCCGGGTGCGAAGCGTATGATCGCTGACTTAAAAGGCAAGATTATTGCCGAAAGTCACATCGGACCGTTTTATCGTGCTGAAGTGGAACTTAACTTCGGCACGCGTACTCGCCGTATTGGTTTTATCGCGCAGGAACGAACTACCGCCAATGGCGCATGGATGCCAGAGCATCATCTTGCAGCCTGTAAAGCGATTCGCCATTTCGCCGAATTGTCTATGCCTATTGTATATCTTATTGATACTCCTGGTGCTGATGCTGGCGAAATTGCCAATAGTCAAAACCAAGCGCATACCATTTCTAAAGCGATTGCTGAAAGTGCCAATGTTGATGTGCCGACAGTCGGTATTGTGATTGGTGCAGGTTACTCAGGTGGTGCTATTCCATTAGCGGCAGCTAATATTTTATTGTCTGTTCGAGACGGTATTTTTAACACCATTCAGCCACAAGGTTTGCAAAGCATTGCGCGTAAGTACAACTTGTCATGGCAGGAATGTGCTAAGTCTGTTGGCGTTTCTCCAGAAGAGTTATATACCGCAGGCTGTATTGACGGCATTATCGATTTCACTCCATCAGATAAAGATGAGCGTCAGCATAATTTCCGTCGTGCGATTATCAGTGCTATTGAAGCTGTTGAACGTGCAGCAATGAATTTTGTGCGTGAATCTACCGATTTAAAAGATCATTACGATCGTAGTTTGCAGCGTTTTTTAGCGCCGTCAGCTAATTTACTGACGCTTGAAAATAATACTCGCTTGTCTGTCGCCAATAACCCGACCATGTACCACAATATTTTTGGTAGTGCATATCGTTATTTACGTTATTTGACCTTGCGTAGCCGTATTCATTCAATCTCACAAGAACAGTATGGTCGCTTATCAAAAGTGAGCGTGCCAGAAGGTGACTTGTTAGCGCGCATTAAGCAAGAGCAGGAACGTGTGTTCCAAGCGTGGTTAACCAACCCAGATAAGTTAGTTTATGATGAAGAACTGAATAAGCTTTGGGGTACCTTTAGCGCTAAACGTAAAGATATTTCTGCCGAGCGTAACGTCATTACTCGTTTTATTTTGGGTGAACCAAAAGAGAACTATAAAAAAGCGCGTAAAGCATTGTTATTTAACATTGGTTGGTCGTTATACCATCGTTGGAAAAGTAATGCTGCTAACAACTTCAATGGCTTAATTAAACATTTAGAGTCATTGCCTAAGTCTACAACACAAGCGCCGTGGCCTGAGCTTAGCCAACTTACTGTGTTAGATATTGTGGTTAATGATGAATTACGTGCAGACTTTATTTGGCAGTGTCATAACGTGCTTATTTTTAATGCCCTATATGACAATGTTGTAGGTAGCTTGGCGTCAATTTCGAAAGAAGCCATGATGTCAAAAAGCTTATCTCGCGAGTCGGTGGATAAGTTACTGCATAAATCTATTGATAACGCATTATCGACAAGTGACAAAGCTAACGACAAGAGTAAGTTCTATAAGTGGTTAAAATACTTCATGGATCAATCGAATCGTGCAGAATTGTTAACGCGTGTAGAGCAATGGAAGAGTGTCGGTTTCCCTCAGTTAAACGATTCTTTATTTGTTATTTTGACGTACTTCTTCGAACGTTTATTGCCTGAATATTTCGACAGTGAAGACGATCATGACAAATATACCGGCACCATTAACCCTGTGCGTATTGGCCGTCGTAAGGATTTCTGGAACCGCTTAACCATGGGTTACCAAGACTTACTGATCCTAAAAGTGCTTCGTGAAGAGAAAAAACAAGGCAAGATGGCATGGGAAAATATCATCAAACAATTCTTTAATAAGTTTGATGAAATTGATGCCGACAAAATGTCAGCTAACATGCTTAACTTCCCTGGTTTCCGTTTATCAATTGAAGACGCTATTGATAAAAAGATCCGTCCTTGCGGTTTAATTACTGGTCTAGCTGATTTTAATAATAACGGCAGTAAGTTACGTGTTGGTGTTGCGGTTTCAAATACCGCATTCCAAGCCGGTGCATTTGATATGGCCAGTGCTGAAAAATTCAGTTCGCTACTCATCGAATGTGCTAAGCGCAAACTTCCGGTTATTTGTTTCATCAGTTCTGGTGGCATGCAAACCAAAGAAGGCGCGGCGGCATTGTTTTCAATGGCGGTTGTGAATGACCGTATTACACGCTTTATTCGTGATAACGAATTACCGGTATTAATGTTTGGTTTTGGTGATTGTACGGGTGGTGCTCAAGCCAGTTTCGTGACTCATCCGTTAGTACAGACTTACTATTTGTCTGGCACCAACATGCCGTTTGCTGGCCAAATGGTGGTACCTGCGTACTTACCATCAACAGCAACACTGTCTAACTATTTGTCTAAAGTGCCAGGTGCCATGACTGGGTTAGTTCATAATCCATTTAGTGACACCTTAGACACTCAGTTGTCGGGTATTGATCCACTCATGCCATTACCGACAATGAAGATCGAAGACGTGATCAGTAAAGCATTGTCGACGCTAGTGCCTGAAGTGATTGAGTTAGAGGACGTCATTGTCCAAAATGATCCTCGTGCACTGATGAAGCCTATTCATAAAGTGTTGGTACATGCTCGTGGTTGTACGGCTGTTAAATTGATCCGTAAAGCTCACGACAACAATATTAATGTGGTGTTGGTGGCTTCAGATCCTGACATGACATCTGTTCCAGCAGATATGCTGAAAGATACAGATAAGCTTGTATGTATTGGTGGTAATACTTCAGATGAAAGTTACCTTAATGCTTACTCAGTCTTGAAAGTCGCTGAATATGAAAATGTTGACGCGTTACATCCTGGTATCGGTTTCTTATCAGAAAGTCCGCAGTTTGCAGCATTGTGTGTCAACAATGGGGTTAACTTTGTTGGTCCTAGTGTGCATTCAATGACCACAATGGGTAACAAGTCTAATGCTATCCATACTTCTCAATCGCAAAATGTGCCAGTTGTGCCTGGTAGTCATGGTATTTTGACTAACGCAGAGCAAGCCGTAAACGTAGCATCTGAGATTGGTTATCCTGTGCTGCTAAAAGCGGTACAAGGTGGTGGTGGTAAAGGTATTCAGGTTGTGAAACGTCCTGAAGACATGATTGGTTTGTTCCAAAAAACCGCCACCGAAGCTGCTGCTGCATTTGGCAATGGTGATTTGTATTTAGAAAAATACGTTACCTCATTACGTCATATTGAAGTGCAGTTACTGCGTGACAAGTTTGGTAATACCAAAGTATTGGGTATTCGTGACTGTTCAGTACAGCGCAATAACCAAAAAGTAATCGAAGAATCAGGTTCAACTATGTTGCCTGAAGAGCTTAAGCAACGCGTAATGGAATATACACGTGCGTTAGGCGAAGTAACCGATTATATGGGCGCAGGGACTGTTGAGTTTATCTATAACCTAGATGCTAACGAAGTGTACTTCATGGAAATGAATACACGTCTGCAAGTTGAGCATCCGGTGACAGAAGCGACATCAGGTATCGATATTGTTAGCGCGCAGTTTGATATTGCTGCTGGCCGTTCAATTGAAAAGCTTGAGCCTGTTGACCAAGGTTACGCCATGGAAGTGCGCGTAACGGCGGAAAAAGCAGCGCTTGATAGCCATGGTATTCTGCAGCTTATTCCGAATCCAGGTAAAATCACTGAATGTGTATTGCCTCAGCGTGATGATGTTGAAATTATTTCGATTGCCGCTGCTGGCAAAGAAGTATCGCCATACTATGATAGTTTGATCGCCCAGATCATTATACGTGGTACTGACCGTGCCGACGTTGTATCTAAAATGTATGCGTACCTCGATAGCGTAGTGATTAAAGGTATTGCGACTAACATTCCATTGTTAAAGCTTATCCTTAAAGATCCAACCTTCAACGAAGGGGTATATGACACTAACTACTTGCCACGTTTAATGGCTGAGTTAGATATACCTGCACTGATTGCAGAAATGGAAGCGGCAGCAGAAGCGATTGAGGTTGATACTGAATCATTACGTGTTGGTGAAAGTAACGAGCTGAAGGTTATGGCTCAGGGGGCTGGTATTTTCTATACCTCTCCAGCACCGGGTGAAGCTGACTTTGTAAAAGAAGGTGACATTGTTACTGTTGAACAGACATTGGCATTGATGGAAGCAATGAAGATGTTCTCGCAACTGACGTTAGCGGGCTTTAATCGTCAAACGGGTGTGTTATATCCTGAAGACCAACAGTATCGCATTGAACGTATTCTCAATAGCAATGGCCAGCAAGTTTCACAAGGCGACTTACTATTTGTGATCTCACCAGTCGAAGCTTAATACCTATAATTGTTCAGTAAATGAAATACCCGCCATTTGGCGGGTATTTTTTTGTCATATTTGGGTATGTTGTCATACACTCAATAGCGTATACACTTCTTTTTCGACCATTTTCTTGAGTCATAATGGGTGGAGCATACTATTGAGAAGGTTGAGTTTGCCTGAAATATCTAGCGTGTTATTGGTCATGCTGTTGATATTGATTAATCTGTTCAACACTAAGCATGCCAGCGCTTCTGTGCTCGAAGTGCAGCCTTTAATCGACTCACAAAGCCGTAATATCGTCCGCTATTGTGTTGATCCCGATTGGTTACCTTACGAAGCTATCGTCGATGGTCGTCATACTGGTGTTTCCTCTGACTATTTAGCCTTATTAACAAAGTATACCGGTTTAACTTTTATGTTAGTCCCGACAACCTCTTGGAGGCAGAGTTTAGAATTACTCAAACAAGGTCGATGTGAGTTAACCCCTATTTTAAATCAAACGCCAAAGCGCGACCAATATCTCTACTTTAGTGAGGTCTTTTTTAAATCGCCAAATGTACTGGTGTCGTTGAAGTCGCAACCCTTTCTACAAGGTTTTGAAAATATCGGCGACCGCTTATTGGCCATCCCCAAAGATTATCGCTTAGTCGAGTACATCCAACAGTATTACCCCAATATCAATACTATATTGACTAATAGTGAGCGCCAAGGGTTGGAAAAAGTCGCGAATGGTGAGGCTGATGTATTTGTTGGATCAATGTTTTCTGTTAATGCATATATTCAACAACAGGGTTTAACCTCGCTTAAAATAGCGGGTTGGGGAGGGCCTGAAGATGAATTACGCATGGGGGTTATTCACGCAAAGCAAGATTTATTGCCACAGATTAATGCAGGATTGGCAAAAATCACCCAAGCCGATCATATTGCAATTTATAAGAAATGGCACAATATTACCGTGATCGAAGACATTGATTATAGCCTAGTGATCCCTGTGCTAACGGCATTAGGGACATTTATTTTATTTCTCCTGTACCGCACAATATCAATCGGTAAGTACAATGTTCATTTAGAGGCAAACAATAAACAGTTACAGCAATTACAATTACAACTTGAGCAAAAAAATAGTGATTTAGACTTTTTGGCTCAACACGATCCACTAACAAAATTGTATAATCGTCAATACTTCAACCAAACATTTCTCGATACTAGACAAGCTCCTACTGAGCAAAATCACCATAATAATATTGGCTTAATCATTATAGATATCGACTTTTTCAAAGCAATAAACGACAAGCATGGACACGCTATTGGTGACAAAATATTGGTCCAGGTTGCCCAAGTGCTGCAAACTTCAGTGAGAGAGCGTGACGTTGTCGCCAGATGGGGCGGTGAAGAGTTTGTCATCGTTTGCCAGCATGTGCAGTTGATCAATGCCCAAGAGCTATGCCAAAGAATTACCGATGAACTCACTCATTTTCATTTTTACAACGATATCAAAGTGACTTGCAGCTACGGGATTGCTCTGCTGGGTGAGGGTGAACCCATAGAGGCGTGCTTTGAACGTGCCGATGCTGCGTTGTTCAAAGCTAAACAGTCAGGACGTAATCAATATTGTAGTGCGTAGATAAAAACCTCATCTTGATTGATGTTTACGCCTCTAAACCAATTCATTATGTAGATTAATAAATGCTTGCTCGATATGGCACAATGTTCAATAGCGACATTATTGGGGGCTAAAAAGGCTAATTTACCCATTTAAGCTAAAATTTAACATTTTAAGGTGAAATAAGCCTAAAGACTAAAAAATAAACTATTATTTTTTAGTCTTTTGTTTTATATGGTATTAATGGCTTTTAATGCGGTTTTTTTTGCTAAAAGTAAATAAATATTGCAACAGCTATTTGCGCCCAGCAAGGTTCCAATTTACAATATGCGCCTTAATAACCTGATGTGCGGTGTGTCGGTTTTTTTTCGCATGCTCCGTCTACTTCTTAAACTAATCATTAAAGTTGAATCATGACCGAATTATCCAAATACAGAAACATTGGTATCTTCGCTCACGTTGACGCGGGTAAAACCACGACCACCGAGCGTATCCTTAAGCTAACCGGTAAGATCCACAAGATCGGTGAAGTACATGATGGTGAATCAACCACTGACTTCATGGAACAGGAAGCTGAGCGCGGTATTACCATTCAGTCAGCAGCAGTAAGCTGTTTCTGGAATGATCACCGTTTCAACGTTATTGATACTCCAGGCCACGTTGACTTCACTGTTGAAGTATATCGTTCGCTTAAAGTACTTGACGGCGGTATCGGTGTATTCTGTGGTTCAGGCGGTGTAGAGCCTCAGTCAGAAACAAACTGGCGTTATGCTAACGATTCTGAAGTTGCGCGTATCATCTTCGTAAACAAGTTAGACCGTATGGGTGCTGACTTCTTACGTGTTGTTAAGCAAACTAAAGACGTTTTAGCAGCTAACCCATTGGTAATGGTTTTACCAATCGGTATCGAAGACGAATTCTGTGGTGTTGTTGACCTACTAACTCGTAAAGCGCACATTTGGGATGATTCTGGTTTACCAGAAAACTTCGAAATTACTGATGTGCCAGCTGACATGGTTGACTTAGTTGAAGAATACCGTGAAATGCTAATCGAAACTGCTCTTGAGCAAGACGATGACCTACTAGAAGCTTATATGGAAGGTGTTCAACCATCTATAGAAGACGTTAAGCGTTGTATCCGTGCGGGTACTCGTACAATGGCTGTGTTCCCAACATATTGTGGTAGCGCATTCAAAAACAAAGGTATGCAGTTATTACTTGATGCCGTTGTTGATTTCTTACCAGATCCAGTTGAAGTTGATCCACAACCGCTAACTGACGAAGAAGGTAACGAAAATGGCGAATTCGCAATCGTTGATGTTGATGCTCCGTTTAAAGCATTAGCGTTCAAGATTATGGATGACCGTTTTGGTGCATTAACATTCGTACGTGTTTATTCTGGCCGTTTGAAAAAGGGTGACACCATCCTTAACTCATTCACTGGTAAATCTGAGCGTGTTGGCCGCATGGTTGAAATGTATGCTAACGAACGTATCGAAATTGAATCAGCCCAAGCCGGTGATATTATCGCTATCGTTGGTATGAAGAACGTGCAAACTGGTCACACTTTATGTGATCCTAAGCACCCTTGTACACTAGAAGCCATGGTATTCCCTGAGCCAGTTATCTCTATCTCTGTAACGCCAAAAGATAAAGGCGGCAGCGAGAAAATGGGTATCGCTATCGGTAAAATGATTGCAGAAGATCCATCTTTCCGTGTAGAGACTGACATTGATTCTGGTGAAACCATCCTTAAAGGTATGGGTGAACTTCACTTAGACATTAAGGTTGATATTCTTAAGCGTACTTACGGCGTTGACCTAATTGTAGGCGAGCCTCAAGTTGCTTACCGTGAAACTATCACTAAAGAAATTGAAGATAGCTACACGCACAAGAAACAGTCTGGTGGTTCTGGTCAGTTTGGTAAAATTGATTACACTATTCGCCCTGGCGAGCAAAACACTGGTTTCACTTTCACTTCTAAAGTGGTTGGTGGTAACGTACCTAAAGAATTCTGGCCTGCTGTTGAGAAAGGTTTCAAGAGCATGATGAACACAGGTACTATCGCAGGTTTCCCTGTGTTAGACGTTGAACTTGTGCTTCAAGACGGTGCTTTCCACGCAGTTGACTCGTCAGCTATCGCGTTCGAAATCGCTGCTAAAGGCGCATTCCGTCAATCTATGCCTAAAGCCGGTGCACAACTTCTTGAGCCTATCATGAACGTTGACGTATTCAGCCCAGATGACAACGTTGGTGACGTAATTGGTGACCTTAACCGTCGTCGCGGTATGATCAAAGATCAAAACGCTGGTGTTACAGGTGTTCGTATTAAAGCTGAAGTACCGTTATCAGAAATGTTCGGTTATATCGGTTCACTACGTACAATGACTTCAGGCCGTGGTCAATTCTCTATGGAATTTGCTCATTACAGCCCATGTCCAAACAGTGTTTCTGAGAAAGTTGTTGCTCAAGTTAAAGAGCGTAAGGCTGCTGAAGCTAAGAAGTAATTCTAGTTTCGATTTGCCCATAAAAACCGTTGCCTAGGCAGCGGTTTTTTTATGCTTGTTTTATGCTGTTAACAGCATATAAAAACCCTGACAGCATTTACCACATTATTGATGGCCATCTCTACTGAGGGTTAAGAGTGCTTGAGCCGGCGGAGTTAATGGCAGGTTCTCTCGCCATATCAAGGCTAAATCCCAGGTCATGGCAGGTTGCATTGGTTTAAATATCAGTTTGCTACTGGTTAGCCGTTGGCAAATGGGTTCGGGTAAAATTGCGACGCCCAAGTTAGCTTCAACCATTGCCGCTAAAAAATCCCACTGACCCGTTCTAAAAGCAATATTAAGTTGTACACCAACTTTACGGCTTAAACGATTAATTAACTTGGCTAATGAAAAATCTTCGTTGTAAAGAATGAAGGGGTAAGATTCAAAGTCTTGCCAGCGTATTTCCGCTTTGCTAGCCAGAGGGTGCCCTTCTGGTAAGCAGGCAAGTAAAGGGTATTTAGTTAGCGCTTGGTTCGCTAACTCTATCTTATGCGTTGTAGGCAGCGCCGTGAAGGCAATATCTAGACTGTTGTTCAGCAGTGCTTGCTCACAACCAAATCCGCCATACTCGTTCATTTGTAATTCGATTCCGGGGTATTTTTGTCGATACTCGGTCAACAAAGGCGTGATTAAACTGCTCATCATCGGGCAGACTCCAAGTCGTAATCGTCCAGACTTTAAGCCGCTAAGGTTGCTAATCCCTTCTTGAAGTCGATGCCAGTGACCCAAAATCTCCCGCGCACTTTGTTCAAACAATTGTCCTGCTTGGGTTAATTCTACTGTTTGATTATTTCTTATAAGCAACTGCTCACCAATATTTTCCTCTAAACGTTGAATGGTTTTGGTCAGTGTCGGTTGGGTCATAAAGCACTTTTGTGCCGCACGGGTAAAGTTTTCGGTTTCAACTATGGTGAGAAAAATCTGTAAGCTCTTGATTGGGATGTTCATGCTTAAATGGAATCCACTTCATGGTAATTATTCATTTTACCTATGAACCTTAAAGGATTACTTTGAACTCCTTAGCAAAAACGGAGGAATAACAATGAAATCTACTTCAAGTTTATGGGTTAGCGCATTATGGCAAGCAGCGATGCCAGTAGAGCATGATGAGATTGAATCATCGAAGACATCAAAAGCAACAGCCGTAAACAACGAGCAAGTTGTTCAGCAAAGATCTCAACCAATAATCCCAGCTTAAGCTGGGTTTATTTTTTAATCAGGCCTTAGAGTATTACTCTATCAGATGTGAATATTACTGTTTTAATTAGCTCTATATTGTTAGTCAATATTGTCAGTTACGGTTTTATGACCCATGCAGCTAACCAAATGGCAAGATAACTGATACACAACTTATGCAGATAGTAGTGACATTATTTTTGCTATAAATGCTCACAGTATTAGCGATAGCCGGTCAACTCCATATAGCCTTTACCCTTGTGACTGCCGCTAATGGTGATGGGTCCTTCCCAATATGAGGTTGATACCAGCATGTCACTGTTAGGATTTAATGCGTCAGTGGTGACATCAATGCCCTCACTGTCAATCCGAAGATGCCAAGCAATAGGGTGTTTGCCTAATGCAGTTTGTTGCCACTGCGTTGGCTCCATTGAGATGTCACCGGGATTATCTTGGCTGTTGATATTACGCCCACTGCCATCGGCAAACATTCTTCTGCCACTGTAGAAGTGATCCGTATCATCTTGCCCGCGAAGCCTAAACATCATTAGCGTTGAGTCATCATCTAAACGCAGTGAAAACCAGTCCCAACCTTGCTGAGCCTTAGTTAGAAATTGCGAACTCCACTCTCGATCAAGCCAGGCTTTACCAGTTACTTGCTCAGTCACTCCATGGCGGGTTATCTCTCCAGTGACGTCAATAAAAGGCTGACTATAGTAGTAAGATGCCACACTTTTATCGGCGCTTTTACTGCTATAACCTTGCTCACCTTGTAATTGCAGCGGTTGTTGACTACTGAGTTGTAATTGATACTTAAATTGCTCACCTGCGACGGTTAATGTAGCTGGCAATAGTTGTTCTGATTGACTTAACCATTGCCAGTTTTGCAAATGAACCTCAAATGGTTGTGGCTCCACACCTGCAAGTTGAGGATGGCCGCGAGACCATTTTTCGGCGATTAAGTGTTCACTTTTGGTGGTCACTGCGGCATGGGCCATGTAAAGCTGATTAGTTATCCAGTCATTTTCTTTAAGTGTAATCGTACTTGTCTGTGGTCTCAGGCCGATGCGAAATTGAGTCCACTGTACGCCAATGTCTTCACCGGTTGTGGTAGTGAGGTTAGCGGTTAAATACCACCACTCAATTTTAAAGTCATTGTGAGCTAAATGGTCTTGTGGAAATTGTAATACTTTACCTTTAACAACGTCGCTATACCCTTCAGCAGATGTTGATGACATGCTGCTAATGGTTGACTCTTTTTCTGCGGTGTCTTGTGCTGGTGAACAAGCCGTTAACACTAGGCCGATTACAAAAATCGTTAATATAGCCATACTGTGTGGCATTTTAAAGGCTGCTTTGGGCACTATAGTTGATATAAAAGAGATCATAATGCTTCCTGTTGTAGGCTCGATATGAGTGGTCTTCGAGTCTGCCAATACAAGGGTAAACATACCGCGAATAAACAACTCACTATCGCAATGACCACCACTTGAAAATAAGCCGCCCAATCCCATACCATAGCAATACTCCAGCCAAATGCTTGCAAGGTCACCTTGTGAATTAACAAATAACCCAGTAATGCGCCTGTGGGTAATGCAACCAAGCAGGTCAATAGCACAATGAATAACATTTGCACTAATACCATTATACGCAATTGATTGCGGCTAACACCTAGGGCATACAAGCGTGCTAATGGTGCTTGCCTTGCTTGTGTTAGCATCATGCAGGCACTGAATAAGCCGATAGCCGCCACCAGTAAGGTCAAACTATTCAGTACCACAGTAATAGAGAATGTTTTATTGAATATGGTAATCGCTTCGGTTTTTATCCGCTGCTGGCTGTACATATAAGCGGAAGACAGATTGATTTTCTGGCTAATGCTATCTTGTAGTGGAGTAATATCGCCTTGGTACGATACTGCTAGGCTAATCGGTTTAGCTGGTAATTGAGATTGTTGCCATAAAGACTGGGTAATAATCGCCTCGCCTTGAGGATTACCATAATCGTAATAAATTCCACCAACGGTTAATGTGTGCTGATTAAGTTGTGATAACTGAATTTTATCACCGATATCGAGTTGATATTTTATCGATAAGGGTTCACTGATCATCACATAATGGCCTTGGGTGAACTCAGGCCAAAAGTCATCCGCAGTGATTTTAAACACGGTTGTTTCTGTCAACGACAGATGATCGCGACTGACTAGATCGATAGGCACTTGTGTTTGTGGTGTTTCAATCCGATTAAGATTGCTATCGATAGTCCATTGATCATAAATGGCTTCAACTTTGGGATCGTTATTTAATAATAAGATTAAAGCATCTATCTGATTTGGATTTGGTCTTATGTATAAGTCGGCATGTAAGCGGGCATCGAGCCATTTTTTTAGGGTGATTTCAAAGCTACCAACTAAAGTGTTCATGGCAATGTTGGCGCACAGTGCTAACAACATTGCCATCATTGCCAAGGCAAGCGGGGCAATTATCTCTTTGGTTTCTGCAATCACATATTGCCAAAGTCCTTTAGGCATAAATGGGCTGAGTAAGTTAACCGCCCAATGCAGGCATTGTGGTAATAGCAATGGAATAGCCACTGAGATAATACCTAATAATACCAAGCTATGGCGATACTGCTCGGTAAAGGCAAATCCGACAGTACAAATGAGTAACAGCAACACTGCGATGACAAATTGGCGCCAATGAATAATATTGAATTGTTGGTTTTGTGGCTGTTTTTGGGCCCCTTGGGCTAATGGTGTTTTGATAAGGCTAATTAGCATTGGGATACAGGCTGCAAATGCCGCAGACAAGGTTAGTATCAATGCTTGTACAAACCATTGCCATTGCCAAATTCCGGGTAATAACTTTGCGCCATAAAGCTGTTCAAGGGTTATCGCAACCATAGGTTGCAACCACTGCGACAACTGTAAGCCACCAATAAAGCCTAATATACAGCCGACAAACACTAAACATATTATTTCAAGGCTTAAGGCAAACATCACAGTACGCCTATCTATACCTTGCTGCATGATTTGCACCAGCAGTTTTTGACGCTTCATTAAACTGTAGCGCACGCCGTTGTAAGCAATAAATAATCCGACCACAAATGCTAGCATGCTCATGGCATCAAGATTAAGGTGAAAACTCGCCGTGAGGGCGGTAAGCGATTCACCTTCACTGGTTCGAGTGGTGAAAGTTAGCTTACTGGTGTCAATACCTGCTTGAGTTAGGGTGTCGGTTAACCGAGCGATGAGTTGCTCATCTGACTCAGGCGCTGTTGCATTAGGATCTGCTGGCTTTGAGTCAAATACCGCAATATAACTGAGCTTTCCTTGCATATTCAGTAACGGTTGGGCTAAAGATATATCGGCAAGAATAGCGGTTCCAAGTCCCCAGTTATCATCAATGGCGATGATCTCAACAGGGACCTTATTCAGTACTAAGCGGTCAGTTTTGCGGCTGAGATTGTCAAGGCGATCACGCTGGCTTAGCGACATTAATACCTTGGCTTGGCCGCTGAGCAATTCGGCAAGGGGAATATTGGTTGACGTTATCGCGGCAGAGGAGTGAGAGTCAGTATTTTGCTGTTTGCGGCTGCTGATTGCCGCAATAATATCGCTACTGTTGACGCGCCAAAGCCGGCCTTGTTCATCTGTTGCTATACCTTCAATACTCGCGATGGTATTGAATCCGCCATTAGCCAATGCAAAGTATACCGACTCATCAATGCTGCTTTCTGTGCGGTGGCTAATGGATAAGCGTGCTTGTTGGCTGAGTAGCTCGGAGACATTGCCGTAGCTTTGTTTAGCGTTTTCATTGGTGGCATAAACCCCAATAAGCAAAGTCACTGCCAGCATAATGCCCAGTAAAATGGCACTTGCTTGCAGTGGCGCATGACGATAATGACTAACAAATAAGCGCAAACATAATCTTAAGCGACTAATTGATGAGGAGTCGGTCATCATTGTCTATCCCTGCAGCTTTTTATTTGTAGGGTTAACTACTATTTGCTGATTTTCAACATGCCAACGGTGTTGCATAAACGCTGCACACTCCTCGCTGTGGGTAACCATCAAAATGCAGCAGTTTGCTTGTTGAGCTAATTCAGTGAGTAGTTGCATTACCTGCATTCCAGCGTGTTGATCGAGGTTACCTGTCGGCTCATCAGCTAAAATCAATTGTGGTTTGTGAGCTAATGCTCTCGCAATGGCGACCCGTTGTTGTTGCCCACCAGAGAGATTTTCAATATTACGCTCCAGTAATGGGGTTAAGCCGAGTTGATGGCATAACTCATCACACCAAGGGCTCCAAGTTAATTGGTTGAGCGCCAGTGAGAATTGAATATTGTCACGGACATTTAATGGTGTCAGTAAGTTAAAATGCTGAAATATCACTCCAAGCGATCGACGTCGATACTGGCTCCATTGCTTATCTTGCCATTGTGTTACTGAGTGCATGTTATCGCCTTGACGAATTAACATGTCGCCATTGTCGATAGTTTCAAAGCCACCAATGATATTCAGTAAAGTGCTTTTACCGCTACCACTAGGGCCTGTTAGTGCAATTGTTTGACCTTGTTGCAGTGTCAGGCTCACTTGCTGCAATACGGGATGAAATGACTCGCCATCGCGAAACCCTTTACTAATATTTTCTAAGGTAACGATGCTTGTCATAATTGCTCCATAACGAATTAGCTTTGATAAACGTAATGCATTGACTGTGTCATATGATGACCAATATACGCGATAAAATCTGTTTATGTCTAAACATAAAAAAAGCGAGCCAATGGCTCGCTTAGTGACAATAAAACATTGAATTAGTTAAGCATCGACTAATGAATATGGTAATTCAATAATGGATAACTGTGAGCTTTCATCGTTAGCAATACGCAGTTGAGCATTGTTTTCAGTATCATTGGGCAGTACAGCCGTCAGAAGTACTTTGTCGCCATATTGGACACACTCAATGATATTGCCTCCCCGGCGAAAACCGTCTTCAAGGGCGATTTCTAACTGGGTGTCAGTAGTGATGTTTAGGCTACTGGTGCCAGATAGAATATACAATGCACGCTTATTACCACCGCGGTATTTCATTCTGGCAATGGTTTCTTGGCCCATGTAACAGCCTTTGGTAAAGCTGATGCCATTGATGGCTTGTAGATTACACATTTGCGCTACGTACTGGCCTGAGTGGGCGGCATCTATGTTGGGGTAACCAGCTTTTATCTCTAACGCTTGCCATGCAGTGGCATCAAATAATGTTTGGCCTGATTGGCTAATGATAGTCTCTGCGGTAGCGCGTTTTACAATGGCAATAAAACGTTCGCCATCACGAATGATCGCCCCTTGGTCGACGAGATTAAGCGCTTGCGACGCCTCACCAAAATATTGCGTAACAAAGGCTTGTGCTTCTGCGCCAGCAATACCGATTATGTGGTAATCATCGCTCACATTAGCCAACTCAGCTTTACTGAATACCGCGTATTTTTGTAAGTGGGGTAAATCTAACAATAGTGCGCTTTTTGGCAGTAACATAAACAAGCTGTCGGCTATTGCAAACGTACGAAAGCTAGCAAGCATTTTGCCTTTAGGGTCACAATGTGCGCCCCATTTCCATTCATTTTCACCTAGTGAAGTGATGTCAGTGGTAACTTGGCCGTGAATAAAGCTGCGCCCTTGCTCGCCGGTGATTTCGATTAATCCCATATGAGTCAAACTTGATAGCATTAATGCAGGAGAAGTGGCGATGAAATCCCAATCGGGTTGATTTACTGAAATGGTCATAACTATCCCTAAGCTGAGAATAAGACGGTATGGTTGGAGTGTAACGGAATAATACAATGCTCAACAGGGGGCAAGGTTTTAAAAACCAATAAAAAAAAGCTACCTTGTTACCAAGATAGCTTTTTAGAAGCTCATTAACCTAAGCTAATCGCTTTCTAAGTAAGGTTAAAACAATACTCTTGCACGAATAGTGCCTTCAATTGATTTAAGTTCTACTAATGCTTCTTCAGCTTGATCTGAATCGACTTCCATTACCACATAGCCGATTTCAGCAGTGGTTTGTAAGTACTGTGCGGCAATGTTAATGCCTTTTTCAGAAAAGGCTTGGTTGATTTTGATCAACACGCCAGGACGATTTTGGTGAATGTGCAATAAGCGTGAAGTACCGCTATGCTGTGCCAAAGATACTTCAGGGAAATTAACTGCAGATAACGTCGAACCGTTATCTGAGTATTTCACTAACTTACCAGCCACTTCAATACCAATATTCTCTTGTGCTTCAGCGGTACTGCCGCCAATGTGTGGTGTCAGTAATACATTGTCTAAACCACGTAACGGTGACACAAACTCATCATCATTTGATTTTGGCTCTACCGGGAACACGTCAATTGCGGCACCTGCAATCTGCTCCGATTTTAGCGCTTGGGCTAAATCGTCAATATCAACCACGGTACCGCGTGAGGCGTTAATAAAGAAACTGCCTTGACGCATTTGGGCAAATTCAGCTTTAGCGAACATGTCTTTGGTTTGCGGCGTTTCAGGTACATGCAGGCTGACAACATCAGCTTGGGCCAATAACTGTTCCATGGAGTGAACTTGTGAGGCATTACCCAGTGGTAATTTGTCTTCAATATCAAAGAAAATTACTCTCATGCCAAGGGTTTCAGCCAAAATACCTAGCTGAGTACCAATATGACCGTAACCAATTACACCTAAGGTTTTGCCACGGACTTCAACACTACCATTAGCACTCTTTAACCAACCGCCACGATGCGACATAGCATTGCGCTGTGGAATGCCGCGCATGAGCATGATGATTTCGCCAATGACCAGTTCTGCAACACTACGAGTGTTAGAGAATGGGGCGTTGAATACCGGGATACCCAATTTTTCGGCGGCGGCTAAATCGACTTGATTGGTGCCAATACAAAAACAGCCAATCGCAACCAGCTTTTCTGCATGGTGCAATACTTCAGCGGTAAGCTGAGTGCGGGAACGTAATCCAACAAAGTGAGCATCTTTGATCGATTCAAGTAAAGCCTCTTCGCCGAGCGACGCTTTATGGTATTCAATGTTGGAATAACCTGCTCGTTCTAGAACATCAACCGCAGTTTGGTGGACGCCTTCCAACAGCAGGATTTTGATCTTATCCTTGTCAAGCGAGTGTTTCGCCATGATATGGGTACCCTCTTATCATTAAATGATGCTTATGCTAATGAATTAGCCAATAGTTATGCTATAAATGCGGACTTCCGACGCAATGCCAAAGTAGCACTTTTTTTAAGGCTTGTGGAGGGCTAGATGGCTGAAGTAATATCTTTAATTGAGAACAATATCGCAGATGAGGAATTGAGGATGCAAAAACGCGTGATTTGGATGGCAATCTACCTATTGGTATTGTTTTGGTCTGTCAGTAATCCCAAGGATATGTTCACTTGGTGGCTAGAGGCTATCCCCGCATTAATTGCCTTACCTATTTTATTTTTTAGTCGTAAGAGCTTTCCGCTGACCACGTTAGCTTATGCCCTTATTTTAGTGCATTGCTGTGTATTATTTGTGGGTGCGCGTTATACCTATGCCGAAGTGCCATTATTTGACTGGTTAGCCCAAATTATGGATAGCGAACGCAATAACTACGATAAAGTTGGCCATTTTGCCCAAGGTTTTATCCCTGTGATATTGGCGCGAGAAATATTTATCCGCAAGCAGGTCATGCAAATAGGCGCATGGTGTCAGTTTTTGGCCGTTTGTTTTGTATTGGCTTTTTCGGCATTTTACGAGCTAATCGAGTGGTGGGTCGCCGCAGCTTCAGGTGAAAATGCTGAAGCCTTTTTAGGTACTCAAGGGTATGTCTGGGATACCCAATCAGATATGTTCTTAGCCTTAATTGGTGGTATTTGTGGTGTCTTACTGCTTTCACCGCTTCATAATAAACAAATAGCCGCCAAAATGGCCCTTAATAATAAGTCGATATAAGTGAGTTAGCTGATTTAGGTACCTAAGTGCAGTGATTGCAATAAGTCGATTAGTTCGCTGTGCTTAGGGGTAATTCCAGATGTTAAGCCAATATAACGTATCTGCTTATCCGGGTTACATCAGTGTTCAAAGCGATACAGCATCAGGCAAATTAATTATTCATACCTTAGACTTACGCCATGACCATAAATACGAGGGAATACTGACTATCCTTGCCATATAACAGGTCTTTGATGAGAGTAATCTTTGATTAACAATAAGCGATTAACCGTGATTGGTTCAGTGTTAAGTGAGCAGTTTTTCACTTTAAATTCAATAAATAGTCACTTATAAAAATGTGCTAATAGAGTGAAATAAAAGTAAACAATAGGCTTTGCCTAGTACTTAAGGCTAGTAAACCAGCTTCATTTACGTATAGTATATAATCTCAGGATGTGCTCAAGGTATGTTGAGCAATAACATACTTTTCAGGGAGAAGAGTGATGAGTTCAAATATCGATGAATTGGTGTTTTTACACCAAATCGCAGCACCTTGCCATTTAGCTATTTTGGCTGAGTCTATCGGGTTGAAAACTCGAATAGTCAAACATGCCGCAGAGCTTGAGTTAGAAAAAAAATCCAATAAATTTTATCTTGTTTCACAAAAAGGTGCCGCATTAGACAGCAAAGGTATTCCTTTGTTGGTGTCGCGCTTAGTGGAGCATGTTCCTGTTGCGTTATATCAAGTTGAACGTGGCTCGCTCGATCAAGAAGCGGCATTACTCCTCGGCGTTCGTGGTTTATTGTACAGTGACCAGCGCATGGATTTAATGCTGACGGGGTTACGTAAAATGGTGGCAGATGAATTATGGTATGACCGGCCATTGATCAGTAAAATCTTTAGACGTTTAGTTCAGAAACTTGATACCAGTGCTGAAATCCCTTCCGATACCGTTGCCATTCTACAAAGATTAACCAATCGAGAAAGAACCATTATTCAGCTTGTTTCCAGTGGTGCTCGCAATAAAGAAATCGCCCAGCGTTTGTGTATTAGTGAACATACCGTTAAAGCACATATTTCGTCTATTTTCCGTAAAACAGAATCTCGCAACCGAGTTGAATTATTACGTTGGGCACAAACCTATCAAAGTCATAGTGAATTAGTCAGCTAATATGCTGATGTATTCATAGAGTGATTAAAATAGGAGCTTAGGCTCCTATTTTATCGGTCAGGTTTATCGATAGTGTTATCTTTTAAAAGCTTACGCTAATAAGTACACTGGGTTTTCTGATAACAATAATAATGGATGTTAACAATGAGTATTTGGTTTAAGGCTGTTACTTTAGAAGATTGTGCTCGTTTAGATGCTGGGATGCATGAAAAGGGCACCTTAATGCAAACATTAGGCATTAAAATTACTGAGATTGGCGATGATTACATGGTTGCGACTATGCCCGCTAATCCAGCAGTGCATAATCCATTAGGCATTGTTCATGGTGGCGCGAATGTAGCGTTAGCAGAAACGGTTGCCAGCTATGCAGCTAATTTTGTGGTCGACTTTACCCGTTACTATTGTGTTGGCCAAGAAATTAACGCTAATCATTTAAAAGCATCACGCAATGGTGAGTTAACCGCAACAACAAAACCAATACACATAGGCAAGCGCAGTTCTGTATGGGAAATATTGATCCACAATAGCGCGGGTCAACTGTGCTGTATTTCAAGAATGACAGCTGCTGTGGTCGAGCGATAGACTATAATAGGTTAAAGATGATTATTTGATTAGCCTTGATGCTCCCGAGTTGCGCTGATGAGATATTGAGTTAAATATTAAGCGATCCCCCATAATTTACTGCGCTAAAATCGGATCTATTTTGTTGCTTAAGCGTGTTAGTGGTCATATGAGGTAATGCAGAATATTACCATAAGGAAAATCCATGGACAGTATCAATATCTGGGAATGGGTCGGTTACCTAGCCTCGATCGTTGTGGCGATTTCGCTGATGATGGCCAACATTAAAAAACTCCGCTGGTGGAACTTGATTGGTGCTGGTCTATTTGTGGCTTATGGGTTAGCGATAGACGCAATTCCAGTGGCGTTAGTGAACTTTTTTATTGTACTCATTGATGCATATTATTTGGTTAAGTTATACCGCGAGCCGACACCTCCGGCTGAATAGTTAACCTCATTTAGTTAACCTCATTTAGTTAATTTCATGGGGGTCATTAATCTGTTTACTACTAAAGCCAAAATGAATATTTTGGCTTTTTTGTTGAATGGGTTCTGACTTGAATTTTGGCTTATTTCATCAATCTTCAATCATCAATAATGCTTAATCGATGATTGATGTTAGCCGTTGTTATAAGGTTTTAGCTTACCAGTAGATAGGTACTTTTAAGGCGCTTTTACGTGACTGCTCCATTGCAAACAATAAACTGGTTTCTTTATTGTCTAGCCAGGTGTCAATATCAAGTTGATGCAGCTCACTAAGCAGCCTTAATATTTTGTATGCAGACAGAGTACTAATTCCTAATGCTAAGTCTTGCCAAGGCAAGCGAAATGCTTCGCGTTTTTTCGCTGGGTATATTTCGCCATAAGCAAATCCCACTAAGATGCTTTCATCAAGAGCATCTGCCACATCTTGATAGTCTTCGCTACTCATTGCTGATGTTATAGGCATTAATTTGCCAATACGTTTCCATGAGGCTTGCTGCAATTTGTTGGCAAATAGGTCTAATTCTGGCTCTTGACTGAATTGATGTTGACCATTTTCAGTGGTTAATAACAAATCGACTAGCGCTAATTGTAATTGACCATACTCGGCATGTTGCCATATCGAGGCTAGCTGGGTTGAAATTGACATTGCGTTAATATGGTTTTCGAGTTGCTGGCAAACAACAGCTTTATTGCTGATATTGGCAAGCATATTGGCATCATCTTGCAGCAATAAACAACAGCTTTGCAATGGACCCACAAATTCTAGCGCACGTTCAAGGTGATCAAATAATGGACTAATGTGCTTTTCCAGTAATCCAAATTGATTTAAGGTGAGTCTGAGTAAGCGCACGCAGCGGCGTAATTCCCCCCACAATACTGACTGTTGCTCCACATCATCAGTGACAGTTACTAATACATTTTCAATAAGTTGCCAGCGCTCTAGGGCTGTTTCTAATATAGCGCTTAAGGCTTGGGGGACATTATTGTTTTTTGGCAAACAGACGTGATCAATCGATTCGATTGAGAAAGGTTTTGACTTACCCGCGAGTTGATAGCCACGCTGAGCTTTACTGGCTTTGCCAAGACGAAACGGAACTGACTTAGCCACTTCACGTGCCAATTGGATTAAGGCTGAAGTATCACCAGCAAGTAATTCGAATTCGAGTTCGCAAATGGGGTCAATTTTATGTTGCGTAATAATCTCACCCACATCTAAAGCAACTTCAATCAAACTGTCATTGAGATAGATATGCCAAGTTTGGCGTTCAAAATTAGTTTCAAAAATGCATTTTAGTGATCTTGATACACTGTCGAGATCATTTCCTACTGGCCATATTTCTGCTGGGAAAAGTGACAGAACCGGCATTTTTTGATTTATGCTGACATTATATTCAGGACGAGAATGGATCCCTCCTACCACTCTGCCTGCTGTTTTTATAGTCTGTTCGAGTTGGTTGTCAAACCCTCTTACTCGTAAACCCATATCCCAACGACGCAGTTGTAAATCGTCGGTATCAAAATATCCGTTGGTGAGTTTCTTCTGCCCTTGTGGGGTTGAATTTGGATATTCATTCAATATTTTTTTCAAAAAATCATGGTGTTGTGATTGAATGAATAGTTTTAACTCTATTTCTGCGTCCATTGACTTTATATTTGCCTTGTCATTAAATATTCACTAATGCGTCATGTTATCTTCATAATGTCACATTGCTGTAATAAAAATCTCTTAGGATAGCGTTGCTCGCATCATATATACTAAGCAACGATAACAGAGAAACTGTTGTACGAAATTAAAAAACACAGTTTCATTATGTGGACGCTTGGGTTAACATGCGCCCGCTTTTTCCAAACTGGAATTTATTAAATAGGTAAACGGCAATGCCAGTAAACTCTATTTTAGGTGTGTTTGCAAAATCACCTCTTAAGCCTTTAGAACAGCATATCGACAAAGTACATGAGTGTGCATCACTTCTTGTTCCTTTCTTTGACGCAACCAACTCAGGTGACTGGGATGAAGCGGTAAAGATACGCAAACAAATTAGTTTGTTGGAAAAAGATGCTGACTCACTTAAACGTGAAATTCGCCTAACACTTCCTGGTGGATTGTTCATGCCTGTTGAGCGTACCGACTTGCTTGAGTTATTAACTCAACAGGACAAAATCGCTAACAAAGCAAAAGATATCTCTGGCCGTATTATCGGTCGTGAATTAGTCCTTCCTCAGCCAATGCAAGCTGCCTTTGGCGCTTATCTAAAGCGTTGTTTAGATGCAGTATCGCTTGCAAAACGTGCTATTAACGAGCTCGATGACTTACTCGAAACCGGTTTCCGTGGTCGTGAAGTTGAGTTAGTTGCCAAAATGATTAATGAATTAGATCTTATCGAAGAAGATTCAGATGATTTACAAATTCAAGTGCGTCGTCAGTTATATGCATTAGAATCTGAATTGAATCCTATCGATGTGATGTTCATGTATAAAATTATCGAATGGGTAGGAGGTTTAGCAGATATTGCTGAGCGTGTCGGTTCCCGCCTAGAGCTAATGCTAGCTCGTAACTAATCACAAAGGTTATCAAGGAAACAACATGGTTGATGTATTAGTCACCAACGGCCCTATGCTCATTATGATAGCGGCGGCATTTGGATTTTTGATGGCATGGGGTATTGGTGCAAACGACGTAGCCAATGCAATGGGAACCTCTGTAGGTTCTAATGCCATTACTATTAAACAAGCGATCATTATTGCAATGATCTTTGAGTTCGCCGGTGCTTTTTTAGCCGGTGGTGAAGTCACGAGTACAATTCGAAAAGGTATTATCGACGCAAGTTATTTTACTGATGTACCTGAATTATTGGTATACGGCATGATTGCCTCATTACTTGCTGCGGGTATTTGGTTAGTCGTAGCGTCAGCGTTAGGCTGGCCTGTTTCTACAACTCACTCAATTATTGGTGCTATTGTCGGTTTCGCCGCGGTAGGCGTCAGTGCTGATGCTGTTGAATGGGGTAAAGTTGTCGGTATCGTTGGCTCTTGGGTTGTGACTCCGGCCATTTCGGGTTTTATTGCTTTTATTATTTTCCAAAGTGTACAAAAGCTGATTTTTAACACCGATGATCCGTTAGCGAGTGCTAAGCGTTATGTGCCTTTTTACATGGCCCTTGCAGGTTTTGTGATGTCACTTGTGACTATCACTAAAGGCTTGTCGCATGTAGGGATAAACTTTTCAACAATTGAAGCGTATGTGCTAGCAACAGCTGTTGCAGCATTAGTGGGTTTTCTAGGTAAAATAGCGATTAGTCGTTTAAAAATGAGCGACAAAGCTGACCTAAAAACCCAGTATGGTAATGTTGAAAAAGTGTTCGCTATTTTAATGGTAGTGACTGCATGTTGTATGGCATTTGCTCATGGTTCTAACGATGTTGCCAATGCGATTGGTCCTTTAGCTGCGGTTGTTTCTGTGGTTGAAAGTGGCGGTGTTATTGGTGCTAAAGCTGTTCTAGCATGGTGGATTTTACCACTGGGTGCTGTTGGTATTGTTATGGGCTTGGCGATTTTTGGTCAACGTGTAATGCAAACCATAGGTAAAAATATTACTCATTTAACTCCAAGTCGTGGTTTTGCTGCTGAATTAGCGGCAGCATCGACGGTTGTGATTGCTTCTGGTACTGGTTTACCTATTTCAACAACGCAAACTTTAGTGGGTGCCGTGTTGGGTGTGGGTATGGCTCGTGGTATCGCAGCCATCAATATTGGTGTGGTGCGTAACATCGTGGTGTCTTGGGTTATTACCCTTCCAGCAGGTGCAGCGCTGTCTATTGTGTTCTTCTTTATTATTAAAAATATCTTTAGTTAATATAACGAAGACGCCATGCAGTATTAGCAAAAATGTGAATGCTGAATGTATTTAAGAAGGAAGTCGTATGACTTCCTTCTTGCATTCAGAGCATTTAATAAATAGCATGACGATAAGTTTTCTGAGTTTGGATAAATACCGTGTTAAGAGTACTTTCAATTCTTATATTTTTACTGGCGCCAAATGGCGTATTTGCAGCCCAAGGGCCAACGCGCTTCATTTCTGATGATGTGTTTACCTATATCCACGGTGGACCGGGTACTGAATTTCGTATCATAGGCAGTGTTGAAGCGGGTCAACCTATTACTTTATTAGGTGATACCCAAGGTGACTTCACTCAAATTATCGACCATAAAGGTCGTGAAGGTTGGGTATTAAGCAGTTTAGTAACCGATCAGCCTAGTTTTCGTGAACGTTTTCCTGAGATGGAAGCGCAACTAAAACAAGCTAGTGAGCAATTAAATAATATTACGCAAAATACTGAAAGTACCGAAGAGTATTTAACGCTGGCGAACGCAAAGGTGACTGAGTTAAGTGCTGAGTTAGCCAAAGCGATTGAAGAGCGGGATGTAGCTAAGTCAGAAGTAAAGCAAGTAGCTGATAATCAACGTTACTACATGTGGCAACAAGGTGGATTAATAGCAGGTATCGGGGCTTTAATCGGTATTGTATTGGTATATTTGCCTCGTCCGCAGCGCCGTCAAAAAAGTCGCTGGATGTAATGTCTCCAACAATCATCAGATTGTCATGGATAAGATGACAACACTTGTGTGATAAATTTTATTGCTAAAAAAGGCCAATGATTCAAACGTTGGCCTTTTTTTATGGTGTTTTTTGTTGATAAAATTTATTCATATTTAGTTAGGTTTATTTTTATTTAGTGATTGTTTAACAAATACTTATTTAGTTTTTGTTGTTTCTATAACACATTTTTTTCATTCATTTCAGTGAGCGTAATCAAACAATCATTAGCAAGTATTTAACTAGAGTGTCCAAGTTCACATTTTGAATGTATAATCGCCGAAAATTAGATCGTACATTGTATACAAAATAAATAATTCGTGAATACAGTGTCCATTCAATAACGATAATAACCATCCTTAACCTGACCTAGATGGAAGCGAATACTATGTTCAAAGCGAGTGAAGTACTGGGCGGTTGCTATGACAATGCCACTCTTGAGGAACTGTTTACTGCAGTGACCAACAACTATATTGTCGATGAAGAGCAATACCTGTCTGAATTAATTAAGCTTGTGCCTTCGTCTGAACAAGATATTGAACAAGTCACACGCCGTGCCCATGAACTCGTCAGTAAAGTTCGTCAGTTTGAGAAGAAAGGCCTTATGGTTGGTATTGATGCATTTTTGCAGCAATACAGCTTAGAAACGAAAGAAGGCATTATCTTAATGTGCTTGGCAGAAGCCTTGCTGCGTATTCCTGATGCAGAAACTGCTGATGCGCTTATTCAAGACAAGTTATCTGGTGCCAAGTGGGATGAACATCTTAATCGAAGTGATTCGTTATTGGTTAACGCTTCAACATGGGGCTTAATGTTAACCGGTAAACTGGTTAAGTTAGATCGCAATACTGATGGTTCGCCAAGTCACATACTCAAACGTCTCGTTAATCGTGTTGGTGAGCCAATGATCCGTCAAGCTATGCTAGCGGCGATGAAGATCATGGGTAAGCAGTTTGTGTTAGGGCGCGATGTTAAAGAAGCCCTTAAAAACAGCGAAGCTAAACGTAAGTTAGGTTATACCCACAGTTATGACATGCTTGGTGAAGCTGCGTTAACGGCCACTGATGCGCTCAAGTACTTTATGGATTATAGCAACGCTATTGATGATTTAGGTGCACAGCAATATGATGTTGGCAACGCTCCAAGACCGACAATTTCTATTAAATTGTCAGCATTGCATCCTCGTTATGAAGTTGCTAATGAAGACCGCGTATTAACAGAACTATACGACTCGGTAGTTAAATTAATTGTCCAAGCCCGCGCCTTGAATATCGGTATTTCTATTGATGCAGAAGAAGTTGACCGCCTTGAGCTGTCGTTAAAGTTGTTTAAGCAACTTTATCAGTCAGAAGCTGCCAAAGGTTGGGGGTTACTGGGCATTGTGGTTCAAGCGTATTCTAAGCGTTGTTTACCTGTGTTGTGCTGGTTAACACGTCTTGCTAAAGATCAAGGTGATGAAATTCCACTTCGCTTGGTTAAAGGTGCTTACTGGGATAGCGAGCTTAAATGGGCCCAACAAGCTGGCGAAGCTGGTTACCCACTGTACACCCGTAAAGCGGGCACTGATGTGTCTTATTTAGCTTGTGCACGCTATTTGTTGTCTGATGCCACTCGCGGTGCTATTTATCCACAATTTGCCACCCATAATGCGCAAACCGTCGCTAGCATTGATGCTATGGCGGGCGATCGCTTATACGAATTTCAACGTTTACACGGTATGGGCCAAGAGCTATACGACACTATGTTAGCTGAAAGCGGTGCTAAGGCTGTGCGTATTTATGCCCCCATTGGCGCTCATAAAGATTTACTGCCGTATTTAGTCCGTCGCTTACTGGAAAATGGTGCCAATACCTCATTTGTGCATAAACTTGTTGACCCTAATACGCCAATTGAGAGTTTAGTGGTTCATCCACTGGTGACATTATTGGGCTACAAGAGCTTAGCGAATCGTAAAATTGTTCAACCAGCTGATATTTTTGGTGCAGAACGTAAAAACTCTAAAGGATTAAACATGAATATTATTTCTGAGTCAGAGCCATTTTTTGCTGCACTAGATACATTTAGCGATACCCAGTGGACCGCAGGCCCGCTGGTCAATGGCAAAACCTTAACCGGCGAAGTGCAAACTGTGGTCAGCCCATACGACACCTCATTAACGGTAGGTACTGTTGCTTTTGCTGATGCTAATGCCATTGAACAAGCCATTGCGAGTGCAGATGCTGCTTTTGGTGGTTGGGCTCGTACTGCGGTTGAAACGCGTGCCAATGCACTGCAAAAGTTGGCCGATTTACTCGAAGAGAATCGTGAAGAACTGATTGTGTTATGTACTCGTGAAGCGGGTAAGAGCATTCAAGACGGCATTGATGAAGTTCGCGAAGCCGTCGATTTTTGTCGTTACTACGCTGTCCAAGCTAAGAAAATGATGGCCCAGCCAGAATTGCTTCCAGGCCCAACAGGTGAGTTAAACGAACTGTTTTTACAAGGTCGCGGGATTTTTGTGTGTATCAGCCCATGGAACTTCCCACTCGCTATTTTCTTAGGCCAAGTCTCTGCAGCCCTTGCTGCAGGTAATACGGTTATTGCCAAGCCTGCAGAGCAAACCTGTTTAATCGGTTATCGCGCTGTGCAACTGGCACATCAAGCCGGTATTCCTACCGATGTGTTGCAATTCCTTCCAGGAACTGGCGCTGTGGTTGGTTCTGCAATCACTGCTGATGAACGTATTGGCGGTGTGTGTTTTACCGGTTCCACTGGCACGGCTAAATTGATTAACCGTACATTGGCTAATCGCGATGGTGCAATTATTCCATTGATCGCTGAAACTGGCGGTCAAAATGCCATGGTAGTTGATTCAACCTCACAACCAGAGCAAGTGGTAAATGATGTTGTATCGTCATCATTTACCAGTGCAGGTCAGCGTTGTTCGGCATTACGAGTATTGTTTTTGCAAGAAGATATTGCCGATCGCGTCATTGAAGTGATGAAAGGTGCGATGGAGCAGTTAGTCATTGGCAACCCAAGTTCTGTGAAAACAGACGTAGGCCCAGTGATTGACGCAACTGCCAAAGCTAACTTGGATGCTCATATTGATCATATTAGCCAAGTAGGTAAGTTGATAAATAAACTTGAGTTACCTGCTGGTACTGAAAAGGGCCATTTTGTTGCGCCGACAGCAGTTGAAATCAATTCGATAAAAATGCTTGAAAAAGAGCATTTTGGACCGATTTTGCATGTTATCCGTTATAAAGCGGCTGATTTAGGCAAAGTGATTGATGAAATCAATAGTACCGGATTTGGCTTAACCTTGGGGATCCATAGCCGTAACGAAGGCCATGCGTTAAACCTTGCTGATAAAGTCAATGTGGGTAATGTGTATATTAACCGCAACCAAATTGGCGCCGTTGTTGGTGTGCAGCCATTTGGTGGTCAAGGATTATCGGGTACAGGCCCTAAAGCCGGTGGTCCACATTACTTAACCCGTTTTGTAACTGAAAAAACTCGTACCAATAACATTACCGCAATTGGCGGCAATGCGACGTTATTATCATTAGGTGATACTGACGAATAACGGAGTGAGTAACTCAAGTTGACTAAGCCCACTTCTCGTGGGCTTTTTGTTATTATGCCGCCTCAGGTTTTGTTTACTTGTTTGCGGTTATTTACTCTTGGATTGGAATGTTATTGCGTTTTAAACCACGACTGACATTGCTACACAATTTACCAAAGCGACTGATATCACCAAATGAAGGCGTTATGCCTTGGTTAATCGCTGATTCCCAGTAGGTGAGTTCCGCATCAACAAGCTCCAATAGTTTTTTTGGGCAACCAACACAGGTATTGGCTGGACCACAACGAAAGATATCAGCTGAATCTAATGGAAAAGTCTGTTTTACTTGGGCAATGAGTTGCTTCATCGCGCTGATCCTATCGGGTTTGTGCTGCATATTTCACCTATGATGATGAAGTCGCGGCTGTTATCGCTAGCCGGTAACTTGATGATTTACAGTCATGGAATAGGTCAATTAATCGTTCAGTGAGAACTTTCACAATAACAAATCAGCCAAAGGGCAATATTAACGTAAATCAATTTTTTGCTGTAAAAATAGCGATTAATCGATAAATTGATTATGTTTATGTAAAATATTTGTAGCATTTTTTGAGGTTTAGAATAAAAAACGCTCTGGAAGCAAAGAAGTCTAGACGTCTAGATTGACAGTGGTGAAGAGTTCTCTTATTCTTGGCACAACTTGTTATGATGCGACTGCAATATTTAGCAGCATTCACTGTGTTGTTAAATAATCACCGATGACCGAGATTGAGTCGTACTCGCTTTTCTCATCCGACAATCCCAATTCGTTAAGATAAAGAGAGATCACTTTGACTAAAGCTACTTCATCAGCCACCACGGAGCCAAATAGCCCCGCATCGTTTGTGGCATTATTACCATTATTTTTGTTTTTAGGATTATTCATTGGCGCTGGCTTATATTTTCAAAGTCAGGGTATTGATTATGCGTTCTACCAATTACCCAGTGTGATTGCTATTTTACCTGCCATTGTATTGGCAATATTGTTATCAAAACAGCGCATCAATAATGCGATAGAAACCTTTATTGAAGGGATTGGCCACAGCAATATTATTGCTATGTGTTTAATTTATTTATTAGCGGGGGCTTTTGCTGCAGTGGCTAAAGCCACTGGCGGTGTTGATGCTACTGTTGCACTTGGCTTATCGTTTATTCCATCTAATCTATTGCTACCGGGCTTTTTCGTTATTGCCGCTTTTATTGCAACCTCGATGGGCACATCGATGGGCACGATTGCTGCGGTTGCTCCTGTGGCATTAGGCGTGGCTGATCAAGCGCAAATTGATTATGCCTTAATGGCGGGGGCAGTCATGTCGGGCGCATTATTTGGTGACAATTTATCGATTATTTCTGATACCACGATTGCGGCAACGCGTACTCAAGGTTGTGAAATGAAAGACAAGTTCCGTGAGAATTTAGTGTTTTCGATCCCAGCGTCGATCCTCACCTTGATTGCTTTTTCGTTTGTTGGTCAGGGCCAAGCAGATATTGCAGCTCAGGACATTGAAATCTTAAAAGTATTACCGTATTTAACCATTCTGGTGTTGGCTGTGGCCGGGTTAAACGTATTTGTTGTCTTGTCCCTCGGAATAGTATTAGCCGGCGTGACAGGCGTGCTGAGCTCTGATTATAGTGTTATCCAATTTGGTAATGATATTTACACTGGCTTTACTAATATGCAGGAAATTTTTATTCTGTCGATGCTAGTGGGTGGCTTAGCGGCATTAATGCAGCAACAAGGTGGATTAATCTTTGTCAGTAACCAAATTGAAGCCTTAATCCGTCGTTTTTCTAAAGCTAATGGTGAAGCATCAAGCCGAGCGGCAGAGCTAGGAATGGCCGCTATTGTTGCCGCGACGAACACTTGCGTGGCTAACAATACCGTGTCGATTGTGGTAACGGGTGATATTGCTAAAGAGCTTGCTGAAAAACATGGCGTTTCGCCAAAACGCGCGGCGAGTATTTTAGATATTTTTGCTTGTATCATTCAGGGATTAATCCCCCATGGTGCCCAAGCATTATTAATTGCCTCGGTGTTTACCATTAGTCCATTAGTGGCAGTATCTAATGCTTGGTACTGTATGATTTTGGCCGTTATTGCTGTGATTATCGTGATTTTTCGTAAACGAGTCTAATCGGCTATACGCTCAATAATCCACTGGTTTCATTGGCTCAAGCAAGTAAACGTCAGCTATGGAGTCGACAATGCCCAATCTTAAACGATTGGGCATTGTTTTATGGGGCTATTGATTATCGGCTTTTACTTTTGTACTTTACGCGTTAATATCCCGCACCCATTTTTTGTATAAGTATCGAACAGTGACAAGTAGAGTCCGTAATTATGATTTACATCTAGTGATTGTATTTATGTCATTGGCGGCGGCAGTTATCGGCTCTTTTGGTGTCGCAAGTGCGCTCATTGCTAAAGTGGATAGCATCAGCATAGAGATGTTAATGATCCGCCCTGACGCCCTTGGAAACTATATGAATTCCTCGTTTGCTGTAGTGTTTAATTTATCACTGCTAGCCAGTGGTTCATGTTTCTTACTGGCGATGGTCGCTGTGTTTAATATTTTCCCTGATTTAATCAGCCGTTATATCGCTGTTCTTGGTGGTGTGGTGGGGATCAGTATTGTATTAATGGGTGTATTTCCGATTAACTTTTTAGAGTTACATCGCAAGGTGTCGACGCTTTATTTACTCAGCTCTCTGGTATTGCACAGTATTTGCTTAGTGGATTATTTCAAACCAGGCAGCACGATGACCAAACGAATGCTTACCTTGAGCATTATTTCCTTATGTAGTGGCTTTGTATTGCTGATGCTGCTTGATTGGAGTCAGCTTGATTTTAGCGAGTGTTCAGCCGATTTTCCTCAATATTGTGTGGTGTCCTTATCCATGTGGTCATTAACCCAGGCAAATATTTTATGGTGTGTTTGCTTAGGATTAAGCTTGCTAAAAACCATTAGAACACAACAAAATAACCTGTATAAATTAATCTAATCCCGTTTGTTACTGGGTATTATTACTTGAGCATCGTTTATGACATCAATGCGACTAAGCCACTATTTAGCTGTGTGTGGTGTGGCTTCAAGACGCCAAGCCGCACGACTGATTGACAGTGGTCGAGTGAGCGTTAATCATCAATTAGCCCAGCATAGCGATCGAGTCAAACTGTCTGAAGCGGTAACGGTTTTGGTTGATGGCCAACCGATTTTGCCGGTGCAACCCAAACAGTATTTTATCTATCATAAACCTGTTGGGATTGATTGCCGCTTATTAGCCGATGATCCCCATAGCTTACTGCATGTGTTGCCCGAATCGCCAAGGTTATATCCTGCTGGGCGTTTGGATAAAGATTCTCGCGGATTATTATTACTCACCAATGATGGTCAATTAACTCAAGCATTAATGCATCCTGATTTTTATCATCCGAAGACCTATGTTGTTCAAGTGAATAAACCTATTAAGCCAGAATTTTTACTGATGATGGCTCAAGGGGTGCAATATGGCGATGTGCACACACGACCTTGTGATATTAGAGCATTGAGCCCTGCGGCGGATGAAGACAGATTTAACATAGTCTTAACTCAAGGGTTAAATCGACAAATACGCCGTATGTGTCAGGCACAAGGCTATAAGGTAGTAGATTTAATTCGCACCCAGTTACTGGATGTGTGTCTTGATGATCTAGCAGAAAAAACAATGCGGCCATTAACGGCCGCAGAGTTATTGAGTCTTCAACGCTCAGTAAACTGAGCATAGGGTTAAATGGTCATTATTTAACAATGTCCATTTCAGCTAATAAGTTGTCAGCATTATCTAAATACTGCATGACCCAAAGCATATAACGACTATCTACTTGGATTGAACGGTTGGTTTGTGGATCATATCCCCAGTCACCAATGATACTCTCGTACACGCCGTCAAACAGTAAACCGACCAATTCGGCGCGGCCATTTAAGGTCGGAGAACCTGAATTACCGCCAGTAGTGTCTAAGGTTGATAAGAAATTAACCGGCACAGAGTCAATCGCTTTAACATAATAGTCGCCGTATTGTTTTTGCTTAATTAGCTCAAGCTCTTTAGCTGGCGCATCAAATGGATCTATACCCGTGTCTTTAGCCAAAATACCTTCTAAACGCGTAAACGGCACCGCAACTAATCCATCCTGTGGTGAGTAACCTTTCACATTGCCGACAGTCACACGTAGGCTTGAGTTCGCATCAGCATACACAGGTTTACCTTGCTCGCGGTTATAGGCAATGATCGCATCCATATACTGTGGACGCACTTTCATTAATTCACCTTCTAACTGCTTTTGCTGTTTTTCTCGCGCCATATCGGCGTCAAAGGTTTGTACCGCATACTGAATGAATGGGTCATTTGAGGCGGTAAAGTCTGCAACCGATTTATTCATCCATGCTAAGCGAGTCGCTTTGTCATTCAGCTTGGTATTGGCGTACATATTGTCGAGTGTTGTGGCCAATGCTTTAGCATCAAACTTATCGCTAATACCAAAGGCTTTGTCTAACGATGCTAAACGTTGTTTTGCAGGTAATGCCGCATAGCGGGTAAGTAAGTCTGCGAGAAGTGCTTTATCTACATTGGCTGCATAACGGCGATCAATTCGCTCCATGCTTGAGGTAAAGTTAGTCATGTCGCGGTCTTGATAACCTGGTTCACGTTCCATATCCGCTAAGGTTTTTTCATGGGCTAAGCGATATAAATTACGCGCAGTGGTCACCATAGTGGTGTAACCAATATAGCCTAGCAACATATCACGCTGCTGATCTTGTTGACTCTTAGCGACCAGTTTTTCTAAGCTTGATAAGGTTTTGCCATATTGTTGCTGGCGTTTTTTGTCTTGGTTAATCCAGTTAGCTAAATCAGTTTCAACTTTTACGCGCTCAGCAAGCATGGATGATTTACCATAAAACTCAATCATAGAGGTAAAGTTTTTAGCATAATTTGCTAAGCCAGCAATTAAGCTTTCGTATTTAATTCGCTCATCGCTGCCCTCTGCTGCAGTCTGTTTGATGATATCAATCATGCTTTCTTGCAGCTCTTTACCTTGCGGATAAGCCCAGCCAAATTGATTTTTAACTTCATCTGCAGTGCGATATCGATTTGTACGGCCAGGGTAGCCCGCAACCATGACGAAATCGCCATTACTAACGCCTTTAGCTGATACTTTTAAAAAGCTTTTTGGCTCATAGGGAACGTTATCTTTACTGAAATCAGCAGGCTTACCATCTTTTGATACGTAAGCACGATAAAACGAAAAGTCACCGGTATGACGTGGCCACATCCAGTTGTCGATATCGCCACCGTATTTACCTACGCTAGCGGCTGGGTTGTAGGCTAAACGCACATCGCGTATTTCTAACTGTTTAACTAAATAATATTCTAGGCCACCATGGAAACTATAAACTTGGCAACGGTAACCATCTTCTTTTTCACATTCAGCAACTAAGGTTTTTTCTTGTAGCTCAATACCTTTATAAAAGTCATTGCCTACTTTATCCATTTGGCCAGCGGTAATTTTATCGGTTACCTTAGTTACGGCTTCGGTAACGAAAATACGAGACCCCGGTGTAGCAGGTAATTCTTCGGCATAGGTTTTTGCTAAGAAGCCATCTTTAAGCAAGTTTTTTTCAGGAGTTGAATTGTACTGAATTGCGCCATAAGCACAGTGGTGGTTGGTGACCACTAAGCCCTTAGGCGATACAAATGAAGCGGTGCAACCACCAAGGCTGATCACGGCATTCATTGGAAACTCAGTCAATTTAGAAATTGAATCAGCGCTGATCTCTAAGCCTTTTGCTTTAAGCTCATCAGCCATTGCGGGAAGTTGATGTGGCTGCCACATCCCTTCATCTGCCGACGCGCCAAAGCTGGCTGCAATAGCGACAGTTAATAACCATTTTTTCATTATATAATTCCGTTTAGGGTTTAGCGTGCGATGAATATTATTGCTGTTGTCTCTAATTTTTTGCTTAATTCTTGTTTCATCATGGCTAATGTTAGTAGTCCATAAAACAAAAAAGTCAGGCTAAGCCTGACTTTAACAAATGTTTAACCATCTTAAAAGCGTTTGAAAAACTCGCTTACAAATCCGGTTAATCAGTTAGTTCATTTAGGTTAATGCCACTATTAACTGAGCAATAACAATTAATATACCGAGTAAACCTGCGACAACAAGCCCTAAAGTACCACCAGATACTTGATAACCGCCCAATTGCTGTGAGCGTTGTTTTAATGCCATTGCAATGGGTAAGAAGATGATCATCACTACCAATGGGATAGCAGCAAAACCAAGGACTTTAAAAAAGCCGTCGGGGTAATAAAGCGCGCACAATAGAGGTGGTATAAAGGTCATTAACCAGGTTTTTGCACGTCCAGCAGCATCGTCGTTGGCTCGCGTGAGCTCGGCTATGTAATCGAACAAGCTCATGGTGACACCTAAAAATGAAGTAATTAATGCGAGGTTAGCAAATAAATCAATAGCTTGGCTGATAATTTGTGATTGGGCTAAGCTTTGTAAGGCGGTAACAAGTTTAGGTAATGAACCTCCAAAGCTATGTACTGTTTCACCACCTAAAGAGCCTAAGGTCACTAATAACCATAGAATGTAACAAATCAGCGGAATGGTTGAGCCAATTAATAGCACTTTTCTAAGAGAAACGGCATTACCTTCTAAGTAGCGCACAATGGTAGCAATACACACATGGAAACCAAATGAGGTGAACACCACAGGAATAGCCGCTAACCATAATTGCTGCAGCGCAGTGCCTGAAGCGACTTCGGTTGAATAATTGTTTAATGCACTTATTAGGTTAACGTCGGGTAATAGAAATGCCACCACAATGACCAGTAACACCACCATAGAAGTAAACAAAATACGTGATACTTTATCAATCCATTTTACGCCAATGGCAATTAATCCGCCAAAAATAACCGTAAACAGTATGACTGCCACTTGGTTGCTCATGTTTATGCCAATGGGCTGTAAGCGGGTTTCTAATAGCGACGACCCTCCCATCAAATACACCATAGTCAGAGCGAACAATAAGCTGAGAAAAGAACCTCCTTGGATTAGCTGGCCGACTTTACCCAGGGTTTTACCGGTAATGGCATGAACATTATCGCCGATACCAGAGTGAAGATTAATTTCTAGCATCAATAATGAGGTATAAGCGGATAGGCCCCAAATGACCACGAGTAAAATTAATGCTGGGATTATGCCTAATGCCGCTGTTGCTAATGGCAGCGCAAGCATGCCACCCCCAATTGCAGTCCCTGCTACAATCGAAATAGAGCCTAAAGTTTTAAAATTCACCGAAAACGTCCTGTCTAATTATTATTTTATTTGTGTCGGACATTAGCAGAAGGGTGACAGAGCAGGCAAGGATCTTTGATGGTTATAGGCTAACAGCTGCGTTTATAAACAATTACTCAACATTTAGCTAAACGGTTTTACACTATGATTTTGCAATAGCGTATCATTACGTCAGTACTGCGTTAAGCTCTTTACTGTATCAATGCGTTGATTAAATCTAATCATAAGCTATAATGCCCATCGTTTTAGGGGAGTAGCTAACCTAAGCATATCGACACGATATGATTAGGAGTAAGTGTCAACATACTTGGCCTCATGCCATGGTACTTACGGCAAAATTATTGATGTTAATGATTTCGCCATGCAAGACCTAAGCACTGTCACTGCATCAAGGGGTATGCGGCGGTCTGTGCTTAGTCGTCATTTACCCCTAGGATTATCACATTGGAAGCTTTATTTGCCTCAACCTTTACTGTTGCTATTGCTGAAATCGGCGACAAAACTCAATTATTGGCTTTACTACTCGCTGTCAGATTCAGCAATAAAACGGCTATCATATTAGGCATTCTACTTGCCACGTTATTAAACCATTTTCTTGCTGCATGGATTGGTCAATGGGCCATTGCTTGGATTGATCCTCAATGGGCCACCTATTTGGTAGCCGGTTCATTTTTTGCCATTGCTTTATGGGTGCTCATACCCGATAAAATGGATGACGATGATAACCGTTTTTATAAATTAGGTGCTTTTACTGCGACGTTTATTTTGTTTTTTATCGCCGAAATTGGTGACAAGACACAAATTGCTACTGTTGTCTTAGCGGCAAAATATCAATCATTAACCTGGGTTGTTATCGGCACCACATTGGGTATGCTGATTGCTAATGTCCCTGTGGTATTGGCAGGTCATTTTAGTGCGAACAAACTACCAATGAAGCTTATTCATCGCGGTTGTGCCGTGCTATTTGCACTGCTTGGTGTCGCGACACTCATGTGGTAAATGGAGGTTCAATGCCCGATAGCCGACTGCTTGATGCACAAACTGCTCGAGGATTACCTTGGGTGGTTGCCATTGCTTTTTTTATGCAGTCGCTTGACGGGACAATCCTCAATACCGCTTTACCCGCAATGGCCAATGACTTAAACGAAGATCCGCTGCGCATGCAAGGCGTCATTATCGCTTACATGCTCACGGTTGCTCTGTTGATCCCCGCTTCCGGTTGGATTGCAGATCGTTTTGGTACTAAGAAAATCTTCTTTGGTGCCATCCTATTGTTTAGTTTTGGTTCATTGCTTTGTGCATTGTCGCATTCGTTGGACATGTTAATTGGCGCTAGAGTCATTCAGGGCTTGGGTGGTGCATTAATGCTGCCCGTTGGTCGGCTAGTTGTGCTGCGGGCGTACCCGCGTTCTGAGTTGGTGCGGATCATGGGCTTTATCACCATCCCCGGTTTACTCGGTCCTTTAATTGGTCCTGTGATGGGCGGTTGGATGGTGCAATATCTCACTTGGCATTGGATCTTTTTGATTAACTTACCTGTCGGCATTGTGGGGTGTTATGCGGTTTGGAGGTTTATTCCTGACCTTCGTGGTAAGGAAAGATCGCGTTTCGATACCCTAGGCTTTTTGTTGTTTGGTGCGGCGATGTTGTTGATTACCGTTGCTATGGAAGGATTAGGTGAACTGCATCTGCCACACTTGCGAGTGATGTTGCTGTTGTTTGGTGGCATGGCATGCTTAATTGCCTATTGGCTTCGAGCTGGGCGAATTGATCAGCCACTGTTTTCACCATTATTGTTCCAAACCAGAACATTTGCTATAGGTCTGTTTGGTAATCTGTTTGCTCGTTTGGGCAGTGGTGCATTGCCTTTTTTGGTGCCATTGTTGCTGCAAGTCGCTTTGGGTTATTCACCATCTCAGGCGGGAATGAGTATGCTGCCATTGGCTGCTGCGGCAATAATGGCCAAATCAGTGGCTCGTCCCATTATTGAACGTTTAGGTTATCGATTTGTATTAACCGCTAATACACTGGCTCTGGGATTGATGCTGGCGAGCATAGGCTTAGTTAACGAGCACACCCCTTATTGGTTGTTACTGGGCGTGTTGGCCTTCATGGGCGCGATTAACTCATTGCAGTTTACCGCAATGAATGCCGTGACTTTAATCGATCTTGATGATGCTAGTGCCAGTAGCGGTAACAGCCTATTGTCGGTAGTCGGGCAATTATCATTAAGTTTGGGAGTTGCCTGTGCTGGTGCTTTACTCGGTGGTTTTAGTGCCAATATTGGTAGCGATAACGCCGCGACAGTACTTGGGGCGTTCCAGCTCACTTTTGTGACAGTCGGGGTGATGACTATGTTAGCCGCCGTGATTTTTTCGCAGTTATCTAAAGACGATGGCCGTTTGATAAGCGATTCATAATGGTACATCATCTTGCTATTTTCTGATAAAAGTCTTTATTTTCAATCTATTGCTGTTTAATTAAATCGTCCTGTGATTCGCATTGAATTTGTTATTTATAACGTGGTTTTGTCACCCCAATCATGCTCTATACATGATGCTGTTTGACATTAATTACAATCACTCTGTTTGTTTTTTGTGCAGCCCTGCACATACTTAATTTTATAATTGCTTAAAATGTAAGCATGCATAAGCGTTGTTGATAGGCGTGTGCAGTTAAATGTGTAATCGCATGTTAAAGGAGCCACGATATGGATATGAAGAAACATGGTTTATCAATAGGCATAAACCGAATTGAAAATGTGTTTTTTGTGACATTAAAAGCAACGGGCACACTAACCCACGAAGACTATCTCGTCATTACCCCTATGTTAGAAGGGGCTTTAAGCCAAGTTAATCAACCTAAAGTGAGTTTATTTCTCGACGCCACTGAACTTGAGGGCTGGGATTTACGCGCTGCTTGGGATGATTTATCACTGGGATTAAAGCACAAATCTGAGTTTGAAAGAGTGGCTATTTGGGGCAATAAAAATTGGCAAGAATGGGCGGCCAAAATCGGTAGTTGGTTTATCGCGGGCGAGATTAAATATTTCGAAGATGAAGATGACGCATTGAAATGGCTGCGTTACTAAATTCGCATAGCAGGTATAAGCCAATCTTTAGTCGCGACTATTGATTGGCTTCTTGTGCAGTGTGTCGTTCGTAAAAAAGCCCTAGGAATATAAAAAATATTCACTAGGGTTTTTAGGACGCTACAAATAAATTATGCAGTTGTATTAATATTATGGCCACTGTTGCCTACGGGTTGCGGCGCTGGTGCTAGTGCAGCTTCGATGAGTTGCAATGCCATTTGTCCTTCAGCTTTTTGCTGATCTTTAGCCATAACGGCAACTTTTAAGCTGTTGCCTGAATCAATCGTTGTAGGCATTGAAGAAGGTGAGTTAATGCTAAGTGACATGATTAACCTTAATATAAAAAACCAATGGTATAAGTATAACGGCCGAAAACCCAAAGACTTGATTATTTTTTATCAAAAATAACGCGAGATGCTTTTTTTGATTATAGGTTGTGCACAACCAATGTTATGATTAACCCATATTAGTGGTTAGTGGAGTTTGACCTATGTCTAGCAAAGTGCTTAATGAATCTCAATTACCTTCAGTGCAAAACCCGCTAGCACTTGAAAACCAAGTGTGTTTTTCGTTGTATAGTGCGACTAATGCAATGATCCGCGCCTATCGGCCATTGTTAGATGAGTTATCACTAACTTATCCGCAATATTTAGTGATGATGGTATTGTGGAAAGAGCCAGGAATTAGTGTCAAAACCTTAGGTGAAAAATTACACCTTGATTCTGGAACCTTAACGCCCTTGTTAAAACGCCTAGAAAGCAAAGGTATAGTGAGCCGTGGTCGCAGTGAATTAGATGAACGTGTGCGAGTGCTGCATGTTACTGAGCAAGGCCAACAATTATATCAACAAGCCTTGAGTATTCCTGAGCAAATGCGCTGTAAAGTGGGTGGCACTATTGATGACTTACAGCAACTCAAACAACTGTGTGATCACGCTTTTATGATGTTAAATTCTGGAGAGGCAAACAGCTGTGAAATGTGACTATTTTGAGCGTGGCGATTGTTTGTCATGCCGCAATATTCAACTGCCAATGGTTGAGCAAGTAAATGTAAAACAGCAAAAATTAATGGATTTGTTTCGTGACATGTCGGTTAAACAATGGTTTTCACCGATATTAAGTGCAGAATCTGGCTTTCGTAATAAAGCCAAAATGGTGGTATTAGGTGCCGCTCATGAGCCTATTTTAGGATTGGTTAATCCACAAGGGGAGCCGATCAGCTTATGTGATTGTTCGTTATACCCTAAAGATATGCAATTGTTATTACACCGTTTAGAGCGATTTGTGCAGCAAGCGGGTGTGCCTCCTTATCGAGTCGATAAGGCCAAAGGTGAGCTCAAATTTATTTTGCTGACTCGTAGTCAAAGTAGTGGCCAGTTTATGCTGCGTTTTGTTTTGCGTAGCGATAACGCGATCGCGCGAATTGAACGAGAATTACCGCAGTTACTGCAAGAATTTCCTCAAATTACCTTAGTGTCGGCTAATATTCAGCCGATTCATATGGCTATTTTAGAAGGTGAAAGAGAAATCTTTTTAACCGAAACTACGCGCTTAGAAGAACAACTGAATCATGTGCCGTTATTTATTCGGCCAAAAAGCTTTTTTCAAACAAATCCTGACGTTGCGGCGCAGTTGTATCAGATTGCAAGGGAGTGGGTTACTGAGTTTAAACCTAACTATATTTGGGACTTATTCTGTGGTGTCGGCGGTTTTGGGTTGCATTGTGCTGATCATCAAATTCGCTTAACGGGTATAGAGATTGAATCAGAAGCAATAGAATGTGCCATCTTGTCAGCCAGCAAACTTGGGCTGACACAAGTGGATTTTAGTGCTCTTGATTCAACCCATTTTGCACAAGGGCAATCAGCTGAAGTCAAACCCGATCTTATTATTGTTAACCCACCGCGGCGAGGATTAGGTAAAACCTTATGCGATTCATTGAGCGAGTTTGCGCCCAAAGCCATTGTGTATTCTAGCTGTAATCCACACACCTTAATGACAGATTTAGCCTGTATTACGGGTTACGAAATTACCAAAGTACAAATGTTTGATATGTTTCCTCATACGGATCATTTTGAGGTATTGGTTATGTTAGAGCTGCTGCAATAGGCCGAGTTAATCTCAACGTTGAGTTGATATAAAGCATGTAAGCCACGCTCAGAATATTTGAGGCATTTCATCGCAAGCTGGTGGTTTTTATTTCTGACAAGTTGAGGTAATACGATTTAGCCGAATAATGGATTATTTGATAAATGTTTATTTTCTCCAACTAAGCTTTGTGGCACTACACGATGACTCTACCTAACGAGAAAATATAAGTTGCTGATAAATATTAGTATTATGTATGGTGATGGGGGCATTTTTTTATTGTCATAAAAATGCCATCTCATTGTCATAGCATTGTTAATCACTATAAAAAGGTATTCGGACAATGTGGCAAATATTTACTCGCTTTTTAGCATTAGGTCTAATCAGTTTTGGCGGCCCTGCAGCGCATATAGGCTACTTCAGAAAAGTCTTTGTTGACGATCAGCAATGGTTAGACAGTAAACAGTACTCAAGCTTTGTTGCCCTAAGTCAGTTTATGCCGGGGCCAGGTTCCAGTCAGGTTGGTTTTGCAATTGGTTATCATCGTGGTGGTCTATTAGGTGGTCTTGCTGCCTTTTTAGGTTTTACCTTACCGTCTTTTTTATTGATGTTTTTATTTGCCGTTACCAGTGCACAATGGCTCGAGTTGACTGCTGTTGCGGGTGCCATCCATGGTTTAAAACTACTCGCTGTCGTGGTTGTTGCTGAAGCAACTTTGTCAATGTTCACCCAATTCTGTCAACGAAAAACCGCTAAAATACTTATGGCAGCAACAGCTGTTGCCATCATTTTAATGCCGTCATTATTAATGCAAATTGGGGTGTTAATTGTGGCAGCGATTGTTGGAGTCATGTTGATGACTCGAGGCGACAGTATTACGCCAGACAACCCTCCGATAGAGCTTAATTATGTTTGGTTAGGGCTATTTATTACAGTAATAGTGGCATCTTTATATTTTATTAATCAACCAGATAGCCTAGGACAAATTTTTGCACAATTCTTCCAAGTTGGAAGTTTAGTCTTTGGTGGCGGACATGTGGTTTTACCCTTACTTGAAACCAGTGTTGGCGAATACATTACTGCCGATCGTTTTCTTAGCGGTTATGCGCTTGCACAAGCCATCCCTGGGCCCATGTTTACTCTGGCTACTTTTTTAGGCGCTGATTTATGGTTAGAGTCACCTATTTTAGGGGCGATAGTTGCCACGCTGGCAATTTTTCTTCCTGGATTTTTACTGATGCTGGTGGGGTTAAAAAGCTGGCATAGCATTAGTCAACGTCCTGCAATTGCGGGTGCGTTAGCAGGTGTCAATGCTGCCGTTGTGGGATTATTGCTGGCAGCACTTTATCAGCCAGTATTCACAAGTGCGGTCATCATGCCGCAGGACATGGCATTAGTGATTATTGGTTTTAGTGTATTAAAAGTCTTTAAGCCAAGCCTTGTATGGTTAGTCATAGGATTTGCAGCAATGGGTAGTGGGTTGTCTATGTTGTAAAGCGGTTATTATATTGTACGTTTTGCGATAGGCCGCACTTTTTTGAGTAGTCATAGTTTGTTAATGTAACCATTTATAATAAATAGACTATTATATTTGTAGACTATTATCTTAAAAGACCTTCAAAAGGCTACCACTATGCTGAGATCTTCATTACGCAATAAACTATTGGGCTTATCGTTAATTCCGCTAACGTTGATCCTCACAGTATTACTGAGCATTTTTTATGTTAATGAAGGCTCATCGCTGAAAAGAGATATTGATAATTTTCGCAGTGAATTAATTTCAGAACGCAAAAATCAACTCAAAGAATCCGTTCAGATTGCCCAGGGAGTCGTTGAATATGAACTCTCTTTGGGTGATAAAGGTAATGTTAATGCGGCATTACGAGACTTACGTTTTGGCACAGCAGGGTATTTTTTTATCTATGATGATGCGGGGATGAATATTTTTCATCCGACTATGCCTGAACTTGAAGGCCAAAACAAAATTGACATGGCCGATCCCAATGGCACTAAAATTATTGTTGGGCTATTAGATGCCGCTAAATCCGGGAGCGGTAATTTTTCTTATTATTATAAAAAGCCTGGTAGAGAACAGTTAGTTGAAAAACTCGGTTTCGCGGTAATGGTCCCCAATACCCATTGGATGTTAGGCTCTGGCGCTTACATTGATGATATTGAAGAGTCTATTGCGGCTTATGAAACCTATAAAACTGAAGAGATGAATCAAAAAGCATTCTTATTTTTATTAATTGCTTTGGGTTTAACAGGGATAACTGCTTTTGCTGTAGTCATTATGGCCCATAGAATGGTGGTGCCTATCCAAAATATGGCTGGCTCATTAAATGATATCGCCAAAGGTGAGGGTGACTTAACTAAACGTCTTGAGATAACGAGTATCGATGAGATCGGTCAGTTAGGCAGTGCTTTTAACCTGTTCATTGACAAGTTACAGAATATTATTGGTGATGTAGCGGGGGCGACTGATAGGGTTAAACATGCAGCGCAAAGCATCAGTGGTCAAACAGTGTCAATGACTGAGCAGCTTTATAACCATAACAATGAAATTGATCAGGTTGTTACCGCGATTACTGAAATGTCTGCGACCGCTCATGATGTGGCTCATAATACTAATATGGTCGCTGAAGCAACACATGCGGCTTCTGATAACGTCGGAAAAGCGCAAGACTGTGTCGATACATCATTAACTGAAGTGTCTAACTTGATGACCCAAATTGACAATGCCGCCGCCAATGTAAAGTCATTGAGTGAGCAGTCGAAAAAGATTAACTCAGTGCTGAGTGTGATCGGTGGAATTGCAGAGCAAACCAATTTACTGGCACTTAATGCGGCCATTGAAGCTGCCTGAGCTGGCGAGCAAGGTCGAGGCTTTGCTGTGGTTGCTGATGAAGTCAGAAATTTAGCCAGTCGCACTCAAACCAGTACCGTCGAAATTAATGAAATGCTGTCTGAACTGCATAAGTTAGTCACCAAAGCGGTACAAGCCATGGAACAGAGCCAAGCCAGTTGTTTAAGTTCAGTTGAGTCTTCTAGGGCCATTTCTGAAAGTTTAGGCGCTGTTACCTCATCAGTGACCAGCATTAATGACATGAGTACCCAAATAGCTACAGCAGCTACCGAACAAAGCTCAGTAACCGAAGAAATTAATCGTAATATTAATTCAGTGCAAGAGATTGTGAATACGCTATTAGCGGCCAGTCAAGATGCTTCTGATATGAGCAAAACGGTGGCCAATGAAGGCTCGACGCTTTCTAAGTTAGTCGGTCAATTTAAAATATAATAGTGACTGTTATTGGGTTGGAAAATGAACCTTAAGGGTTCATTTTTTTTCGTCATAATCTGAAGTATTTTTTCACTATTATGGGTATTTTTTAGCATTATCAGTCAGCCATTCCTAGGCTTAATTCTTAACCGAATCCTTATTCAATCTTTTGTACAAGCTGTTATGCAACAATATGGCGTACATTTAGTCGTTACACCCACGGTTATGCTTTTTCTGATATTGATTCAGTGAAATATATTCGTCATTTGTTTATTAATAATCATCCTTCCGGTCTAGGTTTAGCGCCTATCATGAGGTAAAATGCGCCGTTGCACCTTTTGTTAACTGCTAAATTTAAGTTGAATATTCATGTTTGAAGTTAATCCGGTAAAATTCAAAATTAAAGAGCTCGCTGAACGTACTGAGCTACTTCGGGGGTATCTTTGACTACGCTGCCAAAAGTGAGCGCTTAGAAGAAGTCAGCCGCGAGCTAGAAAGCCCAGAAGTGTGGAATGAGCCTGAACGTGCGCAAGCATTAGGTAAAGAGCGCGCTGCGTTGGTTGTCGTGGTCAAAACCATTGATGATATGGACTCAGGTCTTGAAGATATCGAAGGGTTACTTGAACTTGCCATTGAAGAAGATGACGAAGAAACCTTTAATGATGCAGCTGCAGAACTTGAGGTGTTAGACACTCGTCTAGCCGATCTCGAATTTCGCCGCATGTTTTCTGGTAAGAGTGATGCGTCAAACTGTTACTTGGATATTCAATCTGGTTCGGGCGGCACTGAAGCGCAAGACTGGGCCAACATGGTGCTGCGCATGTACTTACGCTGGGGCGATGCACATGGTTTTAGCCCCGAGTTAATGGAAGTCACCGACGGTGATGTAGCCGGTATTAAAGGTGCTACGATTAAGTTCACTGGTGAGTATGCTTTTGGATGGATGCGAACTGAAACGGGTGTCCACCGTTTAGTGCGTAAATCACCTTTTGATTCATCTGGCAAACGCCATACTTCTTTTTGCTCTGTTTTCGTTTATCCAGAAATTGATGATGATATTGAGATCGATATTAATCCATCCGATTTACGTATCGACACTTATCGTGCATCAGGCGCGGGTGGTCAACACGTCAACAAAACAGATTCTGCGATACGTATTACGCATTTGCCAACCAACACTGTGGTGCAATGTCAAAACGATCGCTCGCAACATAAAAACCGCGATTCTGCCTTTAAACAGTTAAAGGCGAAGTTGTATGAGTTAGAAATGCATAAACAAAATGCCGATAAGCAAGCTGCTGAAGATGCAAAATCAGATATCGGTTGGGGCAGTCAAATTCGTTCTTATGTATTAGACGACGCCCGTATTAAAGATTTACGTACAGGGATTGAGAACCGCAACACTCAATCAGTGCTGGATGGTGATTTAGATAAGTTTATTGAAGCCAGCCTAAAATCAGGACTTTAATTAAATTAACTTTTTCCGCCATGTAAGTGTGGCGAGTAAACGCGAGAATATAACATGACTGAACACGTACAAGATGAAAACAAACTGATTGCTGAACGTCGCGCTAAATTAGAGCACATTCGCACCAGTTGTCCTGCTAATGCGCATCCAAATACATGGCAACGTAGCCATAAAGCGGCTGAGTTACAGGCGCAATATGGTGAGCAGACCAAAGAAGCGTTAGAAGAACTCGCTTTTCAAACCAGCATTGCAGGCCGTGTTATGGCTAAGCGTGGTCCATTTTTAGTGATTCAAGATGTGTCTGGTCGTATTCAAGCTTATGCTGGTAAGCCAGTCCAAGGCGATTTAAAAGAGCGTTATCAAGGTTTAGACATCGGTGACATTGTTGGTGTTAAAGGTCAGCTGCATTTATCTGGCAAGGGCGACTTGTACGTTAATATGGAAGAGTATCAATTACTGACCAAAGCATTGCGTCCGTTACCTGAGAAATTCCACGGTTTAACCGACCAAGAAACTCGCTATCGCCAGCGCTATGTTGACTTGATCGTTAACGAAGACTCGCGCAACGCGTTCATTATGCGCTCTAAAGTGGTTTCTGCCATTCGTAACTTCATGATCAAAAAAGAGTTCATGGAAGTTGAAACCCCAATGATGCACGTTATTCCTGGTGGTGCTTCTGCACGTCCATTTGTGACTCATCACAATGCATTAGACATGGCCATGTACTTACGTATTGCGCCAGAACTATACCTTAAGCGTTTAGTGGTCGGTGGTTTTGAGCGCGTATTCGAAATTAACCGTAACTTCCGTAACGAAGGTTTGTCACCACGTCATAACCCAGAATTCACTATGATGGAATTCTATATGGCGTATGCTGATTACAAAGACTTAATGGACTTAACTGAAGAAATGCTCAGTTCAATCGCCATTGAGTTAACGGGTAGTGCGCAAATGCCATACGGCGAGCACACAGTAGATTTTGGTGGCCCCTATGCACGTTTAAGCATGTTAGAAGCTATTCAAAAGTACAACCCTGACAACGCGACTATTCAAGCGATGACTTACGAACAAGTGAAAGACGTAGAGTTTATGCGCGACTTAGCATCGAGCCTAGGCATCAAGCTAGAGAAATTCTGGACTTGTGGTCAGTTATTAGAAGAGATTTTCGGTGAAACCGCTGAAACTAAGCTGATGCAACCAACGTTCATTACTGGTTACCCTGCGGATATTTCGCCTTTAGCACGCCGTAATGATAACAATGACTTCATCACCGACCGTTTTGAATTTTTTATCGGTGGCCGCGAAGTGGCTAACGGCTTTAGTGAGCTCAACGATGCTGAAGATCAAGACAACCGCTTTAAAGCGCAAGTTGATGCTAAAGATGCAGGCGATGACGAAGCAATGTTCTATGACGCTGACTACATCACCGCACTAGAGCACGGTTTACCACCAACAGCAGGTCAAGGTATTGGTATCGACCGTTTAGTGATGCTATTCACTAACACGCATACCATTCGTGACGTGATTTTATTCCCAGCGATGCGCCCACAAGCGTAATGGCATAGGTTGGCAGTAGCTGACACTGAGGAATAATCAAAACCAGCTTTCGGGCTGGTTTTTTTTGACTAAAATTAACTGGAAATTTGTCTCGTACTGGTTAATTTGCTGCTTGCAAAAAACGCTAGCCGATGACGCCACTTTTAGGTTGGATAAACTTTGCCGATGCTGTCACGAAAGCTTTATTGTTAACAAAGAGCGCAGCTTCTAATTGGTACATCCCTAAACGTTGGCTCACCAATCGACCGACAATTTTGATGGCATCACCAACCTTTATAGGGGCAACAAAGCGGATGGTCATTTCGGCGGTTAAGGCCTTAATACCTTGCATCAGCAAACAATGTGTCATAGCCGCATCGACTAAGGCACTGGCAACGCCGCCATGCAAGAAGCTGTTGTAGCCTTGAAGCTGCGGACTCACTTTATGATAACCAACCACTTGATTGTCACCGTCAGCAAAAAACTTACACTGTAACGACAATGGATTTTGTTTAGCGTCGCCACAGACAACACATTGACTGTGGCTTTGTTTGCTCTCTTGATAACGGTTCACACAAGACCTTATTTATTGATGAGTATAAATCCCAGCAATGCTTTAAAAGCGCGCATTAACCATCTGGTAGGTTTTATAACCACCAGTGAGGTTACGCACTTTAAAACCATGCTGTATTAACATGCTATAAGCGACATGTCCGCGTAAACCCACCTGGCAAAATACCAGTAACTCTTTGTCTTTAGGGAGTTCGTTTAGCCGGTCTCTAAGCTCTGGTAATGGAATATTCATTGCGCCTGCAATTGATCCCACGGCCGTGAGTTCCCCAGGGTTTCGAATATCGACAATGATTTGCTCTGCGGTCAAAGCGTGTAAATCTTGACTGTGACAAATGGCTTCATCACCTAATAATACATTGGCTGCGACCATACCTGCTTGATTGACCACATCTCGTGCAGAACCAAAAGGAGGCGCGTAAGTCAGTTCAAGGTCGGCTAAATCATACACTGTCATGCCCGCACGTTGTGCCACGGCCAATACGTCTATACGCTTATCTACGCCATCAATTCCCGCGGCCTGAGCGCCTAAAATACGGCCAGAATCAGGACAAAATAATAATTTTAAGGTAATAGGATGCGCCCCAGGATAATAACTGGCATGACTGGCAGTGTGCACATAGATTTTTTCATAAGGAATAGCTTGCTTGAGTAAACTTTTTTCATTTAATCCAGTAGAGGATATGGCCATATCAAAAAGCTTACAGATAGCTGTGCCTTGAGTCGCACGATATAATTTCTTCCCCCCGAGCATGTTATCTGCGGCTAATCTGCCTTGGCGGTTTGCTGGCCCTGCAAGTGGGATCAGTGTCGGCTTACCAGTCACAAAATCAGCTGTTTCGATAGCATCACCAACAGCATAAATATCAGCATCAGAGGTTTGCATCCCAGCATCAACCGCAATACCACCCAGCGGCCCCAATACTAAACCGCACTCAGAGGCCAAGCGAGTTTCAGGTTTTACACCAATGGCGAGAATGACTAAATCTGTTGCTAAGCTATTGTTATCTGTTAAGTCTAATGTCAAATGGTAATGGGGAGAGAGAGGTTTATCGTAGTCATCAGTATTATCGGCTTCAGAGAGTTTTATAGGGCAATCATTGACAGCGGCCAAGCCTGTTTTTAAGCGTAAATCAACCCCGTTATCAACAAGCTTTTGGTGCAGCATATTGGCCATTTCAATATCTACTGGCCCCATTACCTGGTCAGCAAGTTCGATCAAGCTCACTTCTAATCCGAGATGGCGTAACGCTTCTACCATTTCTAAACCAATAAAACCTCCTCCCACCACGGTAGCGTGTTTAGGTTTATGCAGTAAAAGGGTAGACAACACTTTATCCATATCAGGAATATTACGTAGGCTATGAACAAAATGATGATTAATGCCACTGATTGGAGGCTTAATGGGGGATGCACCTGGACTGAGTAATAGTTTATCGTAAGACTCTAGATATGTTTCATTAGTAATAAGGTTACGTACGTTAAGTTGCTTTGCTTGTCTGTCGATAGCAATTACTTCGTTAAATACACGCACATCAATATTGAAACGTGACTTGAAGCTTTCTGGTGTTTGCAGTAATAGTGAGTCGCGCGATTCGATTTCGCCGCTTATATGGTATGGCAAACCGCAGTTGGCAAATGAAACAAACTCGCCACGCTCTAGCATGATGATTTCAGCCGTTTCAGATACCCGTCTTGCTCTTGCTGCTGCAGATGCACCACCGGCAACACCACCAATAATGACTATTTTAGTCATAGCTGTCTCCAAGAAAAAATTGATTAATAATGAAGTGACTATTTATTAGGTTTTCTGTTTATCTGATTTTTTGTCAAGTGCATGTTGGCAATTAAAGCAATAACCATACATATTGAGGCTATGGTGATGAATACTCATACCGTGATGCTCTGCCGCTAACCCTAAGCGCAGCTCAATCAAGGGATCGATAAAATCAATTAACTTACCGCAAGTTAAGCAAAGTAAATGATCATGGCGGGGCTTATTATTGAGTTCATAAACTACACTTTCAGATTCAAATAGTCGTCTAACAATGAGGCCAGCCCGCTCAAAATGGGTCATAATTCGATATACAGAATTGAGGCCAATTGCTTCTCCCCGAGCATTTAACCCCTGATAGATATTTTCTACTGTGAAATGCTGCTCATCGACTTGAGTTAAAAACTCAAGTAACTTACATCTTTGTGTGGTTATTTTGAGGCCAGAGTCTTTTAATACTGCTTGCATTAGACTTACCTAAACACGCCAATGCGTGTTACCAGTGTGTACTATTTAGTTGATATATTTGTCATCAACGCTTTGCCATAAATAAGGCTATCAACCACTTTATATCGAGCTCCTTTCACTAAGTTAGCCAAGGTTTGGCGGGATATTCCCATCGACTTAGCGGCTTCTTGCTGCTGCATTCCTAGCAAGTCAACTAAGCGCAAAGCTTCAATTTCATCTTCTGCAAGTGGAACCTGCTCTAATTGCACCATAGGAATACCATTAGGCTTAAAGCAAATATTGGCTAATTGACCACATATGGTTCGGGGGATTTTGGGTCTTGCCATTTAGCACCTCATTTATAGCATATGCTATATATACTGAGTTTAGTTTGTACATGCAAGATTATTGTTTATGTCGATTTAACATATAAACAGATCTTTGAACTCACCAGCAAAATTTAATTTTATACGAGGTTTATTGCATCATAGTGCTAGCCAAAATAACTACAATATTGCTACTTATGATTGCTACTTATCATTGATAATTCCATGTCAATACTCACTCATAAACTCCAGGTTTCAAGCGCGCCGTCTGAGCTTAGGGTTAATAATTTTCCATTGGTTTGTAGCACCATTGAAAATACGGTTGTACCAGCGTTATAAGCGGTAATGTCCCAATGAGAAAGCTCTTTTCCTGAGTCGGCATCCCAATAGATAACACTTTGTTTTGAGGTTGCGGTAATTAGGTTTTTACCATGGTTAATGAATAACGCCTGTCGAAAATAGCGGTAACGTTCAAGGTAATCAAGTTGGCTAATGGGTTGCGTGGTTTGAGTATCGATAATGACATTATTGTCGAGGGCATCGGCAATGAACAAGCGTCGATTGGCTTCATCAAAACTCACGCTAGTGATCTGCTGCGGGCGAGAAAAGCTGCTTATTAATTCACCGCTATACGTGGCCCAAATGTGTGCATCGCCATCAATCCCAGTCGATAGTACTTGCTGTTCAAAATTGGATAGCTCAACATGATTAACGGCAGCGCTATGTTGTTTAAATAATGACATTGTCATGCTGCTCCTTTGGATCACAGTAATTGAGCCATCATTCATCCCCACCAAAATAGTACTGCCTGTTTGGCTCAGAGCAAGGCTCGAAATACTGGCATCAGGATTGAAACCCTGAGCGAACCAACGTATGTCTAACTTTCCTGTGTTAAGGTTAAAAATAGAGATTTGGTGTTTACTGGCCGTCGCAAGGTAATGTTTATTCGCTGACAACGCCACGAGGTAATTGGTTTCATCAAAGTCATCGTCAGACCATTGCTGTAATAATTTGCCAGTCGCAACTTGCCATATCGATAATGTACGGCTTCTGCTTAATGTCACTGCTATGCTGGCATCGCTTGATAGTACGCCATCAATGAGCGTCTCATTAACCAGTCGCTGCAGATGATCAGGCGTTTTCATTACCACCATTTTGTCGCAGCCAGAAATCGCTATTATCGCCATGATACTGGCGATAATAAGGCATGTATTAAGCAGGAATTTTGATCCGATATTAGTTAACAATGTCATCTCTTTATAAAAAACGTCCTTTTAACATAATAGCATAGGGACATATTCCTAGATCTATTCGTCAACATAGGCTGATTTTTTGATATAGAAAAGTCTGCGTTCAAATTATGCATCTATTAAGAAAATCCGAATTCAGGCACAATAACAGCTAACAATATGTTATTTAAGCCAAGGAACCCACATGACGCACATTACCTTAACCGCTCCCGATGATTGGCATCTTCATTTTCGAGATGGGGACATGTTAGGTGAGACGGTTCCGGCTACAGCTAGATTATTTAAACGCGCCATTGTGATGCCGAATTTAGTTCCACCAGTGACGACAGCTGCTATGGCTATGGCTTATAAGGAGCGTATTTTAGCCGCTCGTCCAATTGGAAGTGACTTTAAGCCATTAATGACGCTATTTTTAACCAATAATACCAGCGCTCAAGACATTATTGATGCGAAAGCGGCAGGTGTTGTTGCTTGCAAATTATACCCTGCTGGGGCGACAACCAACTCCGATGCCGCAGTTAAAGCATTAGATGAGTTATTCCCAATATTTGAGGTGATGGCGCAGCAAGGTATGTTATTACTGGTGCATGGTGAAGTGACCGAATCGCATATTGATATTTTTGATCGTGAAAAGTTATTTATCGATCGCTACTTATCGCGTATTGTCGAAGCTATTCCTAGCCTTAAAGTCGTGTTTGAGCATATCACCACAAAAGAGGCGGCTGAATTTGTTGCCGGTGCTTCTGCTAATGTTGCCGCAACCATTACACCACAGCATTTATTGTTAAACCGTAACGATATGTTAGTAGGTGGTATTCGTCCGCATAACTTTTGCTTACCCGTATTAAAACGCAACATTCACCAGCATGCTTTGCAAGCTGCAGTGGCGACTGGTTCAAGTAAATTCTTTTTAGGTACCGATTCAGCGCCACATGAAAAACACCGCAAAGAGTCAGCTTGTGGCTGCGCAGGCTGTTACAGTGCCTGGAGTGCGTTAGAACTATATGCTCAAGTATTTGATAACTTGGGTGTCTTAGATAAGCTCGAAGGTTTTGCCAGCTTACATGGCGCAGACTTTTATGGTCTGCCACGTAATACAGGTACCGTAACGTTAGTCAAACAAGAATGGACAGTACCAGAAGAGATTATTTTACCTAACGGTAGCCCTATCGTGCCATTTTTTGCTGGCCAAACGGTCAATTGGAAAGTGAAAACTGCTTAATTTAATCACTAAGCTAGCCAGGTAATTAACGCAGCATGCTGTTTATTATCGTGAGTAGTTAAGTGGAAATAGCTTAATTGTCGAATCGAATTATTAATGCCTGTCAGTGAGCTGACAGGCATTTTTGATTTTTGCATGATTAATATTGATCAGCTGATTTTACCTGTGTTTGTAGCAGTTCCTTAAATTCAGCTCTAGGTAATGGCTTACTGAATAAGTAGCCCTGACCATAATCACATTTTAATGAACGTAGCAGATGATACTGTTCTTCAGTTTCTATACCTTCAGCAACAACCTTTAAGTTAAGTCCATGTCCCATGGCGATCGCTGCCCCGACAAGTTCCAGATCTCCGGGATCAACGGTAATATCATTAATAAAGCTTTTATCTACTTTTAAGGTGTCAAACGGATAACTACGCAGATAACTGAGTGACGAATATCCAGTACCAAAATCATCCATCGAGATGCTGACACCAATATCATTTATGCTGGTTAAGTTACTATTGATAATCGGGTCACCATTAAGTAATACCCCTTCGGTGATTTCAAGTTCTACAGAACTGACGTGGATCTGGTGTTTCTCAAGCTGCATTTTAAGCATATCAATAAAGGTATTTTCCCTAAATTGCTTAGGGGAAACATTGATAGCAATTTTAAATTGAGACTGAAACTGTTGCTGCCATTTTTTCGTGGCATTAAATGCAATATCAATAACATATTGACCGATAGGGATGATCAGTCCGGTTTGTTCCGCAATAGGAATGAATTCATCTGGTGTTACTTGGCCGAGTAATGCATTTTTCCAGCGTAAAAGCGCCTCAGCACCAATAATTTTACGACTTTTTATTTCTACAAGTGGCTGAAAGTAAACCTCGAATTCTTTTCGTTTCAAAGCATTACGTAATTGCTCTTCAACTCTTAGACGTCGATTTATATCCTGGTCCATTTGGTGGGTATAGAAATTATAGGTATTTCTACCGCGGTCCTTTGAATAATACATAGCAGAATCTGCCTGCCTAAGTAACTCTTTAGGGTCTTCGCTGTTATGCGGATAAAGAGCTATACCAATACTGACCGTAGACACTAACTCACGATTGTTGAGCACAAAAGGTTGGTAAAATCGTTTGAGCATTTTAGTGGCAATAACTTCAACTTCAGCGGGCGAGTTAATATTGCCCAATATAATGATAAATTCATCGCCGCCTAACCTACCTACGAGATCATTATTTGATATCGTGTTTTTTAATCGAGCAGCGGCTTGGACTAATAGTTCATCACCAATAGAGTGGCCCAAGGAATCATTCACTTTTTTAAAATCGTCTAAATCTAAAAATAATACCGCGACATTATTTTGGCTTCGAAACGCATCTTTGAGCATTTGCGATAATCTCTCGAGTGAGAGTAGTCTGTTGGGCAAGCCTGTTAAGCTATCGTAGTGAGCCTGTTGAATTATTCGCTCTTCTTGCAGCTTATATTGAGTCACATCCTGTTTTAGAGCTAAATAATGTTTAGCGACGCCAACGTTATCAAAAATAGGTGCGATATGTGCGTGTTCCCAAAAAATATCGCCATTTTTCTTTTTATTTTGTAGTTCACCTTGCCACGCATCCCCTCTAGAAATGGTATCCCATAATTCCTTATAAAGTGACTTAGGGGTTAATCCTGACTTCAATATACTGGCATCCTGACCAATAACGTCACTGGCGCTATAGCCTGAAATCCTTTCAAATGCACTATTAACATATTCAATTTTGCTGTCGATATTAGTTAATATCATTGATATGGGGCTTTGTTCTATTGCTTGTGACAAAGTGAGAGCTTGTTCTTCTGCCTTTTTTTGAGCGCTTAAATCGATATCGATGCAGTACATTTCTGCTTCGTTGTCGGCATTGTTCATTAATGCATGAGATGAATAAACGGCAACATTGCTGCCATCAGCATGCCTTAGAAGTAACTCTTCCGCTGGGATCGGGATACCATCATTTATCCACGCATTAACATTATTTATCACATGCTCCCGATATGGCAGAGGAATAATGAGATCTTCTAGTTTTTTACCCATGGCCTGTTCTTTGGTATAGCCATACAGTTTTTCACTGGCATGATTCCAAAAAATGACCGAGCGATCTTTATCATAACCTTGGACGGATATTGCGGGGATTTTTTCAAAAATTTGTCTGAATTTAGATTCACTGCGTAATAGCTTTTGTTCGGCATTAATGCGTTCTGAAATGTCTCTAACAAAACAGAAAAACATTCCTTCATCACTATCCCAAAAGCTAATATTCACCTCAACATGAAATAAATGGCCTTGTTTATGTCGATGAAGCGAAGTGAAGTGTAAACGTTTTTTTCGCTTAGCTCTGTCGATATTTTCATCAGAAAATTGATGCTGGTTACTGGTTTCAATTTGGTTAATGGGCATGTTTATTAGCTCTTTCATGCTGTAACCCGTCATATTTACAAAGCTTTGATTTGCTTCGATGATATTGCCTTCAAGTGAGGTGATTAAAAAGCCATCTTGGGCAGTACTAATAATGTTGCGGTAAGTTGTTTCACTGCGACGTAATTGCTTTTCAATGTGTTTTCGATAGGCGAGATCTCGTCCAACACCAACAATGCCGTTAATGTGTCCTAATGAGTCTGTAAAAGGTGTTTTCTGGGTGCTAAATATATGTGCAATACCATCAGATGTTGTAATCCATTCTTCATTTCTCCATGGTTGTTTTTTCTGTAAAACAAAACGGTCTGCTTCGATAAACCTATTTGTTTGTTGCTCATCAAAGAGGTCACTATCTTTATGATATTTAATTTGTTCCGGTTTGAGTTTTAATAGTTCAGCGAATGCTTTATTACAGCCTAAATAGATGCCATCGATCGATTTATAGAAAATAATATCGGGAATGCCATCAATGATACTTTGTAATAGGTTTTTTTCGGTTTCAAGAAGGGATTTATTATGCTGCAGTTCTTGTGCTAATTGCTGTCTTTGCTGATGTTGTTTTAACAGTAATCCCAATAACATGGAGCCACAGGTATACACTGTAAGTATGGTAGGGCTGATAGTGAGGATGATGTCGTATTTATCTGCAACAGGTATTAATAATACATTGAGTAACGCGGCTAATTCTACTACCAGGCTCATTAGTAGTAAGTTTTTCCAGTTTATCTGCTTGTTTGATGATTGAATCCAGTATCGCCAACCTAAGCCAATGGCAGAACTGATGAAAATAATTAATGTACCAGCAAATACCCCCGCACCACCTTGATAAATACGAAACCATGCAGCGAGTAAAGAGCCAATCAATGTCGGAATAAAACCAAAAAACAGACCACTCAAACTCAATAAAATCCAGCGAGCATCAAAAAAAATTCCTTGACGAAATTCCCAAGGATTGATCATTAAACTCACCGTAATCATGCCGATAAAAATGCCACTTAAGACATCTTTATATTTTGGGGAAACGATGTTTTGTAGCGTAATTGCATCATAAATAACCACAAGAGCCAGTAATAACACGGCGTTGCTCATCAAACTGAAAAAACTATCCATTGCTTCTCCGCACAAAATCGCATTGCCTTGTTTTACTTTAGTCCAAATCTACCAATAAAAAAAATATCTACTTCATATGATTATCTTGTCCTAACGTGCGTCTGCACCGTATCAATATGCTGAGTAATAATATCTATAAATGTATTTGTATCAATGAATGAGAAATGCAAAGAGCAAAAAGGTAGCCAAGACTACCTTTTTGGGGGAACTTACAATTGTTTACTATGTAAGGTTTATATGTCGGTTATTTATTGTCAGAGCGTATCACCAACTCAACGCGGCGATTTTGCTTTTGGCCATTTTCATCAAGGTTATTTGCTATAGGTGAGTACTCACCCACTCCTTTAGCTTCAACTTGTTGTGCAGAAATAGAGAACTGTTTGATCAACCGGGTTTTAATCGCCGTCGCACGTTTTTCTGACAAGGTTTGGTTATAAGCTTGCGAGCCTTGATCGTCTGAATGTCCTACCACATAAAACAGTTGTTTAGGGTGTGTTTGTAGGTATTGAGCGACCACTTCTACAATTGGATAAGCTTCTGGTAATAGTTCATCACTGTCATATTTAAACAACAAACCGTCTAGCGCCACATGGCCTGTTTTGGCTATTTCATCGGTTAATCCCTGCAAATCAATACCTACACGATTATTGTTTAATGTAGTTTCTTCAATGATTCGGACTTCTGCTGCAAGATTGCCAACAAAGCCAATTACATACACCATTACGTACACATTTCCTTCCGGTCTTTCTAACTTATACAATCGATAAAATTGGCTGTCGTCACGGCCATTGGACATCAGTAATTTTAAAGCGTTATACATTTCTGTTTTTCGACCACATAGCTCACCTGTACAAGCATAAACTTCATTAAAGCCAAGCTTAGTTAATGCGTTTTGGTAATTAGCATTAATCTCGTATTCAGAATAAGTTCGAGGTAAGTTATAGCCAATATCGGTGATTTTACCGTCTAATTTTAGCGTCTCAAGTTTGTTACCATTCTTACCCACTAATACGGCAATTTGCCCAAAGGAATGGGTGGTATACTCATCGATATATGCGCCAGGTATACGAGTCAACATTGGGTGATCAGCTGAGTTTTTTTCATCTTTGTTGCTATTGCCTGTTACTGCTATTTCACTCACCTCTTGTGATAAATAACCTTGATTAGTGGTGACTAAATCTAGCGGCTCATCGATTACTTCGATAATATCGATCTCTACGCTGGTGGCGCGCTGCCAACCCGCCGCATATATGGACACATATACTTGTTTTTTAGGAAGGGTGATATAGGCAGTAATTAACGAGGGTGAACTTTTTGAAATTGTATATAGCGGTTTTATAAATTTGGCTAATTTCTCCTCACTACCACAACTTTCTTGCTCGCATTCAAAGAGGATACTGGCATTTAATGCCTTGAGCTGGTTTTTATAGTTATTGATTAAATGGGCAGGTGTATAAGACGGCGGCAATTCATAGTTAGTTCTAATCAGTTTACCTTTCACTTCTTTGGAAAGAATTTTTTTGTCTTCAATTGACGTTATCAATTGTACTGGTGTGAAATGCCGAAGTTCATTCTTTACTTCTTTTACGTCTTTAGGCTCAGAAAACAATTCTTGTGTTGTCGTCGAGTAGGCATTCATCGCTGGCATAGTCGTCATGATGACGGCAAATGATATAAGCACGGGTTTTAACATATCAACTCCCTGTTGAAATAAAGTATCCAATAATATTAAGAAAGAACCTTAAACGTGCCCATAAGATATTCAAACATCATCAGGGTGTAAATGAATTGCGATTAGAATTACAGATTGATTATTATTTTTGATGTTTGTTTTTATATTAAACATTCAAAAGGATGTTTTTCTGCGGAATGAATAAATCCCCATAAGCTAACGCTATGGGGATTTTTCATTAATATCAGTCTGCTACCTTTATTGACCGAAAATCAATGGATTAACTTGGTCGTAAAGGTGTTGATACAAGGTTTGGGTAAACCCTGCGTTGTTATCAAACGTTACCGAGACATTATTTGCTGTAGACGCTTGCATTGCTTTATTGAGTTCAACTTTAATCAGTTGTTGATTATCAAGTACAAAGTAGTCTGGATACACGTATTGTTGTGCAGAGCCTTCGACGATTTCTGCAACTTCAATTAATAACTGATCACTTGGGCTATTGCTTTTAGTCATTTGAAAACGTTGTTCAATACTGCCGTCACTATCAAGTAGTGCAATAGTTTGATTTTCTTCATCGATGCGAATGTTATCAGGAAAATAAAACTTAAATAAGATTTCCGCCATAATAGTAGTAGAGAGCGTTTCTTCAGTCACAAAGCTTGATAGCTCATAAGTTTCATAATCATCAACGACACGACACATTACGTCTGCGGATTGAGTCACGGTTAATCGGTATAGAGTATCAGGCCAGGTTAATGTATCTAACTTTAATATTTCTGGGGCCATATTTAAAACCGATTGCCAATAATCACTCGTATTAGCGTTAGTCACTTTATCGATATCAATAGTAATAGGTACATACGTACCAGAGTATACAGTGTTGTAGGTATTACCAGTAATTGTGGGTTCAATTATTGGACCATTATCTTCGGTATACCAGCGTTTATCTGTTTTATTCCAGCACTCTGTTATTATTTCATTTCCCTCATCTAATGAAGCTTCAAAAGCTAGCGCCTGATTAGGTTGAACCGCAACCCAAGAGAGTGTTTTGGTATTGTCGGCATTTTGTATTGAAAACGCATTCATATCAGCCGACATGGTCAGTGATAATGTATTGGTAAAGCCTTTTTCGTTGATGATATTACCCAGCACAATATCCCAATCGTTTTGGGACAAAATACGTGAATCAATAGGTAACTCTGTAAACCCTAATGCGATCGCAGCGTCACTAAACAGTATGTTGGCTGCGAGAGTATATATATCAGTTGAGAAAAACTCTTCTGCTGAAAGGCCGCTGGCGCTTAGTTTTTGCCAAAGTTCCAAATATGTAGCTGCCAGAATTTTCTCTGCTGCAATTAAGTTGGGTATTTGGGTTGCAATGACTTGCTGTAAATAGGCAATTGCGTACTCGAGGCGGGTAAAGCTTGTTTTAGCCGATGCATCAGCAGAAACAGAATATAAGCTTGCTGCATCTAATTGATATAAGATTGCTAATAAAGCATCTAACTCAGTCGATAGCTGATCAATTTCGCTGTCAGACAAACTTTGATTTTTCATCTCTATTACACGAGAGAGTTTAATATGTGTCAGGTTGTTAATCGCACCATTGTATTGTGGACTAGCGATTAATGTGCCTTTCCCTGCATCACTAACGATAGCTTTTGGCGCAGAACGGTTGGTTGGATTTTTAATATTCAGCGCCAAAGAGCGTGCTTGAATTGCTTGAGTTGCCGTTGCTGCTTCCCAATTAGCCACTAAATAATAATCTGGTGTTTCGACTTCACTTTTCCAGTCTATTTGGTAGTTACCGTCAACATCTGTAATCGTAAAAGGTTCATCATTATCACAGGCCAAGTTTTGGTTTAAATCGGCACAAACAGTCGCACCAGATAATGCACCTTGATATACCGCGAGACCGATTACTTGGTGATTGTATTCTGATACAGGCGGCGTAGTTGGTGTGCCAGAGTCTGGTTGAGTTATTCCGGTATTAGTATCATCGTCAGATGAACCGCAACCGATTAAGAGTGCGCCAGAGATCAATATGGCTAATATGCTTTTATGGTGCATTAATGTGTCCTTACATTATGGATGAAGTGTTGTTAAAACAATGAAAATATCTAATGTTAAATATTAAGTGAGCCTAACAATGTATCGTTTAATTGATACATTGTTAGGCGCACTTTTTAAGTATTAACTGGAGTATTAAATAGGGGAATCAGCCAGCAGCGAAGGCAAATAATTGGCCGCGGTTTTTAATCTTGGTCTTTTTATAAATATTTTGGACGTGCATTTTGACTGTGTTAACCGAAATGTTGAGCTCTTTGGCCATTTCTTCGTTGGTTAATCCATGCAGTATGAGTGACAAGACTTGTTGTTCTTTTTTGGTGGTGACCGCAAGTATTTTGGCGCGATTACCTGATGATGGAATACGCTTTCTTTGCAAGATATATTTGGATACCGCTTTGGGGTGGAAGCTGATTTCTCCATCTTGTACTTTTTTGATACTTTGTATTTGGTGGGCTATATCGTCATCGACACTGATTGCACCATGAAATCCTGATGAAATAAGAATGACTTCTAATTCCGCATTTAATGCAGGACAAAATGCGATATGCAAATCATTTTTAAATAATTCGACGCATAAATAGCCAATATCTTGTAATGGATTTTCAAGATAATGAACCATAATATTGGTGTCATTTTCCAGACTAGACGCGTTGGATAATTCTGATAATGCATCACTAGCACTAGTCGGAATTAAGTTAAATTGGATCAGGTTCGCAAGGTGCTGAAATTGCCCATGAAGAAGGACAGGGAAATCTACAATTAGAAGGTTATTGTTGAACATGTCACATTCCTTGTTTAAAAACACAGCGTCCTGTTGCTGTCATCTATCAGTCTTTATCGTAATAAAGCGGGTAAAATTCTAGCATATCTAACATAAATAAAAAAACCATTCTGTATTAATTTTGATCAACATTATGCATATCAAATGTTTATCTCTATAAATACATAATCAAACACTAAGTGCTTATATTAATTGTTTTTTATATAAAACTGGCTTTTTTAAATTTGGTACAATCTCAATTCTACAGCATTACAACCTCTTTGAATACTGTAAAATGATTAATTTACAGACTGAAGATATCTTAAGTGATATGTCATTTATGCTGTAGTAAATGTGAGTTTTGCAAGCCCTTGAGTTTAGCGTTTCGGTTTTCTTGAGTGGCTAACTTTACCTTTGTTTGCTGTCGGCTTTTTAGGCTTAGCTCCTCTATTTTGCATAAAATGCTCAGGGCCTTCAATTTTATCTCGTAAGCTTTGGGTGGGCTTTTTCTTGGCTTTTTTGGGGGCGTTTTTGACCTCTGACGAGGAATGCTCAATTAATTTCATTAAGGTACTGAGCTCTTGCTCATCTAAATCGCGCCATTCTCCCACTGGCAACCCTTTAAGCGACACGTTCATAATCGATTGGCGTTCAAGTTTAGTGACTTCAAAGTTGAAGTGTTCACACATCCTGCGGATCTGACGATTAAGGCCTTGGACTAATATAATTTTAAATACAAATGTTGAAACTTGTTCAACTTTGCACTTTTTAGTGATGACCCCTAGCATGGGCACACCCGCTCGCATTCCTTGTAAGAAGGCTTCTGTGATAGGTTTATTAACGGTGACCACATATTCTTTGTCGTGATTATTACCGGCTCGGAGGATTTTATTAACTAAATCACCATTGCTGGTAAGAAAAATTAATCCTTGCGAATCTTTGTCTAAACGACCAATTGGAAATACACGTTCGCTGTGGTTAACAAAATCGACAATGTTATCACGCTCGGAGTTTTCAGTAGTGCTCACAATACCCACAGGTTTGTTGAGTGCAATAAACACTAAGTCCGCTTCATCTCGAGGGGCGATATCATGGCCATTCACTTTTACTTTATCGCCGAATTCGACACCGTCACCAATTTTGGCACGCTTACCATTGATAAATACATTACCTTGTTCAATATAGCGGTCTGCTTCACGACGTGAGCAAATACCACTCTCACTAATGTACTTATTTAGACGGGTTGCAGATTCACTCATAGTGGTTCCTTTAACAATATAAACGGGCGGTATGGCTAAGCTAGATCGGCGCAAATAATATCATAAAATACAGTATTCTGTTCACCGCTATTTGTGGCTTAGTATGCTGTTGGTGTTGGATAAAAGTGAATGTTACAAATCAAAGCCCATTTGCGTTGTGCTGTGCTGATGTTGCGGTAATAAATTAATATCTGGCAGCGGCGATGCACTGTGTGTTAGCTGCTGTTGGAGTAAGCGGTATAAATCTACCGCAAGTTGCGGTGCCGCATGATTATCTGGAGTGTGGACAAATAAATAAGGCTGCTTACCTTGAGCTATCCAAAGTGGTAACTGTTTAAGCCAGTTTTGAAAAAAATGTACGTTGGCTTCATCTTGTGGGTGACCAATAAAGCGCACCACTGGATTGTTGGCGGTAGCAATAGCGTGTACAGGTACTCGGGGCTTTTTTTTATGGGCATCAATGACGGCAGGTGTAGTTGGTGCGGCGGCAAAAACCGGCCGAGTGTCCATAATAATTCGATTACAATTTTGGGTGATAAGCAAACGGTTTAATGCTTGTTCCGCTTCTCCTTTGGCAAAAAAAGCACTGTTACGTACCTCTACGCCATAAGTTAACCCTTGAGGAACTTGAGTTAAAAATTGTGCTAATTGCGGTAACGATTGCGGCCCAAAGCTGGCGGGAAGTTGGATTTTCCATATCCCAGTGCGAGTAATCAGAGGTTCCATGACGTTGAAAAAATGTTTCAAGGCAGGACCTGTATGTTGTAGCTGTAATTCGTGCGTAATCTGCTTGGGCAGTTTAAAGGTAAAACTAAAATTGTCATGGGTTGCTGCGTACCAATTTTGCACGTTTTGTAACGATGGTATGGCATAAAAAGTGGTGTTGCCTTCGACACTATTAAATATTTCTGCATAGCGTGCTAGCCGGTGAGCTTGGCTATTACCGTAGATAGTTTGTTGCCACTGATTTTGTGACCACATGGCCAAACCTAGTCGCAATGGTGGATACTGTGTGTGCGATATGTCGTTATCCAAAACAATCCTTAGACTTGATAAATGCTTCTTGTGCCAAAACAGCGATATTGTGGTAATAAACGTTTAAAAAACAATATTTAGTTATTTTGTCTATATCTAATGGCTTTACCCATCTGATAAAATTAACACAATATACATCCGCGATGTGTTTAACATATCAACGACAAATAAAATGGTGCGTTATTGTGATCTTATGCGTTAGATGGAGAGTTCGTGTCTAGTCCAAATACAGACAGTCAGTTTGACAATTATCGGCCTAAAACGTCTCCCGCCAAACCGCTACCGGTTCGTCGCAGTAAAGCGGGGTGGCTGTTGATAGTGTTATTATTAGCAACCGCGTATTTGGTCGAGTTTGAGGTAAGAACATCGTATTATCAATCTTATTTTTTGCACCAATATGCCAGTAAGTTAACCTACAAAACCCGAGATTATCGCAGTGATGCGGTCATCTATCCGCAATATGGTCCGTTTGATGAGCGCCATGGTTACAGTCAATTACCGAAGAAAATTGCTCGATTAATTGAGCGCAATTACCAAATTACTCAGCAAGTCGCGTTTTCGCCGATGTTGATGGATTATACCCAAAAAGGTTTTTTCCCGCCGTATCATGAAAAAGCCCAATCAGGGTTAAGTATAAAAGATTGTCGTGACATGACGGTATTCGACTTCTTGTACCCTAAACGTGTTTATCGAGATCAAGATAAAATTCCAGATCAAGTGGTTAACACTTTGTTGTTTATTGAAAATCGAGAAATGTTAAGCCCTGAAGCTAACTATAATCCTGTCGTTGATTGGCCTCGATTTGTGTTGGCTGCAGCAAGCCAGGTTGCGGATATTTTTGGTGCGGATATGTCTAAAGCTGGTGGTAGTACCTTAGCCACCCAAATTGAAAAATTTAGGCATTCAAATCATGGTTTAACCTTAAGTATTAAAGACAAATTATTGCAAATTGGTTCGGCCATTGTACGAGTGTATCAGCAAGGCGAGAGCACCGTTGGCGCTCGGCATCGCATAGTACAAGATTATCTCAACACAGTACCGTTATCATCGGCTCCCGGTTTTGGTGAAGTCCATGGTATTGGGGATGGTTTATGGGCTTGGTTTAAAACTGATTTTAATCAGGCCAACCAATTACTATTGAGCCGTCATACACCACAAAATGGTGCTCAGCGTGGCGAGGTGTTTCGTCAAATTGTGGCACTGATGATCGCCCAACGTCGGCCATCATATTACTTACGCCAAGGTCATGATGATTTAGAGTCGCTTGTAGACAGTTATTTGCGTTTATTGGGTGGCGATGGCTTGATTGAAACGCAATTGATGGTGTCTGCTCTTGAGCAAAAACTAACATTTAATAATAGTAAGTTGGCAGTCACTAACTTGCCTAGCAATAAAGGGGTTAATGCAGTAAGAATCCGCACCGCGGGCATGCTCGACTTAAGTTTGTTTGATCTTGATCGCTACGACTTATCGATTAAGAGTACATTTCATGGCGACTTACAGCAGCAAGTTAGTGATTACTTACGCAGCTTAGCTTTTGAGCCAAATGCACAGCGCATAGGATTATTGGGAGAACGTCTACTGTCGGTACCGCAGTTAGACAAAGTGCTCTACAGTTTTACTTTATATGAAAGCACCGATAGTGCTAATCGCGTCCGCATTCAAACCGACAGCATTGATCAGCCGTTTGATATTAATGAGGGCAGTAAATTAGAGTTAGGTTCGACAGCGAAACTGCGAGTACTAGCCACATATTTAGATATTATTGCAGAGTTACAACAGCGATTTTCAGCCATGACAGTGGTTGATTTACGCCAAGTGGATGTGGAGCGCAAAGACAAAATTACTCGTTGGGTGGTCGATTATTTAATTACCACCCGTGACCGTAATTTAACCCGAATGTTAGATGCCGCTCTTCAGCGCGAATATTCGGCCTCACCAGAAGAACGATTCTTCACTGGCGGCGGTTTGCATGTATTTAACAATTTTAATAAGAAAGAAGACAGCCGCGTACCAACCTTATATCAAGCGTTACAAGAGTCGATAAACTTACCCTTTGTGCGCTTAATGCAAGATATTGTTAATTACAGCAGTAGTTATAACAGTGAAGGCAGTGTGTCACAGTTACTGCGTAATGATAAAGATCCTCGTCGAGAAGAATACCTCAAAGCATTTGCTAAACGGGAAGGCAGTTCGTTTGTAAAACGTTTTTATCGTAAGTATCGTCACTTAACGCCAGAACAGCGTCTTGATATGTTTTTTGATGGTATTCAGCAACAGGAACAAAAGCTAACAGCCGTTTATCGTTATTTAAAACCCTATGACGGGGTCCGTGAGTTAACAGCCTTTTTAACTGAGCGTTTACCGAGCAAAACGTTTACCGATAAACAAATTAATCTGTTATACAGCAAGTACGGCGAAGAAAAGTTTAATCTGGCAGATCAAGGTTATATTGCTCGGGTTCATCCATTGGAGCTGTGGGTGTTACGTTATTTAAATGACTACCCACAAACCGAATTGACCCAAGTATTAGATGACGCGCAGCCACAATTACAAGAAGTGTATCGTTGGTTGTTTAGAACTCGTCATCAAAATGCACGTGATGTTCGAATTCAAGTGATGCTAGAAGTCGAAGCATTTTTAAGTATTCATCAGCGCTGGGTGAGAATGGGTTATCCATTTGATTATATGGTGCCATCATTAGGCTCGGCTTTAGGGAGCTCCGGTGATAGGCCTGCAGCCTTGGCGGAGCTAATGGGTATTATTCAAAATGACGGCTATCGTTATCCCACGGTGAGAATTGACCAATTACAGTTTGCAGAAAATACGCCCTATGAAGTGACATTGGCTAATAACAAGCAAACAGTATCCAGAGTGATGCATCAAGAAGTTGCTCGGGCCCTTAAACGGGCGTTGGCTAATGTGGTTGAAAATGGAACTGCCAGAAGGCTTAAAGGCAGCTTGCTTGATAACAACGGCCAACCTGTAGTTATGGGCGGTAAAACCGGGACAGGTGATAACCGTATTGCGACTGAAATTCGTAATGGTCGTAAAGTGTCTTCAACGGCAATAAACCGTACTGCGACATTTGTGTTTTATTTGGGCGATCATCATTTCGGAACTCTAACGGCGTTTGTGCCAGGAGAGAAGGCCGACGATTTCAGCTTTACTTCCGCACTGCCATTACAAGTGCTTAAAGGTATGATGCCTATTTTAGCGCCAATGATAAATCAAACTGAGCAGTGTCAAACTGGCTTATAGTGGGTTTATTAGGTGTCTTTGAGTCAGCTAGAAAAAAGCTCATGCGATTAAGCATGAGCTTTTTAATTAATTCAATGGCATTAAACACTAAAGAGGCTCAGCATCACCACAATATGACATACTACCGCGACACTGGTTAATATTGTGCGTAATGTGATATAGCTGGTGGTCGTTGATAATTGTTTAGCTTTAAATTCAACATAGAGTATGTACAGATAACCACTGACGAGCAGAATAAGTGCGGACAATACAAAGGGGGTTAATAGTGCAATCCAGCATCCAAGAGCGATTATGTTACTAATAATCAGTAATTTGGCTATATTGTCATCTAAGGTTAATATGACTGCCTTGCCCCAAAGTGTACCGGCAACAAAGCTTAAAATTACAGCACTATAGCTAACAAACCCTAACATAGTCATTTCGGGTGCTAATAGGCTATGATTGAATGCCAATACACTGAGAATAATAAAAGGTAATAGGCCTGCAAAGCCTAACCATTGCCATGTTTTAATGCTGTTCATCCTGTGTTCCTTAAATGCATGTTGATACGACAACTCATCGTCATAGTGCGTCGATGAATAAACATAACCTCAGCGCTGGATAATAAACGGTTATCAAATTACCCTTTGAGCCACTATCTACCCTGTATCGACTTATAATAGGCAAGTTATTGATGTGTCAATATGCCTTGTTAGTGCAATACGCGGCCAGTTTGTTATTACAAACTTGAAATAAAACCGTTTTTTAACGATTTATCCCATCTCTTATGCAGAGTTGAGGTTATCTATAATATAAATGATCTTGGTGACACAACATAGAAAAGGCGAACCCGAAATGAATATTTCTCTTCATCCTATTACTGAAGCAGATTTAGATATATTGTTTGAATTTGAGAACGACCCTATTGCGAATAAAATGGCTGATTTTCCAGCACGTAAACGCAAGGCTTTTAATGCACATTGGCAGCAAAAAATATTGGCCAATGAGAAAGCCACAGCCCAAGGTATTTGGCTAGATGATGTGCTAGTGGGTAATGTTCTATCATGGATTAATACCGACCCGGCAGCAAAATCTGATCCTCAAATGCGTTTAGTTGGCTATTGGATTGGCCGTGAATATTGGGGCCAAGGTATTGCTACCAAAGCGTTAGAAATGTTTTTAAAGCAATTTATATCGACTCCTGTATTTGCTTACATCGATAAGCAAAACCAAGCGTCACTAGCACTAGCGTATTCAAATGGATTTTTCGACGTCACCGCCCAATATCCCAAGCTAATTAGCAAAGATAATTTACGTTTATTTAGGCGTGGTAATGTGTAATATGCTAGCAGTTTAATACTTACCACCTGATCCACCGCTTCAACTGCCACTTATTAGCGTGCTTTTTGGCAGTATTTTCAGCCTGAGATGTTTTAGTCTCTGTTGCATCAGTGTCATTGATTTTAGATGCTACATTGTTAACCAGTTCAGTTTGCTTGGCAGGTTTGAAAATACCGCTCATTAGCAAGATGTTGTGACACCGTTTCGGAAGCTCATGGCAACATTTAGTGAAAACCTCGTTGTAATGAATAAAGCTGCTGATTATTTTAATGTCTTCAGCTGTATATGTCAGATTCATTTCACTCAGTATTTTCTGTCACAATAGGTTCATCGTACTGAAGATGTGTTAAGCATCGTATCAAACGGCTAGTTTCATTAACCACAATCCATATAATCAAAACATAGAGCCTTTGTTTTCACCAGAATGAGCGTGATAAACTGCGCATCCACCTGTTTGGAGTTTTTATGTCTTTTGCAGATTTGTCGCTACATCCCATCTTGATCGATCGTTTAGTTGAGCTTAATTATCAGCAGCCTACACCGATCCAGTTACGTGCTATTCCGATTATTTTAAGCGGTAAAGATGTGATGGCGGGGGCACAAACTGGCACGGGAAAAACGGCCGCTTTTGCTTTGCCTTTACTGCACCACATTTTAAGCAAGCGCACAGTACCAACAACACCAGAAACCCCCAATACAAAGGCCGTCATTAGCTGTTTAGTATTAGTACCAACGCGTGAACTGGCCCAACAGGTTCAGTCGAGTATCGAGCAATATGCTAAAGGCAGTGATATTGGCTGTGTGATGGTTTATGGCGGGGTGAGTATTGGTGCGCAAATACAACAGTTAGCCGCAGGTACTGATATTTTAGTGGCAACACCAGGGCGTTTATTGGACTTATTACGTAAGCGCGCATTGTCGTTGTCGCAGTTAACTCATTTAGTATTTGATGAAGCTGATCGCATGTTGGACATGGGTTTTAAAGATGAAATAGTCGAAGTACTTAAGCGTTTACCAAGTGCCCGGCAAACTCTGTTGTTTTCAGCCACGTTAGATGACCGTATGCTCAGTTTTAGTCGCCGTTTATTACGATCGCCACAAGTGATTGAAGTGGCCCAACGCAATGTTACAGCCAGCAGTATTGTTGAGCGGGTATTTAATGTTGATGCCAAACGAAAGTGCGCCATCTTGTGTCATTTAATTGCCCAAGAAGGTTGGCAACAAAGTTTAATATTTTGTCGCACCAAACAAGGCGCCGACACACTGGTAAAGCAAATGAAACAAGCGGGAGTTGCAGCAGAAGCATTTCACGCAGACTTATCACAAGCAGTGCGCGAGCAAGTATTGGCCGCCTTTAAAGCCGGCGATGTCACCGCATTAGTTGCCACTGATGTTGCGGCCAGAGGACTCGATATTAACGAATTAAATTATGTAGTTAATATGGAATTGCCGTTTCAAGTTGAAGATTATGTCCACCGTATCGGCCGAACAGGCAGGGCCGGTAAGCCAGGGCAAGCCATTACTTTACTCAGTGTTGATGACGAACCGTTATTGATCAAACTTGAAGTTTTTTTAGATCGACGTTTACCACAACAATGGTTGGCGGGATTTGAGCCTGATCTTGATGTGATCGCTCCGCTAACCCGTAAAACCACTAAGTCTTCATTAAAACAACAAGCGCGTAAAAAGGCGTTGGCAGCATCTCACGGTAAAAAGCGTTAAAAATCTATTTTATTCGCTGAATCGTGATGTGTTATTTAGCCGCCTATTTAATATTAAAATGAGTATCTGAAAATCATCACATTTGGCGGTGTGGTGATTGTCTTTTTATTGCCACATTTTTGTCATCCAGTTTGTACCTTGTTGTCACATTAGACGCTTATCTTAACTGACAAATAATTATACCTACATTTAATCAGTTATTTTCAGAGCATATCTAAGGACTATTTATGAGCAAGGCGACATTTGATCCAACTCGTTTTAACAACAGCAAAAATACACCTTTCAATGAAGTGATGGAAAATCATTTATCGCGTCGTAATTTTGTTAAGCGTGGTTTAGGCCTTAGTGCGATGACTGCGTTTGGTGGGTTCGGGTTAAGTGCTTGTGGTTCTGATAATAATTCTGCAGCAGAAACGCCAACAACGCCTACCGCACCAGTTACGCCAACTCCACCGCTTAAAAGCTCAGCAGTATTAGGTTTTGAGTCTATTGCGGGTTCTAAAACTGATGCAGTAGCAATTCCTGCAGGGTATTCAGCTTATGTATTAGCACCTTGGGGAACGCCGTTAAATACCAAAGCAGCAGCCTGGAAAGCCGATGGCAGTAATACCGCAGTAGATCAAGAAAACTCAGTCGGGATGCACCATGATGGCATGCATTTCTTTCCGCTTAACGATGCCGCAGATGATGGTTTATTGTGTATCAACCACGAATACATAGATGAAGATGCTCTGCATCCAAATGGTCCGACGTATAGCACTGATGGCAAGCGCACAGTAATTGATGAAATACGTAAAGAAATCAATGCTCATGGTGTTTCTGTTGTACGAATTAAATTAGTTAGTGGTATTTGGCAAGTGGTTGAAAATGACCGCCACAACCGCCGTTTTACAGCTGCAACTGTGATGGATATAGCAGGGCCATTAGCGTACAGCTCATACCTTGAAACCCGCTATTCACCAGATGGTAGCCAAACGCGCGGTACGTTAAATAACTGTGGTAATGGTTATACGCCTTGGGGAACTTACTTAACGTGTGAAGAAAACTGGCCTGGTTACTTTGTTAATAATGGCACCTTAACGGAAGATCAAACCCGCATTGGTATTTCAACATCTGATACTCGTTATGGTTGGACCCATTTAGCTGGTGATGACGAGGAACGTTTAGATGAATTTTCTCGTTTTGATATAACGCCAACAGGTTCAAGTGCCACAAACGATTATCGTAACGAAGCCAATGGTTATGGTTATATAGTTGAAATTGATCCATACAATCCCAATTCTCGTGCGATTAAACGCACTGCATTAGGTCGCTTCCGCCATGAAGGTTGTGTGTTTGGTAAGCTTGAAGAAGGCAAACCAATCTCATTTTATTCAGGCCACGATTCACGTTTTGAATATTTGTATAAGTTTGTTTCTGATGCTCCATGGGATCCTGCAGATGCAAATAGCACTAATCGCCTAACTGTAGGCGACAAATACATGAATGCTGGGACTTTATATGCAGCTAAGTTCAGTGAAGATGGCATCGGTGAATGGTTACCATTGACATTAGATGGCATGACGACTGACGGCAAAACTCTTGCAGACAGCTTTGATTCACTCGAAGCCATTATCATCAATACAGCTGGCGCAGCTGACTTAGTGGGCGCAACACCAATGGATCGTCCAGAGTGGACAACCGTAGATCCATTTACTGGTACTGTATATTTAACCTTAACGAACAACAGTAAACGTACCGACAGCACCAACCCTGCTAACCCACGATTAAATAACAACTTTGGTCATATTATCCGTTGGGATGATGGTGAGACTGCAACAGAGTTTACTTGGGATATCTTTGTGTTTGGTTCACCAGCTGATGGTGATGCCGAGACCAACTTATCTGGCTTAACGGATTTAAACCAGTTTGCTAGCCCAGATGGTTTATCGTTCGACCAGCGCGGTATTTTGTGGGTACAAACTGATAATGGAGCCTCGGAAGTCACCGAAGAAACCAACGATCAAATGTTGGCAATTGTTCCATCAAGCATGCTTGATGCCGATGGTAAACAACAAGTGTTGACCGCAGACAACCAAACTCAGCTTAAGCGTTTCTTTGTTGGTCCTAACGGCTGTGAGGTTACTGGTTTTGCGATTACGCCAGATTATAAAACGGTATTTGCTAATATTCAGCATCCTGGCAACTGGCCATATTCAGACAAAGCTGACGAGATAACACCTGCAGGGATTACAGTACGTCCACGTGCGGCAACTGTGATGATCCGTAAAAACGATGGTGGTGAAGTGGGTATCTAGTCTGAGTGATTATCGTTAAAGATAATCGATTAGATTTAGACTGATTTCTGACGACTTTTCAAGTAGATAAAAATCCTGATAGACTTATGCTATCAGGATTTTTTTTACCTTTATACTATCGATAATTCATTTTATTAAGTGTTTAGTTTAAAAGGTTTTTTAAAGAATAGGTTTATAAGGACAACCATGCTGAATGGAATTCATCACGTCGCGATTATTTGTGCCGATTACCCACGCTCAAAAGCGTTTTACAGCCAAATATTAGGCTTAAAAGTTATTGCGGAACATTATCGCCAAGCACGTGATTCTTACAAACTCGATTTAAGTTTGCCCGATGGCAGTCAAATTGAGTTGTTTTCATTTAATGGCGCACCGCCAAGACCCAGTTATCCAGAGGCTCAAGGTTTGCGCCATTTAGCGTTCAAAGTTGATGACATCGATGTTGTAGTTACTCATTTGCAACAGAATAATATTTCGGTTGAGCCTGTACGTATTGACGAATATACCGGCAAAAAATATACCTTTTTTAGCGATCCAGATGGACTTCCGTTAGAGCTTTATCAAGTCAGTTAACTTATTTCGACCAGGCCGCTCTTTCTGAGCGGTATTCAAACGGTTACTAATAACGCCTACCTGTGTGTTTATTTCTATATTTTGTTAATTAAATTGCACTCCGCACGAATCTTTACATAAATGATAATGATTTGTATTTGCGATCTTTGTTTCATTTATGTAAAGTGCAGCACATAAATGAAATTTAGTTAATGCTTATTAATAACAGGATGATTTTAAACATGAAGTCTAATAATTACAGTAAGTTATCATTAGGTGCTCAAGCGGTAGCAGCAGCATTAGTATTCAGTAGTCCAGCGCTATACGCTGCAGATACTAAAAATGAAACTTGCGATAAGGATATATTGGCGAAATGTAAACCAGCGCAAACGGACGAATCTATAGAGCGAATTCGTGTTCATGGCGTGCAAAACTCGGTTTACATGTTTAATAACTCTGCCGATAAACGTCGGATGGCTGCACTTGTCGATACGCCGCAAGTGATTACAGTGTTAACTCAAGATCAAATTCAAGAGTCAGGTAATACTGATTTAAAAGACATTTTGTCAGCCCAAGCCGGTGTGACCCTTGGTACCGGTGAAAACGGTAATGCGTTCGGTGATCGCTATATTATTCGTGGCCACGAAGCTCGTAGTGACGTGTTTGTTGATGGACTTCGCGATCCTGGCATGACCACTCGTGAAAGTTTTGCTACCGAGCGTGTTGAAATAACCAAAGGTCCTAGTTCAACATTTGCTGGCCGTGGTTCATCAGGCGGTGCCATTAACAGTGTGACTAAAAAAGCCTCAGTAGCTTACGATTTTGGCCGCGTCGATCTTGGTGTTGGCACTGACGATCATACTCGTTTAACGGTTGACTATAACTTACCGATATCTGAAAAAGTGGCAGTGCGACTTAACGGATTAACGGCTGAAGAAGACAAGCCCGGTCGCGAAGGTATTACGAGCGAACGTCAAGGTGTGCAGTTATCAGGTGTGTACGAAGCCACCGATGCATTGTCATTTACTGCCGACGGTTACTACCTAGACGCGAAAGATGTACCAGATTTAGGCAGTTATTTTGATCGTGAAACCCGTGAACCGATTAAAGATATTCCTGTGTACGCTCAAGATGGTGACTTTTTAAATTCAAAAGTATCCACGTTCACCTTACGTACCGAATATGAGTTAAATGACAGCATTACTTTGTACAATGCGACACGTGTTGGTCATACCGAAAACGGCTACATTACAACAGGTATGGGCGGCTCGACGCGTGCAGCTACCGATCCAACAGCACCTGGTGCTAGCACTCTAACGCTGAGTACTCATCAAGGTAATCAAGATGTTGATTATGTCAGTACTCAGTTCAATCTATTTTGGAATACCCAAGCACTTGGTTTTAATCACAAGTTAGTATTTGGCCTTGAATATACAGATGAAAATGTCGACAACGGCGTATATAGCATCACCAACAACAATCAGGGTAATTGTTTAACCAATGGTCGCGGTGGCGTATCAGAGTCATATTGTATTATTGATGCTAACGGAAATGCTGTCGATAATATTGGCCAATTAATGAATCGCAGCTATGTTGATGGTGGCTCAGATGCTGTATACGACATCGAAACCGTATCGGCATACGTAATGGATACGGTCGAATTAACCGATCAGCTAGCCTTGTTCTTTGGTTTTAGACAAGACAGCTTTGATTACAGTAACGACACAACGGGTCGTGGTGGCGAAGTGGATTATGCCTATTCAGATACCATGTACAACGGTAATATTGGCTTAGTTTATGACTTATCTGAAGATGCTAATATTTACGCTAATTACAGTACTGCTACAAACATCAATGGCGGGGAGTCTGACTTAGGGGCTAACTGTGGTTATGGTGGTATTTGTGGTACGCCAGATCAGGCAACTGAAGCTGACGCTGAATTGGTTGAAAACTTGGAGCTTGGTACCAAGTGGATGTTGTTCGACGACAAAATGATGTTTTCGGCATCGATTTTCCAAATCACGAAAAGTGATGTAATGGAAAGTGTTGGCGACAGCTACTCAACTTTGGGGACACTTAATACAGGTAAAAACCGCGTTAAAGGTATCGAGTTTGGTATGGTCGGCAATATTACTGACAAACTCAGCATACAATTCTCGGCAGCTAAAATGGATTCAGAAATTTTAGAGTCTTACAATCCAGCTAACATTGGTTTAGTACTGAGTAATTTTGCAGACGAAAGCGCTTATTTACAGCTGCGTTATGAGCTAACAGAGTCATTCGTATTTGGTGGTAGTTACACTTATCAAAGTGAAATGTATGGTGGACAACCAGACACTGCTGCAGGATATGATAGCGACAATAGCCGTTACAGCATTGTGGTACCTAACTATCAAGTAGTTGATTTATTTGCCAGTTACAATGCCTCCGAGGATTTAACTTTCCGTATAAACGTGGGCAACATACTCAATGAAGAATACTGGACTGCAGCTTATCGTTCGGGCTCATTTATGTACTTAGGTGATGCCCGTAATGCTAAATTATCGATGACATATGAGTTTTAATTAAAGGTGTTTGCATGATTGTTATTGAACAAATTCTCTCGAAACAGGACGTCAGCGCTTATCGTCAGCAATTGGCTGAATGTCCGTGGGGCGACGGTCGTAAAACCGCAATGGGGATGGCGGCGTCGGTTAAAAATAACAATCAAGCAGATGCACAACACGCTAATGTGCGCCAACTCGCTAATCAGCTACTGGCGCGTATTGGCGAAACGCCTAAAATTGTATCGGCGGCGTTACCGCACAAGATATTTCCGCCGTGCTTTAATCGTTATAGCAAAACCGAAGAGTATGGCTATCATGTTGATGCAGCCATTATGCGGATCCCTAATACCGCAGAAGTCATCCGCAGTGATGTATCAATGACGGTATTTTTGAGTGAACCCGAAGAGTATGACGGTGGTGAGTTAGTTATTGCCACCGAATTTGGCCAGCAACACATTAAATTACCGGCAGGATACGCTGTAGTATATCCGTCGAGTAGTTTGCATAAAGTGACTGCGGTAACTCGAGGGCAGCGGATTGCAGCTATTACATGGATGCAAAGTATGGTTGCCGATGTGACTTTACGTCAAACCTTGTATCAGCTCGATCAAAGCATTCAAAATTTGATTAAAGCTGAACATACCGATCGTGCTGAATTAGATAACTTGCATAATGTGTATCATAATTTAATTAGACAATTTACTCAGCTGTAATTGAAAATACTCATATCGGATCTAAGGGTTAGGGAGTATTGCGAGGCTTAAATGACTGAGCTTATATGACTGAGTTTGAACGACGCTGTTTTAATCACTCTGTTCTAATGATTGCTGATGTTCACTTGGTCGAAAATAGTTAGGCGGTAATGGCAAGTGATGAAATAGGTGTAACGCCAAGCGAGTTAGTCTCTATTAGATATACGGTGACAGTACGGTTGCTAATGCGTGCTATCACCGTTAAAAGTGCGACTAGTTTACTACCATTTGACCAGTGTAAAGGATGAAGTTACGCAACAATATAACCCCCAATAAGCTTAAGCATGCGGTTCCGGCAACATAGGCAAACTTGCGTTTTGAAGTGGCGGTCATAAATAAGTTCATCGCTAATGGGGCCGATAATCCTAATCCCATAATCCCAAACCAAAATATAAAGCCCCAAAAACCTACTCCGACAGCATTGAATGCCGCCACCTTGCTTTGGCCACCACTGAAGACTAAACCCAGGAAGAAGGTGAACATAAGTAGTATCTCGCCTAAAATCAGTGGGATCTCTATTTTATGAATGAAACGAACTTCTGCACCATTGGGGTTGCCTTTGAGTAACACACCACCTAATAACGTTGCCGCAGCACCTGAAGATAAGCCTGAAACCAAAAACAGCAAAGGTAACACGCCAGTATTCCACATAGGGAAGTGAGGTTGAGCGGATAATAAAAAGCCGGTATAGGCACCTAACGATACACAGAAGATAACCAGTAAGCCGGTTATACCTGCTTCATAATGCGCGATAATGCGTGTTAGCTTACAAACAATCGGAAAACGTTGTTCACAAAAATCATCAATGATTTTTCTGAATGTAATTACAATCCAGGCATACATAAACACTTGATAAAGCATTAATATAAGCACACCCATCGACATTACCGATGTAGGGTTGTAAAACACTAGGATCTTCCAAAAGTCCAAAGGTTTGGTTAAATCTAATACCAACACCCCCAAGCCTGCTACCACGGAAATTGCCGCAATAATACACGCAGCGATAATAAATCCAGACTGATGTGCTTTATCTTTTAGGCAAAAATGTTTCAATAAAACAGAGAAGAACATGGCGCCTGCGGATACCCCCGCTAAAAAGAGGTATATTGCAATGGGCCAGTGCCAAACCAAGGTATCAAAATGAAAAGCACTCATAATATAATCTCCCCTAGTTTCGCTTTAATGCGAAATATTTTAGGCCGGGTACCTAAACGTTGCTTAAAGCGCTCAGTCGGATTAGCCTTCAATAGTGCAACCAGTTCGGACTCGGGATCTTTAAGATTGCCAAACACTAATGCTTTTGTCGGACATATTTCTACACAGGCAGGTTGTTTACCCTGTTTGAGATTCGTTTCGCGGCAAAAATCACATTTGTCGGCAGCTTTAGTCACAGGATTAATAAAGCGTACTTCATAAGGGCAGGCTGCAATACAGTATTGGCAACCGACACATTTATCTGCATTGACTGCAACAATACCGGTTTCTTTATTAATAAAGGCGGCACCGGTGGGACAAACAGAAACGCAGGGTGCCTCTTCGCAATGTTCGCAAGAATGCCGAGAGAAGTGATAAAATTGATTTGGGTATTCTCCAAATGGTCCAGTTCTTTCAATGCTTAGTCGTGTAACGCCTTCGGGGACATGATTCACTTCTCGACATGCTTCAACACAGGCATTACAGCCAATGCATTTGGTTTCATCATGTAACAAAGCGTACTTTATGTTGTTTATATCGGCTTCCATTTCTGCATTGGCATTTTTGCCACTGAGTGGATATACCGACACGCCTGCAACCAATGCACAGGTGCTTTTAAGAAAATGCCTTCTTGAGTTTTCCATGATTACTTACCTCGCACCGAGTGACAATTTTGGCATTTATTGCTGCGTTCTGAGTCACTTAACCCCAACATCGGATCTAATTTAGGATGCAATTGATGACAAGATGTACAGCTGGTTTTTTGCGCATGTACGTTATGTGTCCATTCTGCGTCAGCTAACTTTGTTGGCGTATGACATTTAAGGCATACAGCATTTTTAGCAGTAACAGGGATGTCATTGTCCGAAGAAAACACCATCAAATCATTAGGCTTTCTAGGATGATTGCCTTTTTCACCATGGCAAGAGCTACAACTCATTTTTAATGAGTCATGGCTATGATATCCCTGCATTGCTCCATTTCGTTTATGGCATTTCATGCATGAATCATTGTTAATTTTGCCAGTAAGTTCATCGCTGAGAGCGCCTTGGCTAAGAAACAGTGATAGCAATCCTATGCCGAGTGGCAATAGCCATTTATTCACGGACATAATGAATCCTCGCGATCAGAATTTAAAAAGATAAAATATCGAGTGAAAACAGCTTGTCGTCACCCGATAAGGTCTTCATACAGGTAGGGATAGTTTTAACATTTGCATGTCACAAGGTTTGCCTCGAGCCATTTCAACTAATTTAATGTTGAATTTTTCGAACAAACTTTTTGAGTTAGCATCATCTTGATTACTAAAATCAGAGATAACTAACTTCACTTCTGACGAATCATGGTCAATGACGACATAATCGAGTCGTGTATGATTTTCGGCAGCAGTTTGTGAATCCATTTCAAACACGGTATCGATTGGAACGTTACAACAAACGTCATATTTTTCGCCAATCATGGTTTTTAGTGATTTTAAAAAGTCAAAACTTTGAGTATCAAAAAGCATTTTTTTAAATTTTACTGTGTGGTCCTCTGTATTAGTTTTGAAGAACTTTATACAAGTCATAATGAAAACAACTAATATAAATGGAACAACGATAAATAAAACTGAGTATATAAATACATAACTTAAAAAGACTGAAGTGAACATACCAACCTCCAAACACTTATTGTTTTATTAACTGTACGTCGTCGACGTACGATTAATACTATCCTTGTATTTTCATTTTTAATTGATCGTAATCAATTAAATGAGGTGATTATTATTTATTTGATTGTAGTTATGATTTGGATCTTATTGTTATTTTTAGCATGTTAAATTAAGAAAAGTATTTATTTAACTATATTAATATTTAAGTTTACAATAGAGTTTTTTAAAATGCTGAATTGAATATTGCCGAAGTTGAAATGCTCATTTTGACATTTTTCTTTATAATTTTTGTGCAGGCTTAATCGTCACCTCGGTAGTAATCATACTTAAGCTATTTCCTCTTTAAAGTGTTTTTGTAAAATGAGTTGTTTTTGATAACTGATTTTTATGATCTGGATTAAGTAATCATCAAATACTTAAAATAAAGTTATGAAATATTATATAAATCGATAATATGATATGTTAAATACCTCTAAGGGAGTATCTGTGATGAAGAAGATTGACTTAGATAAATTAGACTTATTAACACTTTCTATATTAGTAAGTTTGTACGAAAACAAATCGGCTACTCATGTGTCTAGAATACTGGATGTACCAGCATCAAAGATTAGTCGTTGTTTACATTCAGCAAGATTGCTATTCGGTGATGAGCTTTTTATTAGACGTAAATATGGATTGGTACCGAACGATTATGCAGGGAGGATCTATCCTATTGCAAAAGAAATTGTGGACTGTGCTAAAAATTTCAATCGGCTGAATAGTACCTCATTGCCACATAGTCGACATTTTGAATTAGTGATGCCAGGAATGATTGCTCATGCTTACCCACGTGCATTAATGCATTCAATTAAAGAGCATCATAAAGATATTCATATCAATGTGAACAATTGGGATAAACATGCTCTAGAAAGTGTCTCTAACGACCCTAATAGTATTGTCTTGTGTGGCTGTAAAAGCCCTGAGGAAATTCATTGCTTTGATCAAAAGTTACACGTTGAAGTGCTTGCCGAAATGGGGTCACAGTACTTGTTAAGTTGTAAAAATCATCGCATTTTAAAGCAAGAAATCACTTTAGAAAGTATTGCCGAGTATCCATACATCAATACGCTTATGGGAGCCCAAGCGCCAATAATCAATCCGTTTCAAGAGTATTGTCAACTCAACAATCTACCTCTTGAAACTGAAATGACTATTACAAATGTATCTTCTTTATTTGATTACCTTTCTGATTGTAAGTCGTTGGCATTAACACCTTACAAGGCCGTTTACGACATGGTAGATGAGGAGTCAGGTTTACATGCTTGTCAGATATCTGAATACGAAGTGAATCGTCTTTTTAACGTTGTAGAACCATTAAAGTTAGTATTGGTGACGCATCCCAATGCAGATAATGAAGATGCTACTTGGTTAAAACAGCAGATACGCGAGTTAACCAGTGAGCTTGTTTAACAATAAAGTCTATACAGATGTTGTTTTAGCTATATGAGCATTATAAATATATGTTTTGATATGAACTTGGGTGTTGCATCTAGACCTTAGTATGAGTTTTCTTGATAGTTTTACTTCTTAATGCTTATTGAGTAAAAATTGGCTTTGGTGTAGGCGGTTATTGGTGTTTTTTAATAAATGATATTTTCAATCACATTGTTCACGATAGCCTAGGTTGCTTTGTTAGTTATTTAATCCAACATGTGTTTTTCACTTTTCGATTTATATACTCGAATTTAATCCGTATCGGAATTACATTTAATGTAATTCCTTTTTGTGTATATTTTTTACTTGTTTAAAAGTCCTTCATGCGAGACTTTTAGTTAATTGCATAAATGTATAATTTGGCGTTTGATTTTCTCGATACTAAATTTGAATATAAAATATATGTTTTTTTGCAACTTAGAAGTGCAAAACGTTTTTGGGTAATATCGTCGCGACTAATACTATTTGATAAATGTAAATGATGAATATAAAAATCTACATACTATATTTAATGTCTTTTATAGTAAAAAATATGAGGTGAGTCATTTTATCATAAACGTTACTTAAGGCTGAGCTAATGTAGTGGTGTGATAATTACCGCTTAAAAACAGGTTAAATCAGTATTAAAGCATCAATTACTTGCCACCAATCTTGGAAATTTGTTAGCAATCTTCTTTTGTCGTCATTTGTTTTTATAAGTAATTGATTTTAATTTAAATATTGGTTTTTTATTGCTTGGTTGTGGTTAAGCTTGTGGTTGCACATGAGTGCCTGCGTTAGTGAGTTGGGTATTGCTGCATTTAGCATTTAACACCTATGCTACATACTATGTTTTGAACCAGTGAATAACGCTCATACTTGTATATTTCATCGAGCGATTAATCACAGCTAAAAACGTTATAGATCAACTGATACCCTGGTAAGATTCATGATCATATTTCAAGGGCTTTACTAACTTATTCACGTTAAGCTAATCTTCTTGTTTCCTATCAAGCTGTATTTGAGGGAATAACAATATCAGTCAATAAGGATATAACGTGGACACCCTTGAGTTAACTTCTGTTACCCCCACCAAAACTAAATCGTTTTTAGCTGGTGCGCTTGCCGTTATGCCGCTGACGATTGCGGTGATCCCTTGGGGGATACTTGCCGGATCGTTTGCACTGGAAGTGGGCCTAACGCCAGTTGAAAGCCAAGCGATGTCGGCAATTATCTTTGCGGGTAGTGCCCAGTTGGTTGCACTCGGTATGATAAAAGCCGGTATTGGTATTAGCAGTATCTTGATCACCACCTTACTGATCACCTCTCGACATTTGCTGTATGCCATGGCGATGCGCACTCATATAAGCCCTTTACCCCTTAAATGGCGTTTAGGCTTAGGTTTTTTACTCACAGATGAACTGTTTGCTATCGCCAATCAAGCTCATAAAGGCGACTCGCCAGCGCAACATCAGTTTGATCGCTGGTATGCTTTGGGCGGCGGCTTAACCTTTTATCTTGGTTGGAATATTGCTACTTTGCTTGGCATTGTCGCAGGGCAGTCTATCGACAACTTAGGCGAACTCGGACTCGACTTTGCCATCGCTGCCACCTTTATCGCCATCGTAGTCCCCACAGTAAAAAAGCCATCAATATTAGTGTGTGTCCTGGTGTCGCTTACCTTAGCTGTCGTGTGCGCAGTATTTGCGATTCAAGCCGGGCTATTAATTGCGGCAATATCGGGCATGGCAGCAGGCATGACTTACGCCAAATTGACTAACGAAGACGCTGTGGTTTCAGCTAGAGTTGATTCGAGTAACATTGATTCTGCTATCGCTAATTCGAATACCGCTGAATCTACTTCTTCAGTGACCGCAAATAAGGATCACAAGCTATGATCTGGCTGATTATTTTCTCCATGGCGGCAGTGGTGTTTATCAGTCGACACTTGTTGTTAGAACCTAAATTGCCTATTCGCTTAAGTAAAAATACTTTAACGTTTTTAAGCTATTCAGCCCCATCGGTATTAACCGCTATCTTAGCGCCAATTGTGTTTGTGCCCGAAGGCCAACTTGCTATTAGTGTATATAACCCCTATTTAACGTGTGCCCTGGTGGCCACAGTGCTGGCTTACGTCACTCGTAATACTTTGCTCACAACCGTACTCAGTATGGGACTGTTTTTTATTTTGTATTAGCAACAGACCCTAGATTAATTTCAATCATTGTTAACTGACATTCTGTTGCGCAATAGATTAGAATAACCGCCATATTACGGACCAATTAGAGTTGAATATGCACGTACACATATTAGGTATTTGTGGCACTTTTATGGGTGGTTTAGCCCTACTAGCCCGCGCAATGGGCCACAAAGTAACCGGCAGTGATGCTAACGTTTACCCGCCGATGAGCACCCAGCTTGAGCAACAAGGTATTGAGCTAATCCAAGGTTTTGATCCCATTCAATTAGGCAAAGAAGGCGATAATCAACCAGATTTAGTGGTTATTGGTAATGCCATGAGTCGCGGTAATCCATGTGTAGAAGCGGTATTAAACCGTGGTATTAAATACACTTCTGGGCCGCAGTTTTTGTCTGAACATATTTTGCAAGACCGTTGGGTGTTGGCGGTAGCGGGTACTCACGGCAAAACCTCTACCTCCAGCATGCTCGCGTGGGTTTTAGAATACTGCGGCTACGAGCCGGGATTTTTAATTGGTGGCGTGCCGCAAAACTTTGGCGTGTCAGCCCGTTTAGGTAACTCAGTGTTTTTTGTGGTTGAAGCCGACGAATACGACAGTGCCTTTTTTGATAAACGCTCTAAGTTTGTGCATTACCATCCACGCACGTTAGTGATCAATAATCTTGAATTTGATCATGCCGATATTTTTGCCGATCTCGCAGCCATTCAACGTCAGTTTAATCATGTTATCCGCACTGTGCCGGGCGAAGGTAAGGTTATTTGGCCTAGCGATGTTGAAGCTGTGCAGCAAGTGATTGATATGGGCTGTTGGAGCGAACAAGAAATTTATTCTAAATCGCCAACCTTAGCCACAGATATAGCTAATCATTCAGACAGTCCTTTAGTAAGCCAAGGTGAACCAAGTGCTTGGCAGTCGCGTACTATTGCCGACGACGGCCATGTGTTTGAAGTGCTGTTTAAGGGCGAGTCACAAGGGATATTACACTGGGCATTGATAGGTCAGCACAATATCGAAAACGCAATTATGGCTATCGCTGCGGCACGTCATGTTGGCGTAGCACCAAGCCATGCTATAGAGGCATTGACACAGTTCAGTCCACCTAAGCGTCGTTTAGAATTATTGGCTACCGTTAATGGGGTGTCTGTGTATGACGATTTTGCTCATCATCCAACCGCTATTGCCACCACCTTGCAAGGGCTAAGGGCCAAAGTGGCTTCCAGTGATCATGTCAATGGCAAGATTATTGTAGTGCTAGAGCCGCGATCAAACACCATGAAAAGCGGTGTGCATAAAGATACGCTGGCCAATTCGATGGTGTTGGCTGATGTTGGCTACTTATATCAAGCGGACAATATTGGTTGGGACATTCATGCCAGTATGGCTAATGCGCCACTTCCTGTGACTGTGTTTAACAATATAGAAGACATTATTAACACAGTAGCCACCACCGCCAATAAAGGTGATACCGTGGTCATTATGAGTAATGGTGGCTTTAATGGTATTCACCAGAAAATAATTAAGGCTCTAGCGTAACGGCTTTAGCCGATAGAGGGTACAACATGGCCTATGCCAAAAAAGCCAAAGCAATTAGTCTCGCCTGGACCGGCGCATCTGGCGCACCATATGGCATTAAGTTGCTTGAATGCTTGCTCGCGGCTGATTACCAAGTTTTTTTAATGGTATCCAGCGCAGCACGTGTGGTGTTAGCCACCGAGCATGGGTTACAACTGAGCGCAAATCCAGATAAAGCCAAGGCTCAATTACTTGAACAACTGCATAATTCCGATGAGCCATTAAAAGGCGAATTAGTGGTGTTAGGTAAAGATGAATGGTTTTCGCCGCCAGCATCAGGCAGTGCGGCACCAAAACAAATGGTGATTTGTCCGTGTTCAACCGGCACATTAGCTGCTGTCGCTACTGGAATGAGTAATAATTTGCTCGAAAGAGCAGCAGACGTAGTATTAAAAGAGCGTGGGCAGTTAATCCTTGTTCCGCGTGAAACTCCTTTTAGTGCCATACACTTAGAGCATATGTTAAGCCTTACACGCAATGGTGCGACCATCATGCCAGCGGCACCAGGTTTTTATCATAATCCCAAATCGGTTCAAGATCTGGTAAACTTCATGGTTTCCCGAATACTTGATCATTTGGGTATTGAACACGACTTAACGAGTCGCTGGGGATACGGACGTACTCAGTCACACGACATCGACAATTGAGAGATTTATGAAGCACACCATTGAAATGATGATTTCTGAGCAAGAAATCAATAAAACTTTAGACCAGTTAGCTGAACGCATTAATGCTCATTACGCTGACAGTGAACGCTTATTAATGGTTGGCCTATTAAAAGGTTCTGTAGTGTTTATGGCCGATTTATGTCGCCGCATCAAAGGCCATGTTGAAATCGACTTTATGGCAGTATCAAGTTATGGTAATTCAACCACTAGCTCACGCGACGTTAAAGTGCTTAAAGACGTGCAGTCTGATATCTCTGGCCGTGACGTGTTAATTGTTGAAGACTTAATCGACTCAGGTAACACCTTAAATAAAGTGCGCGAGATGTTACTACTGCGCGAACCAAAAAGTTTAGCGCTTTGTACCTTATTAGATAAGCCAGAACGCCGCGAGGTTGATGTACACGTCGACTTTATCGGTATCACAATTCCTGACGAGTTTATTGTCGGTTACGGTATCGACTACGCAGAGCAATACCGCAACTTGCCTTATATCGCTAAAGTTGTACCACTGGATTAAGCAAACATAATTTATAAACTCCCGCCGATGTGGGAGTTTTTTTTCATTGTAAGTTGAGGATTTCAATATGGCCGATAACGCCAATGCATTGGTGATCGATAACCTTAAAAAAACCTATAAAGGCGGTGTAGAAGCCGTTAAGTCAATTAGTTTGACGGTAAAGCAAGGTGACTTCTTTGCTTTGCTTGGCCCCAATGGTGCAGGTAAATCTACCACCATCGGCATTATCAGCTCATTGGTGCAGAAAACCGCTGGCACGGTTTCGGTATTTGGTTTCGATATAGATAAAGATCTCGAACATGCCAAGTTATGTATCGGGTTAGTACCGCAAGAATTTAATTTTAACCAGTTTGAAACCGTGCAACAAATTGTGGTTAACCAAGCGGGTTACTACGGCGTGCCAAAAGCCGTAGCATTACAACGTGCTGAAAAATATCTCACCCAACTTGATTTATGGCAAAAACGTCATGCTCAAGCGCGCGAACTGTCTGGTGGCATGAAACGCCGTTTAATGATTGCACGTGCGTTAATGCACGAACCTAAATTACTAATATTAGATGAGCCAACAGCTGGCGTCGACATTGAACTTCGTCGTTCAATGTGGGAGTTTTTAAAGCAAATTAACAAACAAGGTGTGACGATTATTTTAACCACACACTACCTTGAAGAAGCCGAAATGCTGTGTCGCACCATTGGTATTATCGATACCGGTTTGCTGGTCGAATGCACCACCATGAAGGCATTATTGAGCAAGCTAGATGTTGAAACCTTTATTTTCGATTTACGTCATGATCTCGATGTTGCCCCTCAGTTAACCAATATGAACTGCCGCTTAACTGATGCACATACTTTAGAAGTCGATGTGGCGAAATCGAATAACATTAATGAGTTATTTACTCAGTTTACTTCAGCCAATATCGAAGTCTTGTCGATGCGCAATAAAGCCAACCGTCTAGAAGAATTGTTTGTAGAGCTGGTAGAGAAAGCCAAGGAGTCAAAATAATGAAAAGTCTGTATTTTGTGGCTTTTAAAAGTATTTTAACCAAAGAAATTAATCGCTTCACCCGTATTTGGATCCAAACACTAGTGCCGCCAGCCATTACCATGACGTTATATTTTTTAATTTTTGGTAACTTAGTTGGTAGCCGCATCGGTGAAATGGGCGGCGTGACCTACATGGAGTTTATTGCTCCTGGTTTAATCATGATGTCGGTGATCACCAGCTCATACTCTAATGTGGCCTCATCGTTTTACAGCGCCAAGTTTCAACGCAACATTGAAGAAATCATGGTGGCTCCAGTACCGCATTACGTGATGATAGCCGGTTATGTCGGCGGCGGTGTCGCCCGTGGGTTATGCGTGGGCCTAATTGTGACCACAGTGGCGATGTTGTTTGTTGATATCTCCTTACATCATGTTGGCTTGGTTGTTATCACCATGTTTTTAACCTCAGTGTTATTCTCACTCGGTGGCTTGATTAATGCCGTGTTTGCCAAAAGCTTTGACGATATCAGTATTATCCCGACCTTTATTCTTACGCCACTCACCTACTTAGGCGGTGTATTTTACTCGTTATCGTTATTGCCACCTTTTTGGCAAGGTGTATCGGGTTTAAACCCTGTGGTGTACATGATTAACGTGTTCCGCTACGGATTTTTAGGTTTTGCCGACCTTAGTGTACCGTTATCTATCGCCATCATGGTTGGCTTTTGCGTCAGCTTGTGGGCAGTAGCTTACTATTTGATTTCGCGCGGAATTGGTTTGCGTAGCTAAGTCTCATAGGCGGTAAGCCGCAGCCAAAGCGGTTGTTATCATCTCAGTGTAAAAGGGCTCGTATGAGTCCTTTTTTATGGGCGTTATTTCATAGATAAATCCGAAAACGAATTTATACCTTTGAATTAATAATGAATATCAATATTTTAGTTTGCGTGCTGTAACTAGTTAACTGTAATCCATCGGGCTTTGTACACCTATTTGGTGCAAACCTGCAACATGGGTACAGATTGGAGTTGTTTTTACATCATTATGGCCAAGCAATTCCTGCACGGTTCTCATATCGTGACCACGCCTCAGTAAGTTGGTCGCAAAAGAATGCCTAAAAGTATGAGCGGTAATGCGTTTAGTGATAGTCGCTTTCTGAACGTTGTTGTCTAATTGCTTCTCAATATCCAGTTCCCATCATTATTTCCCCCTTTACGTTACCTACACAGTATGTATATATCGTCATAATGGGTTTGATGGAATAACAATAATATATGAATAAAAAGCAGTCTAAAGGACTATGTTGAGAAAAATAGGGCTGCTCTAATATATTGATCTTAATTGGTTTATTTTTTACATTTGCCATCGACACGTTTAACGTGCAATTTAAGTTTTATATTTGAATGTAAGAGTCATTGAATTGCTTTACTTCAAAGACATAGCAAATGTAGGATGATATTAATCAATAACTTAAACGTGCGGCTTTATCGGTCGAGCCGTTCAATAAGCTGTTAGCATTCTGAGGACTTAAATGGTCATATTCAAATGATAGAAATCAATCATCGCGTATAATAGTTGTGTGACAATTCACCATTTTGTAGTTTAATTATCCCTTGTAAAATTAATTAAAATTAGTTGTGTTAATGAAAAGAGCAAATGTAAATTTAATGTTTAAATCTTCCGGTGTTGTACTGTCTATATTGTCATTTTATAGTTTTGCTTCATTGAACTGTTCAGGTTTTTCTGGGTGTGAAAGAAAGTATTGTGAGATTGAGCAGCAAATAGAAAGTGCTCAGTTAGCTAATAATCAAAAAAAGATAGAAGGACTAAAAGTTGCCCTAGCGGAAGCCAAGTCCAATTGTAGTGACACAAAACTTAAGCAAGATTTAGCTTACGAAATTAAAGAAACTAAAGATAAAATTGCCGAATATAACTTAGATTTACAAGAAGCAAAGGGAAGTGGCAAGGATAACAAAGTCAGAAAATACCAAAATAAGATTCAAGAAGAAGAGCGTAAATTGGAGTCGCTTCTACAAGAGTTATCCGAATTAGGTTAGATAATGCTAACAAACGCTTCAAGAGGGGCAGCCAACGCATGGCATTTTTATTATGCGTTGGTTTTTGTGATTACGGTGTTTGCGGAAGGTCAGTAGTCGCGTTGTCTGCCCCTTAAGCGTGCGTTATCAGTAAATGAATGTATGGAGTAAAAATGAAATTTGATGCTATAAATTTTAAAGATAAGTTCTCTAAATTTACTGAACACTGGTCTCCTCGTGTTGTTGCAGAAATGAATGATTACCAATTCAAATTAGTGAAAGTTGAAGGCGAATTTATTTGGCATGATCACCCTGATACTGATGAAGTATTCATCGTTTTGGAAGGTATCCTTAATATAGAGTTCCGTGATGGTCTAGTAACTCTAAACTCCGGAGAAATGTTTGTAATCCCTAAAGGTGTAGAACATAAACCAGTTGCTAACAGTGAATGTAAAATAATGATTGTTGAACCTAAAGGTGTTGTTAACACTGGTGATTCAGGTAGTGAACTTACAGCTGAAAATGATGTATGGGTGTAAAGTTACAGCTAACGAGAATTTAAAGCATGACTCGTAACGTTTTGCTCGATACCGCTTTGCTGTACATTTTAGCAAACAATTATTAGTCCTTTAAATAGGCGTTATCATTACAAGGATTTGATGAAAAGTTATGATTATAAAAACAAGAATACTATCTTTAGCTTTTATACTGTCTATGGTTTGCTCTTGCTCAACGACTCCACCAATTGTCATTCATAACGAATACGGTGAGATGTCAGCTGACAACGAACTGTTTCGAAAAGAAGCTAGTGAATGCGCGTTAGAAGCTAGGCAAGGCATTAGGAGTACAACATTAACTAAAAACTCAGAAGAGCCTGAAATAGCTTTTGCAAGTGTTCAACTTTTATCTTTTTTTAGCGCAAACGCTTCATGTATAAAATCAAAAGGTTGGCGTATTAAAGAGTAATGCTAACACATATGAGCCTGGCGTCAGTCAATCGGCGAGCCTAGCTTATTTGACTGCTTTTGCCGTCAAATTAAAACCAATCAACAAATTCATCTACTTCGTCTGTCATTTAGCTGTCAAATCGCCGTGCTCTTAGAAATCAAAACATGCAATATGGTCACTTTGCTAAAAATAGGCGATACATCCTTGATAGGCATTGGCTATAGCAAAGTCGTTGATCCAGCCTTGTATGTATTGTCGCACTTTAAACAATAGCTGATCTCACACTCACGCCCCAATTTCGGTCCGTGAACGTTTCATCATTTGTTTGAAAATGTGCAGCCTTTAGCATGCCACAGTGAAAGCCCGATTTTGGACTTGGTGGTGCAAAAATAAAGCAGAAATTGGCGTTACTTACAAAAATGCTATGTTAACTTCGCTTATCGCTGGGGACTTTCGTTCAACTTATTCCACATATTTGGCGTTGTGCCAAAGCTTTTCTTGAATTGGCGAGTAAAGTGACTTTGATCTGAAAAAAAACAATCTTGTGCAACTTGCGCAATGGGTATTCCTTGCGACATAAGCGACTTGGCTTTTTCAAGACGTCTTAAGGTTAAGTATCGATAAGGGCTAGTGCCAAACAATGATCTGAAATCTCGAGTGATTTGCCATTTACTGTAGCCTGTAATCGTGGCTAACTGATCCAATGTTATGTCATTATCTAGCGAGTCATCGATATATTCCCTGGCCATCTGAATAGCCTGATAATTGGCTGTCGTATGCTTGTGATGTATTGTGGTTTCTTTTTGTAAGGCCATGGCAAAATCATAGATAAGGTCTTGGTATTCTAACGGCTCTAGAGGCCGTTGGAACTCAGTCAAGAATCTCTGTGCAATATCGACTAAACAGGGTTTGCCTGTCACGCCATTAGGTAAAAATGGCAAATGATGCCCTTGCAAAATATTTTGTACGTCGACAGGATCAATGTTAATGGCTCGATAACCGAAAGGAGCATCTGTTCCCGCTAACCCGTCATGTAATTCATCAGGATGTAAAACAACGACTTCACCGGGTAAAGAATAGCGCAGGCTTCCTCGGTAATTAAAGCACTGTACGCCAGTGGTGGTTAATGCCAGAGTATAAGTATCATGTCGATGCGGAGCAAAAGTAAAGCCAACCAAATTCACCTCAATACGAGGTTTGTCGCCTACAGCAGTGTTGAACCATGTGCTCAATTTTGGGGTCGTCATAGTGTTAACGTACTTTAGTTCCGATAATTGAATATATCATGATGAGGAGGTGGCGATATTATTTTCTAGCAAATATTCAAAAGCGTCTTGAGTTATATCGCTTTCAGTCTCACCAGTATGCTTAAATGACTTTGATTCAATCAACAACACTTGGGCCAATTCATTTGTAGTCACTTTGTGCTCTATCCCTTTCGCTACCATGTACAATTCTCCAGAGCAGAGATGCACTGACTCGGTTCGAGTGTGCACGACGATATTTCCTTTCATTACCCAAAGTAACTCGTCTTCGTTAGCGTGGCAGTGCCAAGGTATCTTATCGCCTATAATTTTGACCAGCATAATCCTAGAATCGTTAACATCTAAAAGTACTTTTGGGGTAAAGGTGTCTGAAAACATATCGAAGCAATCTGAGACATTTAATTTTCGATTCATAACGACTTCAATTTGTATTGGTTTAGTGTAGGCCAAGCATAGTTGATAAACCTGGAACTTATAGAACGATATTGCGATTTTACCGGCGTATTTATAGCCTCAATCGCCGCAATATCGTTCTATAAAATGCCCATGGCCTCTCGTAATATTTGATATCACAGTTGATATGTATTTATTAGAGAGTCGTCAAAATGAAATTTAAAGGTTCAAAGCGCATTGCAAAGCTATCCTTCTTACACTTGGTAATCATTTTACTCGCCGGTTGCGGTGTCACTGGGCTGATTAACTTGCAAAGCGGTAATCAATTTGCCAAGCAAGACTGGCATGGGGCAGATAGCAGTTTCACCGTACCATTTGAATGGCATGACGGTCACGTTATCATAAATATAGCCTTAAACGGCCAGCAAGATTTGCGCTTTGCGCTCGACTCAGGGGCCGCAGCGACGGTGTTGTTTGAAACTGAAAAAACCAAAGATCAGCCACTGTCATTTGAGATGCAAATAGATCTGCAAGGTCGGAAAGTTAATGTAGTTAACGATGCGGAGATTACTATCGGTCAGATAACGTTATCGGAAATGACAATTATTCAGGTCCCCATCGATCAATCTCCTTTATTTGGCTCTTATGATGAAGCTTACTTTGATGGTGCTATTGGGTTTGATATTCTCAATCGATACATGACTCGTATCAATTATGCAGACAAAACGGTTACCTTTATTAAAGATAGTTCGACCGCTTTAACATCAACTGAGTGGGTAAAGTTACCCATGGCTATTCATGGCCGAATCCCTTACATTTCTGGTGCAATACCCAACCAGCAAGGGCAGCCAGCCCATTATGATTTAGTTGTAGATACTGGCGCTCCCGATTATCTATACATTAATTCGTTACTTGCGACCGACTTTAATTTTCCATCTTCCTACTTTGAAAGTAATACCAAGAATTTTAATGGCGAACATACGGTAAAAACTAGCCGGATTAATTATTTTCAAATAGCAGGCACAAGTTTTGAAAATATCGCAGTGCATGATCTACCTGACTTCGAAGACGACAATGGTATTGGCTTAATTGGTAGTGGTCTGCTGCGAAATTTTGATGTGGTTTTCAATTATGAAAATGGCTACTTAGCTCTGAAAAAGAATATACAGTTTAACCCTCAAACTTTTATTGACCGAAGTGGTTTGCAACTAGAGCCGCATAGAAATGGCGGATTAGTAAAGGGTTTAGGGGAGACCGCTGGCCTAAAGGCACTCAAGATTGCCCTAGGCGATGTGGTTACCAACATAAACGGTAATAAAATCAATGAAATTAACTTTGATGAAATTAGGGGCTTACTCAGCAGCGAAGCAGAGCATGTCGAAATCTGTTGGACGTCTAGCGGTGTTGATATGTGCGGCACCTTGGTTTTGCAGGATCGCTTTTAGGGCGAAAAATTGCCACGATTAATCAGACCGGAGCTCATTATCAGGAGAACCGGTCCGGTCGCTGTATCGAAGAGTAACCATTTTCATTAGTCTGGCGATAATCATGCAGGTGGTTATATTTGAAGCCCAGACGGTTTATTCATACGGCTTTTTAGTCGATGAGGTCGTCATTTTTGTGAGCATATATTAGCTCAAAATAATTGACGGCTTTACTCAGCGTGTTAAGTCGCAAATTACAGCGACGTTATATCGCGACGTTAGTTGTGCAAATCGGCTATGCACTTTATGGTTGAGCGAATAGAAAATTCTCACTTTGAAAAGGTTTTATTTAAGGAACTATTAATTAATGAACTTTAACCCCATAGCGATGAAGGCTTTGATAACACTGTTATTTACTTTTCTTGTAAATAATGTGCACGCTAGCTCTGATGAGCAAAGTACTAATGACTTTTTCTCACTTGTTGAGATTAAAAATGCCCCTAAAAAGCCATTACAGCCTATTAATTATGTACAGGCAAGTGATGATGTTTCCTTGGCCTATCGTGCTTATCTGCCAAAACAGCCCCAAGCAATGTTAATCTTTTATCATGGCGCAGGGGCTCATAGCGGCCTTAGCTACAATCACATCGGTACGGGTTTACGTGATAATTTTAATATCGCTGTATATATGCCAGACATACGAGGTCATGGAGGATCTGGCGGAAATCGGGGTGATACTCCACAGGTTGAACAAGTGTGGTTAGACATTAATACAATGGTTAACGTTGCTCGTGATAAATACCCTAATCTTCCCCTATTTGTTGGTGGTCACTCAAGTGGTGCTGGTTTAGCGCTAAATTATTCTAGTTGGGAGCAAAGAGCAGAGATTGATGGCTATGTATTTCTAGCGCCATATTTTGGTTATCGTTCAGAAACTAATTACGATGCTGGTGAGAGTAAACGCTTCGAGTTTTCTACAGTAACAACCTCTGACTTTGTCATCAATACGATGAGCGGTGGTTTATTTTTCGGTCATTCAAAAGCAGTAAAATTCAATTTTCCAGATTCTGTGTTAAGAGATAACCCTGAAATTGTCCCGTTTAACACTGTTAATATGTCGAACGCTGTGACCCCTCATTCACCTGACTCTCAATTATCTGATATACATGAATTTGGTTTATGGATAGGAAGGCAAGATGAGGCGTTTGATCCATTAAAAGTCACTATGTTCGCAGAGAAATACAGTGGTAAAGACGCTCGCAAGGAAATTGAAATAGTGGATAAAGAAAATCATTTTTCAATTATGTTGAATGCTGCCAACTTTATTGGTCCATGGTTAAGAAATGCGATTAAGTAGTGGCAATTTTTGCATCATCTAACTCTTAGTACCTAAGAATTGGTTTGTTGGATGAAAAGTCAGCAAACCAACCCAAGACAAACTCTTATGTCAATAAAGCTTTGAGCTCATATAAAGATAAAAAATTGAAATAACACAATTGAAAGATGTTGTATTACAGTGAGATGCTAAGGTCAGCTAACCATCGCCATTAAAGACTCGCCCATTTTCTGTGGGCGTTAAATCCAAGTTTACAAATTGGCTTATTAATATGAAGATTCTCATTAACTTGCTGAAATATACAATCCTATCGCTGTTATGTGTACTCGCTCTGATATTACTCGCCATCCCAATATCAATTTATGAAATGCCTAACGATTTGCACGCCGTTGATAATACGGAAGATATTGTGCTCGACAATGCAAATTACATTGATGTATTAACCGGTAAAACAATAAGAAATCAACGAATTTACCTTTCCAAAGGCCAGATCGTCTCTATTGGAGAAAGAACATCTAGCCAAAGTCGAGATGCTCGGGTGATCGATTTGCACGGCGAATACGTCGTGCCCGGCCTGTTTGATATGCACGTTCATCTGCATGACAGAAAATACCTAGCCTTGTACCTCGCATATGGCGTTACCTCTGTGAGGAATATGAGAGGGTTACCCATGCACCTTAGATGGAAAAGTGAGTTAAACAGAGGTGATTGGCTTGGCAGCAATTTGTATACGTCATCCCCCGTTTTAGATGGTGAAAGATATGCACATGCTCTTCAGCAGGTAGTGATATCACCAGCAAAAGCACGTGAACTGGTTAGAAAATATAAAGATGGTGGATATGATTTTATCAAAGCCTATGGCTACTTAGATAAGGAGGTTTTTGAAGCCATTACTGATGAAGCCAGACGGTTGGATTTCCCCATAGCCAAGCATGGCCCTAATCCGATAGATGGGCTTGGATTGCAATCTAACAGTGGCTTGCAATCTCTGGAGCATGTGGAAGATATTTTTCAAGGCCCGCTTAATTTTTCATTTGATCAAAACAGCATGGCTATTTGGGTGAGCCAATTAAAGGCGATTAATCCGACTGTTACTCCGACGTTGGCGACATTCCATCACTTGACCAAATTAAGCCAAGACAAAGCCGCGTTCGTCGATAGCCTGCCGTTGAACACCTTAAATCCTCTTTATCGCATAATTAATACTGAGTTTGGCGTTAAAAGATGGCTAGGAGCATCACAGGAACAAGCGGACTGGAATAGCAAAGAGGAGCAGTTTCTTTTTGACATCGTTAGGGAGCTGGATAAACAAGAGGTGACATTATTGTTAGGCTCTGATGGCGGAACCTTATATATGCCACCAGGGTTATCAACCCACCTTGAAATTGAACTGATGGTGAAAGCGGGAATATCGCCAATAAAGGTCTTACGGGCTGCGACTATCAATGCGGCAACCGCATTGGGAGTTGACGATAAATACGGCTCTATAGAGATTGGCAAGGTAGCTGATTTGGTTGTGCTAAAAGATAACCCTTTAGATGATTTGCAAGCACTCGCTGCACCCATTGCGGTTATTAAGGCCGGGCAATGGATCAACAGCAGTGAATTATCGGCATTAAGAATCTCCGCAGAGAAACCATCAAATCTATACATAAGTATGGGGAGGTTGCTTGAAGACATTATCTCACGAGCAATGCCCTAGCAATATTGGCAGTGATTATTTTAATTTAACAGGTGCATCAATTAGGACGCTCGTAAACTCGCACCAATTACGTTGGCGTTATATGCTCAAGGATGATTATGCGAATCGTTGACAGCGATCGAAACGAGCATATATTAAGTCATTGCAAAGGACTAAAAACAGCTGACTATTGATCGTGCTTCGCTTATTTTAGTCATCAATTTTGTGCTCATTATTAGGGCGTTAAATACAAGGATAGTTTTGTGGAAATAAAACAAGTCAGTTCGATATCGGGTTTAGTTGAGCAATTACATTCGTTACTTGCTGATTGTATCGTGAGTGGTGCCTCTGTCGGTTTCTTAACACCAATCAATGACCAAGAAGTGAAATCATATTGGGAGTCTGTTGAAACAGAACTTGAGTCGGGTACTCGAAAGCTGTTTTTAGCCTATGACAATGATAATGTCATTGGCGCAGTTCAATTATCTCTTTGTGCTAAAGCTAATGGTGCACATAGAGGAGAAGTTGAAAAACTCATGGTTGATACGAGGGCTAGAGGTAAAGGCGTGAGCAAAAAGCTGATGTCGCTAATGGAAAGTACCGCATCTGAAATGGGCTTGTTACTACTTGTGTTAGATACTCGGTTAGGCGACGTAGCTTCTTCGTTATATCGTTCAATTGGTTACACCGAGGCAGGTCAAATCCCTCAATTTGCTCGTAGCTCTACAGGGGAGTTGGAAGCAACGGTCTACTTCTTCAAGTTATTGTAATTTAAAAAGTGTTCAAGACTGATTCCCCATGCTTGGTGGTTTCAGCTCAAGTTGAGTTTGGTGTTTAAGGTGCTATGGTTTAGTTTAGGTCGTCGCGTTGCTCACCGCTTAACGCAGCGTTACGTGTGTTGCAATTGGAGGCCCCGTGAAAGCAGAAATACAGGCAAAATTTGCGACTTACCCCGCTGAAGCGCAAAGACTGCTTAACGCCATTCGTCATCTGATTCTTGCCGTTGCGGAAGAAAATGACTTGGGTGCTGTTGAAGAAACGCTTAAGTGGGGCGAGGCCAGCTATCTTGTAAAAGGCGGCACGACGATTCGAATGGACTGGAAGCCAAAAGATCCTGATTCTATAAAGGTATATTTCCATTGCCAGACTCGATTGATTGAAACCTTCAGGGAGATATATCGAGATGAATTCGCATATGAGGGTAAACGTGCGATTGTGGTTCCTCTGGATGCTGCTATTAAAGAAGGGCCTCTAGGCCATTGTCTTCAAATGGCATTGAAGTACCATAGTTTGAAACATCGACCTTTGCTTGGCGCTTGAGGGACATTGGAAAGGTGACGATTGCACTGAAGGTGCAATTATCCAAGATGCTGAGGTGTTATCTTGTAAAGAAGAAACGCTAGAGGCTGGAACCTTTATGGTTTATTCCATCAAATACAAAGGTAAAATGACGAACTCTAGAGGCTATTATAGTGCTGACACTGTAGATGTTCATTTGTATGCGCCAAAGGCAAAAACATTCATTAAGCTAACTCAGCAGCAAAAAGATTACTTCTATGTTGAAGAGTTACTGAATATTCTGATAAATACACGCTAATAGGTAATTCAAGTGGGGCTGTTACAGTTTGCTTGGTTCACTTCGTACAGCATGTTAACAAACGATTAGCTGCCCATTATTGGGCGTTAGATTACACTCGGAGCCATTGAATGCCTTCCAAAGAAATATCTACGTACTTCAAAGCAACAGAAAATCGGCAAACTAGAGATGATCTTAAGCGAGCGATAGAATTAGTTGGTGACCGTAAGATAGCGATTGATTGTGGCTGTGGTTCAGGAAGCGATATTGCGTTCCTTCGATCTAAGCAGTTTCAAGTGCATGCTTTTGATATAGAATCAGAAGCTATTGAACGCTGTAAAAGGCGGTTTGGTAGTGACAAAAACGTTTGGTTATCACAAAGTACGTTTGATGCTTTCACATACCCTTCAGCTTCACTCATAGTGGCTGACTCAAGTCTGTGTTTTTGTCCTGAAAATAAGTTCGATGAAGTATGGCACAAGATTACTCGCTCATTACTGCCTGGTGGGATATTCGTTGGTTCGTTTGTCGGGTGCGAAGATACAATGGCTGGCCCTAATTATAACAAGGAGGCCTATTGGCCGGATGTGCTCGTAGTATCAGAAAGTGAAATTATCAATTTGTTTCGAGGCTATAGAATAGAGTCTTATACTGAACACAAAAGTTTGGGTGTTGGTCCTGATGGAGAGCATCAGTCTTGGCATAGGTATGCCGTTATCGCACAAAAAATCTAACAAATTGCAAAAGTATTGTTCTTCTTAAGGCGTTGGCAGGCTTTATAGTGTGTGCTTTTAAACCCTATAACTTATAAGTGTTTGATTTAACATATTTTAAAAATCAAAGAGTCACTATTTTTCATTGAGTTTAATGCTAACTGCTATCGGTACAGTTTTCACTACACTTAAAATCGATTTTTATCTAGATATTATAGTGTTAAGTTAAGTTATCGGTGTAATGGTTGTAGCAAAGGTAAAAAGTAAGTGCACTGCTAATAAGAATATTACATAACCTGAACTCGGTATCGCAAACGTCTCTTAAATAGTCTTTTGCCTTGTTAACTGCGTTGAATTAGCTTGCAATAGCCCGGTTATGGATGCAGTTATAACTAGTTCAGGTTACATATTCTAATTGTTTCAAATCCTGACATGTTTTCCAAAATAAGTTAACCGTTAATCAGGAACATCATTAAAGCCCACTCGAATAAACATTTAATCAAGTGCTTGCACATATCCTGAGGAGGCGATTGCTAAACATAAAAGCAAACTCTTAAGATCATCTTCAAACATCCCAGCTGTGAAATTTACCTGCAAGAAAATCGTGCTTATACCTTCCTCAAGTATGGTTTCACTGTTTCCAATATTCCTGAATATTCTATGGCGAACTGACATGTTCACAGCAAGCAACTGTGTTGCCTCATGCTTGAAGTAATTGATCAAAATAACTTTAAGTTTGATATTCCCAATAGGCTGGTGTGCCATAAACATCAATAAAGTAATCAATCAGCACCCTAACGTTTAACGGTGGGCGACGCGCATTAGGATAAATAGCGGTAATATTCTGTGGTCCAGTTTTAATTGTCGGTTGATAGTCGTTGAGCAGTGACACCAGTGTGCCATTGTTTAAATGGTTGCCGATTAACCAATTAGGGAATAATACCAGCCCGCTATCATTTAACGCTGAGATAAGTAATGACTCGGCATTGTTCGATACCAGTGTCGGCGTTACGGCTTGGTGAAGCCAAGTGGTTGTATTGCTTTTGAATAACCAGCGATTTTGCCCAGAATAACCGCTATACACTAGGCAGTGATGGCGAGTGAGATCGCTAGGTTTTTCGGGGGTGCCGTGCTTGATTAAATATGCCGGAGAGGCGACCAAATGGTAGCGCTGTACTCCAAGTACTCGGGCATGAAGTGTTGAGTCAGCAAGTGAGCCGATTCGAAAGATGACATCTGCGGCGTCAATATGCGGATTGATGAAATCGTCGGTTTGAATGAGCTCAACTTGCACCTTTGGATATTGAGTTAAAAAGCCTGCCAACCAAGGGGCTATGTGTTTCTGGCCGAAGAAAACGGGTGCATTAATTCTTATTAAACCTTTTGGCTCGGTCGCCCTATCTTGTAGCTCATTGCGAACTTCATTTAATTGCTCAGTCATCGAGCGGGCGTAATCGTTAAAAATCCTGCCTGCTTCAGTTGGGATAATTGCGCGGGTATTGCGGTAAAACAGCTGCTGTCCTAGTGACTCTTCAAGCTGCTGAATCACTCTTGATATCATAGACGGCGAGACACCTTCACGGCGTGCAACAATAGAGAAACTCTTACTTTCATAAACTTCGATAAAAAACTTTAACGCTCTGATATTGATTGAGCTTGCATCGTTCATCTGTGCAATTCCTGCAAAGGTGTTTGTTGGATTATCCCATTTTTCGCGATAAAGCACTAGGTTATGATGCGCGCTTTATGATTAGGGGTTCAGTTATGCAGTTGATGTTGATTTTACTTGTGGTGCTCGGCGGGATGGGATTATCCGTTGAAGCGGGGTTGTTAGGTCCGTTAGGGGCTGAGGTGGGTGAGCTATGGGCAACCTTTAGCATATTTGGGGTAGGTGCGGCGTTAACCTTTATCTTGATGCTTTTTTTCAGCCCAAGAAATAGTCCGTCATTTTTTTCCCAGCCTTCTTGGACACTGCTTGGCGGAATATTAGGGCCAATATACGTTGTGATTTTAACGATTACTGCGCCAGCAATCGGTATCGCCATGACTATGATAGGGATTTTAACCGGCCAAGTGTCGAAGAGTCTGATCATTGATCACTTTGGCTTATTTGCCAGTCAACCGCGGCCAATTGATCGAAAACGGCTTATCGCACTGGGATTTATCGTAGCAGCACTTATTTTAATGGCACAGGGTTAAGGGGGGAGTAATGACATTTATTATGATTATGTTGGCGGTCATCGGTGGCGCAACATTGAGTATTCAAGCGGCAATTAATGGACAACTTGGCAGTAAAGTCGGCGTATTTCGTTGTGCCTTTTTAACCTTTTCGTTAGGCGCCTTGGTGACGGGTCTGCTTATTTTTTATTTTGAACCTGCGCATTCGTTAACTTTGCTAGAGGTACCTAAATGGCAGTTGCTGGGCGCGATGTGCGGCGTACCATACATAGTTATCATGGTGTTTGCGGTGCAAAAAATTGGTACAGCGGTAGCAACCGTAGCCGTTATTTTTGGGCAACTGTTAATGAGCATGTTAATCGATAATTTCGGCTGGTTCGGCAATGACGCGATAGTGTTTTCGCCAAGTCGAATAGCGGCGGTTATCTGCTTAGCTATCGCGCTGTACTATATCCATGCCAGTAACCAAGCCAACGTGGAATAAGGCTAGATGACATGCAGTTTATTGTTATTTGATCGGGTGTTAAAGCGTGTTTAAGTGACGTTGAGAGTCGTTTGGCGATACAAGCGACTCAAGTCGGACGGTTAACGCTTTGCGCTTTGGCGGCGTTATAGGTAAAAGAGAGCCAATCACTTATGAATAAATTAGATATATTCAGCAAATTAATCTATCCACCGGTTAGTGACGTTAAATCGATACTTGGACTTGGACTTGGACTTGGACATGGACATGGAAATTGGTCATTGTTATTGAGCCGTTATAAAAAGTTCAAATGAAAAATTATCTGAACCCATAGAAAAATATCAAATGAAACAAATGTGGTTTACTCAGGCGTTCATGATTTGTTATTCGAAATGCACCAAAGTGAGGAATTAAAAATGTTGTCCCGCGGTGAAAATGTGGTTTAAATGGACAGATATCTTCGAAAGACGGTTGGTTTTAAAAATACAGCCTCTATCAAGAATTAGGCATATAAGACGTTACTGCTACTCACACAAAACCGTTGCTACCTTTTGTACTCCAGCGTATTGGCAAAAATTGCCAATTATTTTGTGCGGCAGAGTAATGTGTTAGGCGTTAGTCAGTCACACAGAGCGATAGTTGCTCCTTAAGTTAATGTCTACATGTGTTCAAGCGCATTTTAAGTGTATGGGAGAGCTATATGCCATTAGAAAAACAATGGTCCTTTGAAGATAGTGCGATATGGAAGCTAAAGTTAAGGCTTCAATTTAGTGGTTGGTTACAATATATTATCCATGCAATATGGATCTTGGTATTGCTACTGATTGCTGGGATTGGCTGGATTATTGGGCATTGGCAAGCTTTGTTGTTTTGGCTGCCGCTTGGTCTGGCGACATTGTTGAGTATCGCGCTGTTTGGCACCATTGTTATGGTTAAATATGGACTCCATCCTACCGAAAAGGTACCTGCCAATAAACACCATCTTGATATATTTGATCTGATGCGATCTCGCAAATCATGCCGTTCATTTCAGTCTCGCAATTTAACGGCGGAACATCATGCTGAATTACTTAAGACGGTTCAGTTTCATAGTCAACCAAGTCAATTACTTGGGCAAAAAACCATTCGGTTTGAATATATTAAAGCCGCATTAACGGTTTGGCCAGTGGTTGGTGCACACGAATTTTTAGTTGCCATTGCCCCACGCGAATATGATCGCTTATCAATAATAGATGTCGGTCGTAGTTTGCAAAAAATTGTTATTCAAGCAACACGTATGGGGATTGCAACTTGTTGGATAGGACCTGGCGCTGATAATAAAAGCATTCTGCAGCACCTCGGTAATAAGATCGACCCAACAAAAGATCATGTTATTTGTGTGTGTGCAATCGGCTATGATTCTATGTATAAGCCATTATTTATTCGTTTGTTTAATAAGTTAATGCATAAACGTTTACCGTTATCGGAATTGTTTTTTGCCGATCCGTCATTCGAGACGCCGCTGGATACTAAATCCAATCCCTATTGTGATTATGGACGTTGCTATGAGGTTTGTCAGTGGTCACCGTCTTCATACAATGGACAGACTACCCGCTCTGCTGCCGTAACAGAGCAAATTAATGGTGAAGAAAAACTCATTCGCTTTGATTTCTGCACTTCTATTAGTTCACGGTATTACGCCGCTGTTGCTCTTGGCATCTGGTGTGCGAATTGGGAAACTGGTTGTGCGGCTCTGAATAGACGTGGCCATTTTGCAGTGCTTTCATCTAAAGAAAGAGCGTCTGAAGCTGTTCCTGAATTTCCACACTATGACATAAGCTGGATTGTAGATTGATATGAACTAAACCAATTTTTATTAAGCTTTGTAAGTATACCTATAGAATTTAAATAGTGAATATTGCTAACAAATGCATGCCACACAGTGTCGCAGATACGAGCGTTAATTTGAGGTGAGAAGGAGCGTAGTCGATGTTGAATAAATTTATTTGTTCGCTAGTTATGATTGCATCGCTGACCGCTTGTAGTGCCACCGGCGCTAAATTTACTCAAACGCAAGCGCCCGAGGCAAATAAAGCTAAAGTATATTTCTATCGTCCTTGGGCCATGTTGGATGGCGCAGCAGCTCCGACAATACAGCTAAATGGTGTCGACAGTTTCAATATCAGCAACGGAGGCTACCATGTTTTGGATCTTAATCCTGGTAGCGTGATAATTGCAGTTAAAGAAGGAGGGATTATGTCCAATTGGCGTGCCGGTGGATTGCAAATCTCTTTTGATGCTCACGCCAATAAAACGTATTTTGTTCGCTTAACTGCTGAGCTTGCCAATGCAGCTTATGTGGGCGGCGTATCAAGTATTTCTGGTAATTACTCGCTTGGGCTTATTAATCAAGAAACGGCATTACAAGAGTTACTTGAGACTAAGACAAACTAACAAGGCGTAGCGTCGCTTTTACGACAGAGCTTTGCTTCCTAATCATTGATTATATTGGCCATTGTAATTGGCACATATGAGTCAACAGGCGAGCTATTTTATAATTAATCTACTTTGTATTTAGATTTCTTCTATGGTTTTGTCTTTTAACGATTCAGCTGTTTTATCCGTTAACGTTATCAATAAGCTCGTGAGTAAGCTCATGCTGTAACCGAGTACAGCGCCTATAACGAGCGGTGGAATAATGGCTGCGATATCTGCATTTAGAGCAAACGTAATACAACAGCCAATAAATGTGCCGGGAATAAAAGCAAAGTTTTTATTACTGGCTTGTAAGCACATAAGCGCAGTAACAATTCCCGTTAATGCATAGCTTATTACGGGCGACCCCAAAACACCGCTACCCGCAATAATTAACCATCCCCAGAATACGCCGGAAAGATTGGTCATCATCGCCATTATCATGCCTTTAGCGCCCGATTCAGTTTGAGCGAAGAAAGTACTGCAACCGAGAAACCCGACCCAGGTTACCAGATGAAACACATCAGCAACTCCAGCCCAAATAGCCGCTAATAAACCCGCAGAAATTGCAATTTGCCAACGATGGGCCATAGCCGCCTCTTAAAAGATAAACTTAGAACTCTGAATTCTAAATTTAGCACAATAAGTGAGGTAGTTGCAGTTTTGTCTTATAAAACTCGATCCAGTTCGCAAATAATCGCAAAGGCTAATAAAACCAAACATTATTGGCTAGGTAAGTGGATGACTTATTTTGTAGCCAGGAAAGCTGATTCATTGCAGTCTTATTATATGATTAAGATTGGGTTGAGCGATCAGTAAAGTGATACAAATAAGATGCTTGTACTCATTGTTGGGGCAAATACTGCAAATATCTAGAGGGTAACAAACCCTAAGGTTCAACAGGTGTTAATTGTACGCATCGGGCTTGTGCTTAGCTTTAGAGATAAGCCTTTGGCATGAAGGGTGATTAAAATTGATACTAAGATCCTAATGCATTATGGATTCGTCTGGATCAGTGCTGTTGATGCTTATGATATTGATGAGAGTGCGATGAGGCTATTTGAAAGTGACTTTACCGCCTATCATTTTAAATGCTGGCGCGCCTCTTATTAAGGTATCACGGGCAAATATCTGGCCGCACTCTGGGCAAGTGCAGGGAACTTTAGTGCTATCTTCAACGATTCGTTCTTTGAAGCATTTGACTAAGGCACCTTTACCTCCCTTACGATATTTAAACAGTTGGGTTTTACATTTAGCGCAGAAGATATCAACGGTACGTGAAGGGCCTTTTTTATTCGGTTTTGCCATCTTTAGGTTACTTCAAAGTCGGTATTCGACCCATTGTAATGAAAACCGTAGGATTAGGCTAAAGTTGACTCCATGAAAAATGGTAAAACCGCTTAAATCGCATATGGGGTAACGCTTTTGGTGGTCGTAATGTAAATAGATCTATGATTGAAAATGAATAACGCTGCGGTTTCAATAGCGATTGGTTTGAAAGTGACTATATAAAGGGAGTACCGAAGTTTACCTCGTATATTCGCTGTGGAGTAGGAACTAAAATTCGCGGGTAAACCATAAAGTAGAAGCAACAATATATTAAGATTCGCAGCTGATTTTTTGATAAGCATCGTTGTTAACTCAAATGCTTATTAAGCAAAAATGACGCAGCCAACTCAATTGATGTCTAAATTGAGTTGCCTACGGCAACACTAAATGCTCTTAATTACACCATCATTATCACTCAGCATCGACTCAATAATTATCGCTGATTGATAAGGTTTAATATTATGCCTTAAACTGGTTAGTGAGTTGTTTTAAGTCCCGTGATGTCGACTCTAAATCTTCAGAGTTTTGATTCATTTCACTGAGCAGCGTAAGGTTGTCCTGACCAGATGAGACAATACGATTGATATTGTGGGTTAAGTCTTCTGCCACGGTACTTTGTTGCTCTACTGCTGTTGCGATATGAGTCGCCATATCGGTAATTTGTTCAGTGGACGTTAAGATTCTATTAATGGCTGTTCCCGAACTTTGGGCATTAACAACTGAAGCCTCACTTTTACTCTGACTATCAAGCATGACTTTAACGGCTGACTTAGCACCGGATTGCAGCTTGTTGATGCCAGTTTGAATTTCAGCTGTACTTTGTTGGGTACGGCTAGCAAGGGCGCGTACTTCATCGGCCACAACCGCAAAGCCACGGCCTTGTTCCCCAGCTCTCGCAGCTTCAATCGCGGCGTTTAATGCCAGTAAATTTGTTTGTTCTGCAATACTGCGGATAACATCTAAGATAGATACTATGTCTGTTACGTCCTTATCTAGCGAGTTGACCACAGCGGCGGCTTCCGTCAATTGGTTAGATAAATCATTAATAGAGTCAATAGAATGATTAATAATGTCAGATACTTGTTTAGCATCCATGTTGGCTTGAAGTGCAGAGTCGGCTGATAGTTGCACGCTGGTAGCGATTTCTTTGGCTGAGGCCGACATTTGTGTGATTGCTGCTGCGACTTGATCTGTTTCTAATTGCTGGTCGTGTACATGACCACGACTGCTTTCTGCACCAGTGTGTACATTTCTCGCGGCTCGAAATACATCATCAACCGAGACTTGAATTGACTGCACGAGTATTTGAATTTTATCTACAAATAGATTAAATGAACTGGATACCTTGCCAATTTCATCTTCACGACTGACATTGAGCCTGCGGGTTAAATTGCCTTCGCCACTGGCGATATCTTCTAAGGCATTAGCGACATGGGTGAGTGGCCGAGTGATCAACTTACTAAAAAGAATAGACAGTGCGGTGACGAGAAAAATATCCAGCAATAGACCTTTTAAAATTATTTTAAAGGCGAGTTCTGCGAGCTCGTCTTTAATACTGGTATCGTCGATGTATAACTTGACTGAACCTATCTCAGTAGCGGTCTCATCTTCCACATATTGCAATTTTATGGTTCTAAAATTAGCACTCATTTCCCCCTTGGATTGGGCTATCTGATCACCTTTATCGTTATGATAAGTTAAAAAAGCAACATCATCGGACTGCTGTTCTGAATCAAGTATCCGAGTCATTTGAGACTCGTCGTAATTCCAAACCGCGCTAGGAAGGCTTAACTGTAATCTTGAGGCGACTAAATCTAGTTGCACATCTTGTTTGTGTCGTAATTTTTCACTTTGAGCAAAATAGTCATACACCCCAAAGATCACTACTAAAAAGGTGACTGCGACTAAGGCTGCCATGATTAACTTAAAAGAAATTGATTTGAATAGCGTCATAAAATTACTCATTTTAACTTGAGTTCAATAACGCATCGTAATCTAGTTTATTACGATACTTTAAAATTATAGGTATCGATAACAGCGTCCGAATAAAGTCGGATCACATCGACACTTAATGTGCAGTACTGCTTCATTGTTACTTTAAATGTTCTGTCATGAGTGCATTAATATCAATTTTACTTAAACCTTGGTCATAGATATCTTGCCATTTCTTTCCCTCAGCATCATTGCGAAATGCAATATAAAGGTCTTTATTCATCAATAGCTTAGCATTCATCTGAACCTGATCTTTATCCTTAGCAAGTTTGCTGCTGTGGGTGAGCATGTAATTGAGAACGTTAGCGTCAATTACAGCTGCATCGATGCGACCACCGAGGACTTTTTGTACGTTAATTTCATCTGATGTGACCACTTGAGGTTTGATCTCTTTACTGGCGATAAGTGCATCAAGTTCTTCTGTATTGACGTAATCTTGAACTACGCCCAGTTTATACTTGGAAAGGTCGCTTACCTTAGCCCAGCTGATCGGTGACGATTTCTTTTCAACTAAACCTAGTGGACCTTGTCCCATGGGGGCAGAAAAAGTAAATTCGCTTGATTCATATAGGTATTCTGGAAAATACCCCACATATTGAGAGCCTGACTCTGAGGCTAATTTCACCGCACGGCTCCAAGGAAAAAAATCGACCACAAGCTCATGGCCCATGGCTGTAAATGCAGCTTGGGCAACAACCACACTGGCACCTTGATTTTCTAAGGTTTTTCCTGAATACGGCGCCCAATCTAATGAGGTAAGGTGCACGGTTTCAGCGTTTGCTGTACTGCCACCGATAGCGAATAATAATCCTAATATGGCATAGTTAAACTTCATAAAATCTCCTAGAAATGAAAGATGTAAATCAGAGTCAATAACACGTTAGTACCTTGAGAGGTATCAAGCGTTTTTCTTGCTTACCTAAGGTAAAACCTCAATTTTTTTATTGTTAAATAAACTTATTATTTAGCAATAGTCTTGTTGTTATCATGTTTCCAATATCATCCATGAGCATTTAAATAAGTCGATTTACCTAACTTGTATGCCTGTGATTATTCATATGTTACGACACTTTATGGCATACAACGTCTGACCGAGACAATGACTCCTTTAGTATAGACTTAAATTTTAAAACAAGAGCAAGCAATCGAATTTAAACCATAAACCTCATTAATTGATGTTTATCGACTTTTGATTTTGAGTTAATTAAGTCGTTAATGTGATGTGGTTCAGCGTGATATGGGCTTTAAGTCTTTGTGGGAATGGGGCTGATATAAACGATTTCTTTTTATTTACAAATGTAGCACTGCGGCACAAGTTTTAGCTCAAGGGGATGAGTTCTTTGTTGTGCGTTATCGGATGCTGATCAACGACAACCTGATGTTAACATTGCAACAGCTCCCTAGTATGGATGAGAATTTTGAGTATCGATTTAAGTCATGGGATGTTATAAGTTGCATTCAGTGACAATCTAACAAACGACAATAGAACCGTTTCATTTTCGTTAGTTGGCGCGATATTTAGATTCATGCGGTTAAAAAATAGGTTAACGATAAAATGATAAAAGTTGGTGTAATAGGCTACGGATATTCTGCGAAAACATTTCACATTCCATTGATTGAATCTTCAGCATCTTTTGAATTAGTTGCAATCAGTAGTTCTCAAACAGAATTACTTAGGATGAAATATTCTGCTATTTCACTTTATGATAATGCACCAGCGTTAATCGCGGGTGCCGACCTAGATTTAATCATTATTACCGCGCCCAATAATGTTCATTTTTCATTGGCAAAATTATGTTTAGAAAAAGGCATTAATGTTGTTATCGAAAAACCTATGGTGACCACAAGTTTACAAGCTATAGAGTTAATTCAGCTTGCTAACGATAGCGGTTTATTATTGTCTGTTTTTCATAATCGGCGTTGGGACGGCGATTTTTTAACTGCTAAAAGCCTTTTGCAACAGAATCGATTTGGTTGTGTACGATTCTTTGAATCTCATTTTGATCGTTTTCGCCCCACCGTTCGGCCAAGATGGCGAGAACAACCAGGCGAGGGGACAGGTATTTGGTTTGATCTTGGTGCTCATATCGTTGATCAAGCTATCTGTCTTTTTGGTTTGCCAGAAGCTCTGACAGCAAGATGCTTACCGTTAAGAGAAGGATCGCAAACGACGGATTACTTTCATGTGATACTCCATTACGAAAATCTTGAAGTCGTGCTGCACGCGAGTTCATTTTCAGCAGCTCCCAATATGCGTTTTCGTATTGAGGGTACACAGGGAACATATGTTAAATACGGTTTAGATCCTCAGGAAGAGCAATTAAAAACCGGTATTACTCCAAATGGTCCATTGTATGGTGTGGAAAAGGCAGCCAACTATGGCCGTTTTTACGGTGAAATTTCGGGCGATACTAGTGGCCAAATTAGGGAAACCACAGTCGAAACAGTCAATGGTTGTTATCAGCAATATTATGCAGAAATAGCACAAGCTATCACTTTAGGTGGTCCTAATCCTGTTGAACCAAATGATGTCGTCGAGGTGTTACGGATACTTGAGTTAGCGGAATTAAGCAGTATGAGCGGTAAAACAATGCTCATGCCTAAAGTTAATCGTTAATCTTTTGGATTCACTTGTGTCTATGATGAGCGTAATAGCTTGCTCTACCTCAAACCGAGGTTAACATCGATTTGGCCATCACAGTGTCAATGATCATCCACATTAGAAAAGGTGATCTTTGGTCATTGTTGATTGCTGTACTGCATTTTACATTGCTGCTGATACCACAGCATTAAGCCACCATAGCAACGATAATCACTGTTATGGTGACAAGTGTTTTTTGTCAGCCGTCAGCCTTTTTCTCATCATTCATTAACCAGGTTAGGCTCATTTAGCTGTGAATGGGGAGAAAGACGCTTACGGTTAATCCGCCTTGTTTTGCATGGCTAAAGTTGAGTTCGCCTTGATAGCTATCGACGATATCTTTACAGATGGACAGACCCAAGCCGTGGCCTTGGATACTCTCATCTAGCCTGACTCCACGATTAATAATCATAGATAATGCCGTATCTGAGACTCCCTCACCATCATCGCTTACCTCAATGAGATAGCCAGCTTTAGGGATACTTTGCTGCTTGATCTGTATTTCAATATTTTTACTGGCATGTTTGCAGGCGTTATCAAGCAAATTACCCAGCAGTTCGAGTAAATCGTCGCGATCAAAGGGCATGACTAAACCGTTATCATAGTGGCTTAGAATGATCTGCTGGGGGTAGATGCGCAACATCACTTGGATAAGTGGCGCGAGATCATCATCTAGAACGGTAAAGCGACCTGGCATAGAGAGGCCAACAATTTTAGTGCGCTTAAGCTCCCGCTCTATAATGTGGTGCAGGTTTGATAATACCTTGCTGCCTTGCGCTCTTTGTTCCGGTGGCAGACTTTCTAGATAGGACTGCAACCCTTGCAGAGGGCGTTTCATTTCATGAGCTAAGTTACCAAGGGCATTGCGGGATCGTTGTACTCGCTGCCCCAACTGATTAACTAAGCGATCTATCTCTTCAATCAGCGGAACTATCTCACTCGGCATGTTGCCTGGATTAATTTCTTGCCCTTGGGTACGCATCTGCCTTATGGCTTCAGGCATCTGTTCTAAGGGTTTAAATCCGCGTTTGAGTAGCTGATTTTGTGCAAGTAATAGAATGATAATAGTGAGTAATACCGCCGCGCTGGCAAAGGCTAAAAAGTGTACTTGAGTTTGTTCAAGTGCGCTGATGTCTTCCGTTATCCAAAGGATAACTAATTGATCGTTCTTGATAATCGCTTGACTAAATATTAACCAATGTTCTTTGCCCACAAATTGGCTGGCTTGTTGTTGCTGACCTGCTTTTAGGGCGGGAATACTTATTTCATGGTCGAATAAGGAACGCGATCGCAGAGTTTGCGTGCCAATCTGAATGGCAAAGTAATGTCCTGAATTTACCCTATGGTAGACATTGGGTAAACGGTCTGAGGTGAGCGACCAAGTGGTATCAGGATGTTGTTCAAGTGCGGAGATCAGACTGTCGGCATCATGTTGCAGGCGTGAGGCGACAAAGTCTTGAGTTAATATTTGGATACCCTGATACAGGAAATACAGTAATAACACCATAGTAAAGGTAAGAGTGATCAGTAAGTTACGGGTAAGATATCCTTTGAGTGAATACACGCTTATTGCTCCTTAAGCCGATACCCTTGGCCACGACGAGTTTCAATATAATCTTTGCCTAAACGTTGACGTAAGCGATTAACATATACCTCAATAACATTACTGTCTTTGATGTGTTCCTCTTCATATATGCGCTCACTTAGCTCTGTTTTAGAGACTATTTTGCTTGGATTGACCATCAAATAATGCAGCAGGCGATATTCAATTTTAGTTAGCTCTATCACTTCACCATCGCAATTAGTCACGGCTTGTTTGTCGACATCAAGAGAGACGCCTGCATGTTGTAATACATTATCGGCACGACCAAAATGACGGCGAATTAATACTTCGAGCCTTGCGAGTAATTCTTCGACATGAAAAGGTTTGCCTAGGTAGTCATCTGCTCCCGCTTTGAGACCATCAACACGCTCGTGCCAGGCATCACGCGCGGTGAGGATAAGTACTGGCATGGCTAAACCTTGTCGTCGCCATTGACTGAGAACCTCTAAACCTGGCTTGCCGGGTAAGCCGAGATCGAGGATCACGGCTTCGAAGTTTTCCTCCTCTCCAAGAAAAGCCCCATCGATACCATTATCTGCATGTTCGACTGCATATCCCGCCTTGTTAAGGGCGGGAATGAGCCGAGCGACTAGATCGGTATCATCTTCAATAAATAGCAAACGCATTAGTCGACCTTTTCTTTTAACCACTCGCCGGTTTTGGCGTCAATCTTGATCTCATACACTATGCCATCATCGCGTAAAATTTCGAGTTCGTAGATGATACGTCCATGTTTTTGCTCAACCTCTAGGTCGAGCAATCGGCCATTTAATCTTGATTCATAGCGTTGCATTATGCTGTCAAATGATAACACTTTGCCTTCTTTTACCCACTCTACGACTTTGCTTGAAAGATCATCATCGTGAGCATCACAGCTTGAGCTGCTAATCATCCCAACGGCCAAAACCAGGAATATTAACGGTATCTTCATTGAATACGCCCTTCTCTGCGAGGTTGTGGCAATTACTGCATTGACTGAATGAGCCGACTTTAGGGTTATCTTGTACCATGCGTTTAGGGATCTTATCGTGTTTACGAATAAAAAATGCCTGCTCGGTGATTTTTTGCGGCCCCATGCCTGCTATTAATGGCTTACTGTTTTTTAGCACTTTACCATTTTTAGCTGCATGTAGAAGCAGATACTCCTCAATTCTAGCCGTTGCTTGAGGGTCTAGGCTGGCGTTATCACCAAAATGATCCTCAAGATTAGCTGTGATGGCGCGCCATTTTTCTGCAGGTAATAAATTGGCAGGGTAGGCCATGTGGCAACTGCCACATTCGGCGCTATATTCCACATTTTGTGGAATTCCCCGCCCTCGGTTATGGTCATCGTCGGCATATCCTGTGCCTGTTAGAGTCAGGCTGATACCGATAATACCAATGGCTAGTGCGGCTGCCGTAATCGATGAACCTGCAATCCAGCTTATCAGATGCGTTTGCTTTGTCATGATATGTTCCTTTGTTCGCTGTTGTCTTTAATAAAAATAATGATTGTTTATCACTGGTTAATCTTTGTTATTGCTGGCTTAACCAGAGTAAAGCATCGCCTTTTTCTTGTGCGGTACAGTCGCGTTTGAAGGTCCAATTACAGTTACGAGTAAACCATTTTTCTATTTTTGCTGTGTCTGTTAGACGAGCTTGTGTGATAGATGGCGCCATAGGATCAATCATCTTACGGGTATTTTGGTGCATGCCCATTTCGCTGACTTTAGCCGTGTGGCAGCTAGTGCAGCTACGACCATCCATTTCCTTCATCCATAATGTTTGTCCCGCTGCCGCAGAGAATGGCCCTGCGCCTAGGGATTGATAGTTTTGCAGTTGCCTGCCAATGCGCTCGGCACTTAAGGGGAGGCTATCCACTTTACTGTTAGCGGCATTTACACCAAAGCTGGTGAAACTAATGCTTGTGATAGCAAGGCAAGCAAGGGTTAAACTTATATTACTCAGCATTAAGACCGATATCTTAACTAGATTAAGCTTTTGGCTAATGGTGGGTTGAGTCATTGTGTTCATAGGGCATTCCTTTTGGGTTAAAAATGTCAGGTTGACGCTGAAAGCTCACTATATGAGTGCTTTCTATCTCAAAAATAGATTGATTAAATCAGTGTTACTTTTCTAGTGGACGGTGTTTTTTGCCGGTAATCATGGCTCTGATTAAGTTTTCTTTGTGGAGCAAGCTGCTGACTAACACGCCGCCGACATGGATAACCACTAAGAACACGGTAAAGTTGGCAAAAAACTCATGGACTTCTTTTATTGCGCCTTCTGGCCAAGTGGCAAAAAAGCTGGTGGCTAATGGCCCATACCCATCGGTGGCGTATAGGGCCATTCCTGAAAATCCGGTGATGGCGATACTGATTATCAAGGTGATGATCATCAAGGCTCCAGCAGGGTTATGGCCGACATAATCTTTGGCTTTACCAGTGGCAAGTGCCTTGACATAAATTAAGGCGTTTTTAGGCCGAGTGACAAAGTTACTGAAGCGCGCATGATGAGTTCCAATTACACCCCATAACAAGCGAAACACCAGCAGGGTTAAAATGCTGTAACCTGCGTAGCTGTGGATCGTCATCCATTCATCTTCGCCCTCTGTGAGGTACGCTAAGGTAAAAAAGCCAACGAGTGACCAATGGAATACGCGGATCAACACATCCCAGACTTTAATGGTTTGCAGTGTATTTGATGACATAATGTGACTCTCCTAATTGTGGTCTAGGAGTAGGTTACTGAACCCAAACTTAAACCTCGCTTAAATTTTCAGAAGGTCAAATGAGTTGCTTTAAGCTGAAATGATATGAGCCCAGCGGGCTTTATGATTGATTAGCAAAAACGTTGCTGTTGAGCTTTATGGTTTCGAACAACGAAATAGCAAGGATGTGTACACACTTGTTGAGTGGGGATTGTCACTTTGAGGAACATAAATATTGAGCACCCTATTAATAGAGTAAGGCAGAATCATTATTGACTAACACTGCTTGTATTCATGTCGATGGCGATAGATTGTTATCACTGTTTATCGATTTAAAAGATGGTTTCTTCAAAGCAATAGCCTAGTTTTCGGCCAACAAGGTTATTTCAGCAAAGCAGAACTGCTTGCTGTCAATCAAGCAAATGAACCGTTGCAATGGCAATAATGGGAGCCACGCTATAAGATTCTGGCCCCATGGTTTTGTAGAATAGACTTAATGCTTTGTCAGATACTGGTTAAACATTTTTAACGGCAAGGGTTTACTAAATAAATATCCTTGGTAGTTTAAACAACCTTTGTTAGTCAGTAGTTCTTTCTGTTTTTCTGTTTCAACGCCTTCAGCGATCACCTCTAGATTTAAACTATTTGCCATGGCAATAATGGTCCGCACAATTGCCCTGTCATTGGGGTCATTTTCAATATCTTGAATAAATGATTGGTCAATTTTAAGCTGATCCAAGGGTAAGCGTTTCAGGTATTGTAATGACGAATATCCGGTACCAAAATCGTCGATAGAAAATTTGATCCCCCGTGCCTTAAGAGCGGTCATTTTTGTAATTGTATCTTCCATATTTTCCAATAAAATACTTTCTGTAAGCTCTAGCTTAAGTTTCTCTGGGTTAATATTCGCCTGACTCACGATAGTTAATACATTCTCAACAAATGCTGGAATGCCCATTTGTCTTGCACTAATATTCACGGCCAAGGTCAAATGAGCTGATTTCGGTTCTAATGCCCAAGTTGCAAGTTGCTGACAGGCTGTTTCTAAAACCCAATCTCCCAAGGGCAAAATCAAACCTGATTCTTCCGCAATAGCAATAAACTCTAAAGGTGAAACAATACCTCGATCCGCAGTATTCCAACGAATTAGCGCTTCAGCTCCCGTTACAATACCCAATGAGTTAATCTGAGGCTGATAATAAAGTTCAAATTGTTTTCCCTTGCTAATGGCTTCGCGTAATTCGGTTTCAATACGAATACGCGAAATAAGATGGGCTTGCATGTCGGGGTCATAGAAAAATAGCGCACAGCCACCTGATTTTTTAGACTGATACATAGCAATATCAGCTTGCTTAAATACTTCATCAGCATTTTGATGGTCAGCACTTAATAATGTAACACCAATACTAGGGGTTATAAGATATTGATGAGACGCAAGTTGGTAGGTTTCTGACAATGAGTGGAGAATTTTTTTGCCGACAACTTCCGCTTCTGACACCGCGACAATCGCTTGTTCACTGAGCCCTTTAAGCATGACCACGAACTCATCACCACCTAAACGAGACACGGTATCACTCTCTCTTACACAAGCTTTGATGCGACTTGCAACCTGTTGTAATAATAGGTCACCCATATCATGGCCTAATGAAATGAGTCATTGAGCGCCTTGAATTTATCTAAATCAATAAATAAAAGAGCGGCTTGCTTTTTACTATGTACTCTTGCAGCGAGCTCCTGATTTAAACGGTCGAGTAATAAGCGCCTATTCGGAAGCAGGGTCAGTGAGTCAAAAAAAGCCAGATTATTAACTTCATCTTCTGCATACTTTCGTTCAATTGAGACACTGGTTAAGCGAGCCGTTCTCTTAATGAGTTCGATATCATCTGCAGAAGGTGTCGCCACTTCCCGGCAATACATTGCAAAAGTACCTAATGTTAAGCCTGATGAAGAGATAATAGGCTGAGACCAGCATGAAGCTAAGTTTGCCTGTGTTGCCAGTGCTTTATAATTACTCCAAAAAGGATGTGTCTGAATGTCTTCAACAATGACCAGTTCTTTAGTGAACGCCGCAGTACCGCAAGAGCCAACACCTATGCCAATTTCAACCCCTTCAAGTGCTTCATTATAAAAGTCAGGTAAGTGAGGGGCGATCACTTTAACAAATTTTTTACCGCTTTTATCAATCAACAGAATGCTGCAAATAAATTTTTCTTTTAGCCCCTCGATCCCTAAGACGATCGATTCAAGAATATCATCTAAATTTTTATTTTGGGCCAATAACTCTAATGTATGTGTATGGAATTTATCATAAGCTTCAATTTTTTCTCGCTCGTGAATCTCGTGATTGAGTTGAGTATTTTGGTCATTAAGACTCGTTAAATGAGTTAAAATACCTTCTTGCATACTGACGATACTATTTGCCAGCAGCCCTAGTTCATCTTGCTTATAATTTGAGAGTCGAGTCACCTGATTTGTCTCACTAAACCGACGCACAACCGCGACCAAGTTCTTCAAGGGGCGCACAAATATTCTCGCCACTATGAGCGAAATAAGAATACCGAGAAAACTCAATCCCAGAACAACCCGCAGGCCTGTTTCAGTCAAAATGTTCGTTTCAGATAAAGCAAAATCAATCGGCACAGTTAATCCGATAATCACGAAACGATTACCGGTAGATTGACTAAAAGGAATACTGGTAAATCCACCGATACTTTCAATATTATCAAAACCTAGCGTTTGTCGAATCGTGACGGCTTGTACGCCAGAATTAATAATTTGATCAACCGCCTCAAAGGTATCTTGTACTAAAAATTGTCGTCCACGATCAAAACCAAAGGTTTCTAGTCTATTTGGATGAATAAGAAAATCACCTGTCTCATTAGTCAAATACAGTTGATACTCTTCAGACATATCTGACTTCAATATGCTAAACATCAAATTCAAGTCGACATTAATGACAATCACCCCAATGGCTTTGCCTTTATCATCAATAACAGGCGATGCCACCTGCAATGTCGGTTGGCCTAATCCAGCATGAGCCCCCCGTTCATGATTAATAAAAATTTTAGAAAAGAATACTTCGCCTTTATTCAGTTTTAAGGTTTTATAGACATAAGGATAATGTTGTTTTTCTTGTAGATGGGGTTGAGGGATCACAACTAATTGGCCATCATCCCGATCAACCCTAACCATCTCGCGCCCATACTCTTGCGCGCCAATTAATCTAACTTGAAAATATTCAGGGTAAACCGACAATAAACTTTTGAAATTATCTGACAAAGATTCTCGAGCAATCACTGAGGCATTATCATGACCAAATGAATCGTCTACTAACTTAGTATTTGCTAGAACTCTGGTTTGGTTAGCCGCCTCATTAGCCATCGAATAAAAACGTCGGCCGAGAAGTTTTGTGGCATCAATCATTCCTTGCGTCGCTTTATCCGATAAGATATCGCGGGTGGCATTAAAGGTGAAATAGCCTGTAGAAGCACTGGCTAAAATCCCAAACAGGGACAGCAAGATGGTAAGTTTAATCGCAATGCCAAATTTAACAGGCTGATTATTTGATGACACTGCAGCCATTAAAATTCTTCCGGCACTTCGCCAGAGATAATTCTATCCCATAGCAATTTACGTTTATCCATATTTTCGACCCGCTCCAACCAGATGAGTTTATCCGACGCTGTTAACCCTTCCGGTTCTTCAAGCGTATTTGCTAAGCCTTGTCTTTCTGATAGAGCATGACTCACCTTTTGTTCTAATAGGAAGTTAATCCAATTCTCCGCTAACGTTTTATTTTTAGCATCTCGAGTAACAGACCAACAGTCTAACCAAGCTAAAGCGCCTTCCTTGGGGATAACATAGCCAATATTAGCTTGAGTTTCTTTGAGCATTTTGACTTGTTGAGAACCATAATTTGCGAACATTAATGCAATATGGTTTTCGTTAAATAGCAGCGTCGCTTCTTCCGGTTTTTCATAGTAAGTCAAAATATTTCTACGCAAAGCAATAACTTGCTGGGTCACCAGGCCAAACTCTGAATTTGGAATTTGAAAAGGATTTTTTAAACCAAGCGATAACGCAGCAAACGAAAAGTTGTGCTCACTGCCCGCATACATCAATACTCGGCCTTGATAACGTTTATCCCACATTATCGAAAAAGAATCAGGAGGCTGACTAAACTCATTTCGATCATAAATAAGACCCATTTCTGAATAGGTGTAGGGAATGGCATATACTTTGCCGTTTCGGATCAGACCCGGTATTGAAGAAAGGTCGCTAAAACGTGGCAATTGATTTTGACTATTGGGGATATTAGATAATGTTAAGGGGACGCTAATACCCTTATCAATATAACGTTGTAATTGGGCAGTATTGACAGCAAATACATCAAATTTATCCCCAATACCTGCATTTAACCGATTCCACATAGTGTCATCAGATTCAACCAAGGTGACATTAACCTTAACCTGATAACGCTGTTCAAAAATGGTAACTAAATCTGGATCTGCATACCCAGGCCATGCCAATACACTTAATGTATCTTCAGAATAGGCAGCAAGGCTAAAACAAGCAGATGACAGGAATATAATAAAGCAACGCATTTGTTTATACGTATTAGACATCTAACTACCACCTGATGTTAAAGCATTTCAACATTAATAATACAAGGATTTGATGCACTTAGAGAAAGTATTTTTTGCTTAAATAATGCTATTGAATAAAAATTATATTCTATAGACCTAGGATAGTAGAAAAGTGGTAATTAGCAGCACGATAAATAAAAATAACTTACAAGTATTATATCAAGTGTTTAGCAAACGGGTCTTTAGCATGTGAAGCGATGAAAACAATTTTTTCATTCTGCAACTAGATTGTTGATGAGATCGGTAAACCTAATGTTAAGTTAAAGCCAGTCTCTGCCCTGAGATATCAATGTTACTCATCATGGTATTGTGGATTGTGTCGATGAAGATGGAGTCGTTAATTTTATCCTGAGGCCGCTGCTGGCTGTTGTTTTTCGGCCAAAGGTATGACATTGATCTTGCCCAGCCTTAACACCATTGCTCTGAGGTTTTATCTATAGTGCTGGTGATTATTTTATCGTAATGATCTGCACCATGGGACAGAGGCGCAGCACAATATTATGGTGGGGCTAAGCCATGTTGCTGGCGAATAAATCGCCTTGATGATTGAAATCGGCAGAACTAGGATAAAAGATCAAAGACATGGCATTATGTTTGGCATGATTAAGTCAAAGCATGAGCATTGAAGCTTGAGGTATTATTGCCCCTTGGTCGCTTTGATGGTTAATCTTTCTTGATTCGATAAACGGATTTGAATCCCGTCAATAGTGGTAATCTTCTCTGCTTCAATATCTTTTTTACGGACTTTGTAACTTGCTGTCATCGCTTCTATAGGGGATGAAATTGTTACATCAACCACAGTGTTGTCGTCATACAAACTCCAGCCCCAATAACCTGCAGTTGCTAACATCGACATAGCAATCATTGCGTAAATAATTGCCCGACTAAAAAAGGGATATTTTTCTGCTTCAGCCATTGCAGCGCTGTGACTGACTTTATTACCTCGACCGCGACGTAAGTACACAATAGCGCCAATAATGACTAATAGTGTGACTAGAATTTTTGTCAGCACGTTATCTTCCTCTTATCATTAATTCACCGTGATTATACCGTGTTTTGATTGATTTACCGTTATCTAGCACACATCAATTGTGTGACCCATATAAACGCTAACAGTGCTGGTATATCGACACTATGGCATTTATGCATAACCATTGTTGAGTTGATTTTTTTACTGCTTTCTTTTTTGTATATTAGATTGATGAAATTCCCAAACCGTGAGGATATATTATAGGGTAATGGAGGATAGAGTTCATCTCTAATACTACTCATACATATTTTATTATCAAAGAATATTTCAGCGTGTTTAATCATCTAGCGAATAAATTTTTTATAATGAAAATTGATTCTACTCACATGGTTTTTTGAGTAATTTTTACATGATTTAATATAATTACCTGTAAAAAATACAAAGTTAAATGTATTTAGGTATTTAAATTTAATGTGGTTGTAATAAAAAGCTATTTATATCATTCATCTATGATTTTTATAGTTAATATTATCATTGTGGCATGTCATTCGCATCATAACTAATAACAATCGATACTTTATCGTTTTTAAATTGATATTGTATTGATTTACCTATTTTATGTTAGATAGTAATGTTTGGATGTAATCATTTATTATTGCTATTTATTCGTAATAATAGAACTCGAAAGATTATTTAAGGAGATTAAAATGGCTACAACAAAAGAAAAAAATCAAGACTCTCAAGAAAAAGTCAAAGATGCTTATCATTTGGCTGAAGAGGCAACATCAGAAGCCGTTAGTTCTTTAAAAGATCACGCCAAAGAATCACTCAATGAAGGCTCTGCAAAAGTTAAGTCTGCAACCCATCAAGCTGGAAACATGATAAAGGAACATCCTTTACTCAGTGTTGGGTGTGCATTTTTAGCTGGCTGGGCAATTTCGAAAATTACAAAGTAAAAAGGTAACCGGAGAGATTTTATTATGGAAAACACCAAGACAGTGTCGAGTAACAATAAGATCTCTGACGGTACGCAAGCCGATCCGTTATCTAATTCAGATGAGGTTAATGCTAATGTTGACGAAATAACTGATATTTTTAATAAGGTATCAAAAGTCGCGCAAGATATTGGGCAGTGGTCAGAATCTACTGTCCAACTTTTCTTTATGGAAGTCTCTAGAAATGTTGTTGTGGCGAAAAAATTTCTTGTTTGCCAACTTTTGTTTATTCCTTTATTGGTACTTTTTATTTTCAGTATATGTGTCAGTGTAGGAATTGTTTCATATAGCATTACTCACAACATGCTTATCGGAGTAGGACTATTTTTATTCACAATGAGTGTGGTTTTAGTCGGTTTAGTTTACTGGCAAAAATACCTAATGCAGTTTTTTGGCTTTAAAGACACTATCTCGCAATTAAAGGAGGGTATGGATGTCATCTCTAAAGCATCTCAATCACTCGATTAAGCTAAAGCGTATGCAAGGTAACGTATCAGCTAGACAGAGTGAATTATCGATCAATTTATTACTTTACTCTGTTAAAAAACAAACCCAAAAGCATCCTTTTGGGGTCACTATTGTTGTCACCATAGCCACTATTATCTTTGCTAAATATAGACGCAATATTAAATCACTTTATCCTATGGCATCTTTAGGTTTTAATTACTTTAAGTAAAATTAAAACCGAATAAATAATGATAATAGTCATTATCTTGCTCATCATATTATCAAGTTAATTGTTTGCATTGTAGTGAGTCTGAATAGTGGTTACTCCTATACCTAGGTTTCCGCTTGGTGCTATAAGGTGTCAAGGCGTATTGTTTTTGGCACTGTTGGTAATAAGCGTGTCACAGTATTTTAATATTGCTTGTTTCTTTGATATCAAATAATCAAGAGTGATTCTACTCATTGGCATAATAGCTGTTATTGCGTCACTGTTGATTGTCTTATGGTAGCGACTGGCATCAAAAATCTACCTCTAGCGCTATAATCATTTATATGATTAATCAATACTTCGCAACGTAAACTTTGATACCACATTGATTTTGGTTGTTATCAATGTGACTTATCGCATATATTTTAAAGATGTTAATTATTTACTGATTAAAGTCGTGAGTCATCACATACAAGTAATACTGATTGTTTAATAATCGGCTCACTTATTTACTTAATGACGTTTAATATATCAACATGACCATAAAAGATATCATCGATGAGGAAGTCACTTATCCGTCGGATTATATGATTCTTTCGACAACCGATTTAGACAGTATTATTACTCATGTTAACGATGACTTTATGACTGTCAGTGGTTATAAAGAAGATGAACTTATCAATCATCCCCACTGTACAGTTCGTCATCCTGATATGCCTAAAGCTGCATTTAGTGACCTATGGGACACTATTAAGCAGGGGAAAAGCTGGATGGGATTGGTGAAGAATCGCTGCAAAAACGGTCAATATTATTGGGTTAATGCTTATGTCACCCCGATTAAACGTAATGGGATTATTTGCGAGTACCAGTCGGTAAGAACTCAGCCTGAAGCAGAGCTGACTGAACGCGCCCAAGCCTGTTACGATGCCATTAATGCTGGAAAAGCCGCCAAGCCAAAGTTTGGCGCCAGTATTATTACCAAACTCTTATTGGCTTGGTTGTTATCAGTAGGGTTATTGATGTCCTTACCTTACTCCAATGGTTTTTTCACGGTACTCGCATTTATTGTGGCCATTATCTGTTTTTGTCGGCCGCTTTATGTTCTTAAGCAGCGTTTTAGCCAAATCCTGATGTTGAGTGAAAAAATACACGATAATCCGCTAAATCAATTTGTTTACACAGGTTATACCGATGAGCTTTCCCATATCGAGTTAAGTCTACGGATGCAAAAAGCTGAAACGCTGGCGGTGGTTGGACGTATAAAAGACAGTGGCGAGGAATTGCAGCAAGGTTTAGAAGAGCATCAACAACAAAATCAAGCAAATCAAAACCAGTTGGTGACGCAGTCGCAAAACCTGGAGCAAGTTGTCACAGCCATCGGCCAAATGAGCTCTTCGGTTACCGATATCGCTAAAAATACCACAAATTCAACAACAGAAATTCATCACTTAGTTAACCAAATACAGTCAACTAAGGCGGCATTAGCTAGCAGCCAAATCGCGACTACGGAAATTAATAACTTATTGGAGGAGTCTCGTCTTGCTATTTCTTCATTGGATCAGCAATGTCAAAACGTAAACCAAGTGGTCGATGTGATCGAGAGTATTGCGCAGCAAACAAACTTACTTTCACTCAATGCTGCTATTGAAGCTGCGAGAGCTGGAGAGTCGGGCAGAGGATTTGCGGTGGTCGCAGACGAGGTACGTAACTTGGCCAGTCGCTCGGCAACTTCTGCACATGAAATACACGCTATTATCAATACACTGAGTCAGACAACCGCAAAGGCGGTTGCGCAAATGGAACGAAGTGATATTTTGACCAATAGGAGTATCGATTCCAGTAAAATGCTCGAGCAAAGCCTGATTTCGGTGAGCGAAGTGATGGGAATTATCGAAAGTAATGGCGAGCAAATTTCAGTTGCTGCAGAAGAGCAAGCTGCTGTTGTTAATCAAATTTATACTAATGCTATGATATTACAAGATGGCATTAATCAATTCGAACAGAATTGTCATCATGCAGCAATACATAGTCAAGAAATTAGCGGTCAGGGAAACCGTCAAACTGAGTTGGTAAATCAATTTAATTAGATTGTACTATCATCGATTTGGATCTGATGACTTAGCTAAGGCTGAGATCATTTTACTTTGCTTATCCTGTTGTTAATCGCTTCTGTTAGCTGCTTTTTAGATTCATCTTCGCCACAATATTCTGCGAAACCTAATCCCCAACCATGGGGGTTAACCTGGGTAGCGAGATCGACTACTCGGTAGCAATAATCTCCTTGTTTTACAATTCTATTAGGGTCTAATCGGTGATTTAAGGTGTTGGGCTGGCTTGTATCGACTTTGGGGGTTAACTCAATGAAATCTAATTGAGGATCCATTTCGCTCATGGTGCCAAGGGGTTTATTTTGTTGCGCTGTTTGGGTGCCTATGAGTTGCTCAAGCTGGTCGTTATGATGTTGCTTAATGTATTGACTTGCTGCTTCTTTAATGGATGCTGCAGTGTTAACTGTGTCAGAAGATGAGTTTGATGTTGAGTCTGTTTTTGGCTTGGCTTCTCTAAGTTGATTATTGAGTTTAACTGGCGAGATGGTCGTTTTTTTTATCAATATAGGTGTTATCTTAGCGGGCTCTCTGTTAATGAGTGCTGTCGTTTCTGCTGCTACAGATTCTACTGGTTTGAGTATTGTTGTAACCTGTGATTGTGGCACGTTTTCGGTGTCATTGATTTGTGACTGGTATTGTTGTGAGGTTATGAGGTAGCTTTTAATGGCTGAGTATTTTGTTGGCGTTGTGAGTGCTGTCATTCTTTGCTGTGCGTCTTGTTGCCAAAACCAACTAATAAACAATACCAGTACGCTGTGGATCACTAATGCGCAGACCAATGACTTAAATAAGTACGATTTATCAAATGTGTTCGCTTGTAAGTTGTTGCCTTCTTTATATGCGGTGATCGTATTCATTTAGCGTGCGTGTCGCCTTGGTTTTATGCTTGTTACTTTAGATTGTTAATAGAAAGTAAAGTTCAGTTCTATTGGCGAATTAGGCAGTTAAGTGAGTGGTACCGGTTAATGTGCGAGTATGGCATTTTTATAATAGGATTACTTTTTGCTTGTTATTTAGACTTTATGTTTTAGTATGAGGCATGAGACTTATCTGTTTAGAATAATGCTATAAATGAAATGTATAGCCAAATAGTAGCAAGTGAAAATTATACTTTTTAGCTGTATTCGCTATCAGAGGCTGATAGTTTGGTTTCTCCTGCGATTATTACGTTATTTTTCATCGAAAACACTTTCGTTATATTCTATTTACTTGTATCACCGCTGGTTTTTTATTGCTTAGTGGGGGAATTTTTGGGGTTATTGTAGGTAACGTTTTTGATAAATATGCTAATAAAGTTAACGCTTAATATTAAACGGTTATAGGTGAAATACGTTCTCTATTAGCCTGAAAAATCATTGCGTGCACTTTTTCTTAGCTCACTTTATGACACCTTTAAGTATCTATTTTAGGCGTCGATTTACGGTATAAAATGCAAAAGGACATGACATGAAATACCTATCAATTGTCATTATTACAGTATTATTTGGCTGTTCTTCTCAAGATTTTAGTGCGCAGATTAATGATCCGTTAATCGAGAAAATTACGGGTGGCGACTATTCACGTAATAGTGCTCAATGCCCCGCGATGAAAAGGCAATGTCCTGAAGATCAATATGAAGAATGGATTCAAAAAAATGGCCAAAAAGCGTGTGCGTGTAACTAGATTTTTACAATAAATAGCTTTGAATAAGGGCTGAAAAGCTAAAAAGAATTCAATGATAGTCATAACAATATTGGCGACTTCAACAGACTATTAAGCTCGTTTTATGTTGTGTTGATCGCATAGTTTTCTGTTAATGATAATGGAATATAGTCAATTATATTTGGATGTACAGGGAAGTAATACGATGATAAAAATCATTACTGTTGTTGTATTTTTGGTATTCGGTTTGTATGGAAATGTTCAAGCGAGTGACAGATATAAGCCGCAATCTAATTTATCATTATTACGTTCATTAGAACGTGGCTATATGATTATTGGCACTACACATACAAATGATGTTAATGATCTTCAGCTGGTCGATATAGAAAGACTTTTTAATGAGCTTAATCCCACTTTAGTGTTGCTAGAAGGTGGTTATTGGCCCGATAAAATGAATAAAGCTGAAGCGGTTAAGTGTTGTGGTGAAATGGCATTTTTACAATTTTTAGCTAAGCAGAATAATGTCAAAGTAACAACTTGGGAGGGTGATAGCCTAAGTGAAGCTAAATTTGTTTTAGAACAGTTTGATGAAGAAAGCCTAAAGGTATTTTATTTATTAAGGCAAGCTCCACAGTTGCTCAATAATACTAGCCTTGCTGAAGCTACAAATAAGATGACTATATTACTCGGTCAATCTGGTTTTCCTGCAACTGAATATCAACTACATGCGAAGCCACATTCAATTGCTGAGTTAGACATTATGTTGTCCACAATGGTGGGTAAGCCTATGTCATGGGTAGAGTTTACATCGGCGACTATTTTTGACCAGCAACTAAGCACCCTTGAATTTTCAAGGTTTCAAGCGATTAAACATCGTGTGAATGAATTTCGGGACCATAGCGCCATTAAAAAAGTGAAAAGCGCGCTCAATAATAATGAGCGGGTTATGTTCGTGGGTGGTGGGCTTCATTTTATGCCTGTCATGAATGCAATCATGCAGTGAGGTACCGCAGATATAAAACATATTATTATTTAACCTCAATTAGGAGGTTAAATAAGCGTATATCAAATATTCTTTTGCACCGTTAACTGAGATGTCTTCACTTACAATACCTTAGCTATTAATGCGTAATGTTGCCTTACTATAAGAGCAATGTTCATGTGTGAGTATTATAAGCTCAAGTTTAGCGACTTAACCCTCTTGTTCATCTATTAACTCAAGTTGTGGTTAGTCAGAATATCTGTGGTCATCACAGATAACTTTGGTTGATTATTCTTCAAGTCATATGGTGTGTATAGTCGATTTTTTCGAAAGGAAACGACACTATTATGCAATATTTATTCAGTTAGATGGCTGCTATGATTGAAAGATTATTTTTTAGTCGCCGAGGTTTTCATGAAAGTATTACAGCGTATTAACGCCTTGCCCGCAATGGACGGTGATGGTGTGAACATCAATCGTGTTGCTGACTTTGACAAGCTTCGTTTCGATCCATATTTAATGATTGATGAGATTAAGTCTGATGATGAACAAGATTTTATTGGTGGTTTTCCGCCGCATCCACATAGAGGTGTAGAAACCTTTACTTATATTCGTAAAGGTGGCTTTGAACATCGCGATCAAATGGGCAATGTTAAACCTATTCGTGCTGGTGACGTACAGTGGATGAGTACTGGCAGTGGCGTGGTGCATTCTGAAATGCCATTAGCCGATGCCAAAGAAGGGCTGCATGGGTTCCAAATTTGGATCAATATGCCAGCAAAACACAAAATGCGCCCGCCGATTTATCAAGACACCAGCCAACAGGCTAACCCACGTTTAGATAACGAACACGGTGCATCACTTGTTGCCTTGGCGGGGAGTTGGGGATTTATTAATCAACCACATAAGATTACGTCAGCTATTCAGGGGTTAGCTGGTCAAGGGGCCATTGCCGATTTAACCTTAACTGCATATGGTCATGGCACCTTGAGCCTTGCTGAGCACCAAACCGTATGCGTTTATGTGTATGCAGGTGAACTTAACTATATTGATTCACAAGGTCTACGTGAAACCGCAGGAGCAGGGCAGTTGTTAGTGTTGGACGCACAAGAAGTGTGCTGTTTTCAAACTGAGGCTACCGGTGCTGGGCTGTTAATATTAGCGGGCAAGTCTATTAATGAAAAAATTGTCCAGATGGGCCCGTTCGTAATGAATACCCGAGCTGAGATAGAGCAAGCTGTTCGCGATTATCAGCAAGGTCATTTTGGCCAAATTGTGTAGTCTTAGGTGCACCATAAGTAGAGCTCTCGGTAAATATTTGTCTGCGAACTAGCAATAAAATTGCTACAATAGCTGACATCTGGCTCGGGTTTGTTTTAATACCTGTGCTAACACCAATCTTATTTATTATCTGTTCCTTCTGGCAAGATAAATCGTTCAAAAATAGCAGTAAGCATTTTTTCATATACATCATTGTATATGTTCATTTTGTTTCGCTATTAACGGATTTTTTGCATGATAATGGCTCATTTATGTAATGGTATTGGTATATTTTTTTGCAGCTTTTGTCTGCTTTTTACCTTTCGATATCAGAGGATATTTGCCTTGAGTCAGTCTACAGAACAAGTCGTTAACCCGGCTTTCGCATCACTTAATTTAAAACCTGAATTGCTTGAAAACCTCCAAACTATGGGTTTTGAATCAATGACTCAGATCCAAGCCGAGAGCTTACCGCCGATTTTGGCTGGTGAAGATGTTATTGGTCAAGCGATGACTGGCTCGGGTAAAACTGCCGCTTTTGGTTTAGGGCTTTTGAATAAGTTGGATGTAAAACGCTTTCGTATCCAAACTATGGTGTTGTGTCCAACACGCGAATTAGCCGATCAAGTCGCTAAAGAAATCCGTACCTTAGCTCGTGGTATTCATAACGTAAAAGTGCTTACGCTTTGTGGTGGTGTTCCAATGGGGCCGCAAGTGGGTTCACTAGAACATGGCGCGCATATTATTGTCGGCACGCCGGGGCGGATTGTCGATCATTTAGATCGTAACCGTTTAGATTTAAGCAACATGGATACGCTGATTTTAGATGAAGCGGATCGCATGCTAGAAATGGGTTTTCAACAGCATATTGATCAAATTATTGCTGCCGCGCCGCGTGAGCGTCAAACGTTATTGTTTAGCGCGACTTTCCCTGATCAAATTAAGTCGATTGCCGATCAAATTATGTATAACCCAGTAATGGTTAAAGTTGAGGCTAAGCACGACAACTTAACGATTGATCAGCATTTCTACCGTATTGAAGATAGCCAAGGTCGTCTTGAAGCATTGCGTTTATTGTTACTGGATAAGCAGCCAGAAAGCTCTGTGGTGTTTTGTAATACCAAGCGTGAAACCCAACAAGTGGCTGACTCATTGCATGAGTTTGGCTTTAGTGTATTAGCATTGCATGGCGACTTAGAGCAACGGGATCGTGATCAAATGTTACTCCAATTTGCTAATCGTAGTGCGCGCATTTTAGTGGCCACTGACGTCGCGGCACGTGGTTTGGACATTGATGAATTAGATGCGGTATTTAATTATCATATTGCCTACGATACCGAAGTGCATATTCACCGTATTGGTCGTACTGGCCGTGCAGGCAGTTCGGGCAGCGCTTATACTTTCTTTGGTGAAGAAGATGGTTACAAAATGGCGATGATTGAAGAAGCCATGAATAAAGACGTGGTCAGCGAGCCTTTACCGCCAATGAGTGCGTTAAACAAGCAACCGCTTGCTGCTGAAATGGTTACAATTCAAATTGAAGCCGGTAAAAAGCAAAAAATTCGTCCAGGTGACATTGTTGGTGCATTAACCGGTGGTAATGGGTTAGATTTTAACGATATCGGTAAAATTAAAGTGACTGACATTCGTGCGTACTTTGCTGTAAAAAGTAATGTGTCTAAGCAAGCATTAAACATTATCAGTAAAGGTAAGTTAAAAGGCCGTAGCTACCGAGCTTGGTTTATGTAACGGCTGCACTTAAAACGAATCGCTTAAAACGTACAACTGATAACCCAATTTTGTCTAATTGCTATCCGTGAGATTCAATTGGGTTATCAATGAATAATAAAAAACCGGTGAACAATGTTCACCGGTTTTTTTATGTTTATCGCAAGTTAGCGGTTAACGAATTAGCTTTTTACTTTAGCGTTGGCATAAGGATTACTGCTTGCAGATGTGACTGGTGCAGTACCACTGCGACGTGGTGGACGATTACGCTGTGGTGGCTTATTACCATTGGCTCTTGCTGCAGCTTTAGGATCTACAGGCTTATCTTGTCCACGAGATTGCTGGCGAGAATCGTGGTTACGTGCAGGTTTTTCAGCTTGAGTGCCGTCATTGGCATGTTGTTGAGCATGCTTACTGCGGTTCGGGTTGGGCTTTTTGGCTCCACTGCCGCCAGATCTGCTACCTGCTTCTGGGATAGTAAACGGCGCTTCAAAACCAGCAAGTTGCTTACGCTCAATGACACGATTAATTAATCGTTCGATATCATGCAGTAGCTTAACTTCTTCAAGGCCGACTAATGATACTGCTTGACCTGTTGAACCTGCACGGCCAGTACGGCCAATACGATGCACATAATCTTCAGGTACGTTCGGTAAGTCAAAGTTAACCACAAATGGCAGTTGATCGATATCTATACCACGGGCAGCAATATCGGTCGCGACCATCACTTGCACCGCGCCGGCTTTAAAATCAGCCAAGGCTTTAGTGCGTGCTGTTTGGCTTTTATTACCATGTATGGCAGCGGCTTTAATGCCCGCAGCGTCCAGGCTTTTGGCTAAACGGTTAGCACCATGTTTGGTACGAGAAAACACTAACACTTGTTTCCAATCATTGGTTTTAATCAGTTCAATTAGTGCCAGTGATTTACGCGTTTTATCTACTGGATACACACATTGAGTCACAGTGTTTGCCGTGGCATTACGCGGCGTGACTGAAATTTCGACTGGATTGTTAACTAGACCTTTCGCCAACTCACGAATTTCATTCGAAAATGTAGCTGAAAACATTAAGTTTTGGCGTTTGGCAGGTAATAGTGCCAATACCTTTTTGATATCGCGAATAAAGCCCATGTCGAGCATGCGGTCTGCTTCGTCTAACACCAAAATTTCTAATTTGCTGAAGCTAATGGCTTTTTGCTGGCATAAGTCGAGTAAACGACCTGGCGTTGCCACTAAAATGTCAACTCCGTTTCTGAGCGCAGCTAATTGTGGCACGATAGACACACCACCAAATACTACCGCCGATTTGAGCGGTAAGTTGATGCCGTAAGTTGCGACGCTTTCTTGTACTTGTGCGGCAAGCTCGCGGGTAGGTGTTAACACTAATGCACGGACTTGACCACGTTGCGCGCGTTCACCTTTAGATAATAGTTCTAAAATTGGCAGGGTAAAACCAGCTGTTTTTCCTGTCCCTGTTTGTGCTGCTGCCATAACATCTTGGCCGGCTAAAACTGCTGGTATTGCTTGTGCTTGAATTGGAGAGGGGGTGTCGTAACCTTGTTTTTCAACCGCTTTTAAAATAGCAGCATTCAGACCAAGTGAGGAAAAACTCATAGAAAAATCTCTTTGGGCAACGCATTGTTGCTTTGAATAAAAGGTAGCCATTAACGGCGGCCGTGAAGCTTACCTGAAAACCGTTATAAGTGCTATCAAATCCCTGCGTGGCCAGCGATATATCCCCTCATAAAGCGACTCATAATGGGCTATTTAATCGTTAAAACGCGTCGATTTTGATGTCGAAATACAGCGATTTAATGAAATCGTGTTAATCTTCACACTTGGATCAGTGCTAAAAGTCGACTTATTACATACAATAAAATCATCACTCGTTTTGTATTAAATATATTCAGCGACTTAGCTGAGCTGGTTTACCATAAGGTGTCTTTTACTGATGAAATTAACGGCTCAAACCCACATAGAGAAAATGGCATATGAGCTGCGAGATCATGCTCATGCCGTGATCAAAAATGTGCTGTTAATGTCTAATATTTCAACCTTATCACTCCAGCTAGCTATGCGTGAGCTGGCGCAACATAGTCGAGTCTCATTGCATTTTCATCCCGATCAAATAGATAACCGAGGTCTCACTGTAGTTGATGGTTTATTTCGTGATGGCGTGTATAAAAGCCAGTTTGAAACCCACGTGTCTAATGGTCATTTATCACCCGAGTTAGGTGGGTCTCGTGACCATTGGGAAAACCAATTATTTGGGCACTGTTATTCTGGCATTAAGCATCGACCTAAATATGGTGCGTTAGATTTTGGTTTATGTCCGCTAGGCCCAGCACCTCGCTTTGGCAGCTGCTATTTAGTCACTCATCCTCAAGTCTTATCACGATGTACTTTTAGTTACATGGACTCTTATCGATTGCCTAAAGAAAAGGGCACCATAAAGTGCTTTGACGCAATTCTAGCGGCATTACTCAGTGAAAGTTTTGAGCGTCAATATGCGTTGGGGATTTCAGGACTTAAGCCGAGTAAGCTGATTGACTATTTTAGTCAGCATTTGACTGATGACATGAGCCACCGTTTTGACAAGGTGCCAAGTGGGAATTTAGACCATTATATTGAAGCTCAAATTCACGGCACTGTATCGCTGGATCAAGATATTGCTATGCTAGTGGCGGATCCCTCCTTTAAAGGGACGGCTATTGGTGATTCATTGATTGCTTTGTGCCATGAATACGAAATTGAATTGTATTGGCATCAAGGGCGGCAAATCAATGTTGCGCAAGTACCCGATGATTTCCGTGGTGCTGCTATGCCTATTTTGGCTCAAAGCATTGCTGAAGATGAGTTAATTAATGCAGAAATTATTGGTCGCGCGGCCTATCAATTGCAAAAAAAACCAGCTTCGTGGAGTGAGCGTGGAGCACATTCAAAAAAGCGACAAGACCTAAAGTTACTTTGGCACGTATTAGTAAAATATGGCCAGAGTCGTGATCAATAGTCGTGCTCAATAAACGGGGTTACCCACAGTAACTTACCGTCACCATTTAGTCCTTCTGTTTGCTCGTAAGCCGTGTCATGTTATTGCTCATGCTTGTGATGAGCATAGTTATGTTGACTTGCAATCCATCGGACTCTTTTTAAACGATATACTTTATTGAATGGAATACGTTTTAGCCACAATGTCGCTAAATTTAATCTTTACATAAGCCTTTATTAGCAAAATGTGAATCAGATAACATTTACACTGCTTTAAGTGTTAACTCAACGCCAGTACTGCGATACTGCGTGCTTAAAGTGGTCATCGATAACGCTACCGGAGTTTCATGGACAAGTCGTTAGAAAAGTCATTAGCCAAATGGCTCAAAAGTCAGCAATCCTCTTGTGGTATTTTCCTCAAATTATCTGTGTTGTGTGGCGTGCTAAATGGCATCGCAATAGTGGGGCAAGCCTTATTTATTGCGCAAATTTTGCAGGGGGTGATTATTGATATGGTCGCTCCCGCTGCATTGAGTCGTGAGTTCTTTGCGCTTACCGCTTTGTTATTGATACGCGCATTGTTAGCACAAGTACGTGAACGGATAAGCTTTGAGGCCGGTAAACGTTTACGTGAAGATATACGCCAAGCCGTACTTAATAAGTTAGTTGCCTTAGGGCCAGTATTTATTAAAGGAAAACCTGCTGGTGCTTGGGCAACCTTAGTATTTGAACAGGTTGAAGATTTACATGACTTTTATGCTAAATATCTACCGCAGATGATGTTAGCCGGGTTTATTCCTTTATTGATATTAGTGTGCGTGTTTCCGCTAAATTGGGCCGCGGGGATCATTTTGTTGGCTACCGCGCCATTAATTCCGCTGTTTATGATTTTAGTTGGCATGGGTGCGGCTGATGCAAATCGTAAAAATATGCAGGCGTTGTCGCGTTTAAGTGGCTACTTTATGGATCGATTAAAAGGGCTGCAAACCTTAAAGCTGTTTAATCGTGGTGAGGCTGAGTTAGTTAATATTGAACACGCCTCGGAAGATTTTCGAGCTAGAACTATGTCGGTATTACGCTTGGCTTTTCTTAGTTCAGCGGTTTTAGAGTTCTTTGCTGCTGTGTCGATTGCGGTATTGGCGGTGTATTTTGGCTTTAGTTATTTAGACCATTTAGATTTTGGTCATTATGGCGTACCCATTAGTTTATTTACCGGTATGTTTGTGCTCATTTTAGCGCCAGAGTTTTATCAACCACTGCGTGATTTAGGTACTCATTATCATGCCAAAGCTCAAGCCATAGGTGCTGCTGAAGCGCTGGTCGAGTTGCTTGATTATCAAGTCAGTACACCTACTAATGTCGAATCTACCTCAGAAACTATGGCTTTTTCTGCTAGCAGTATCAGTATTCAAGCTATTGGCGTTGAAGTGTTTAGCCTAGATGGCCAGCGTTTAGCTGGGCCGATATCCTTTACGTTACCAGCTGGTGAGCAGTGGGCGATAGTTGGCCCCAGTGGCGCAGGCAAAACCAGTTTGCTTAATGCCTTACTAGGCTTTTTACCTTATCAAGGCTCATTACTGATTAATGGTCATGAGTTATCACAGCTTAATGTGGCGCAATGGCGTCAACATCTGGCTTGGTTAGGCCAAGACCCGCAATTATTTCATGGCACTGTGAGAGAAAACGTTGCTTTGGCCAACCCACAATTGAACGATGAACAGATTATGGCGTTGCTTGAACAGGCCAATATCAGTGAGTTTGTTATCCAACATCCATTAGGGCTCGATTTAGTTATTAGTGATCAAAGTGCTGGCGTATCGGTAGGCCAAGCGCAGCGTTTTGCTTTAGCTCGGGCGTTAGCGCAACCAGCAAAGTTATTTTTATTAGATGAACCGACAGCCAGTTTAGATACTCAAAGTGAGCAATCGGTGCTGGCCGCCTTAAATACCGCGATGCAGTCGGTAACGGCATTAACTGTGACCCATAAATTAGACGATTTACACAGTATGAATTGTGTTTTGGTGATGGAGAAAGGATGCGTAGTGCAACAAGGCCATGTTAATGATTTACAACAGGTTGACGGCTTATTGTCGCAAATGATTAATCAACAACAGGAGGTGTGCTAATGTCGCAACCCGTTGACGCCACCCCGCGCAGTATTATCCAAGTATTACGCCCTTTTGTTGCTTTGTTTCGCCGCCAGTGGTTGATGATGTTAGTCGGACTGTTACTCACATTTATCACTTTACTGACAGGGATTGGTTTATTGTCATTATCTGGCTGGTTTTTATCTGCCAGTGCTGTAGCGGGGTTGACGGTAGTAACCGCGCAAACGTTTAACTTTTTCACTCCTGCCGGAGGGGTGCGATTTTTCTCTATCGCCCGCACGGCAAGCCGTTACGGTGAGCGCTTAGCCACCCATGAAGCAACCTTTAAATTGTTGACCCAATTGCGTGTTTGGGCATGGAATAAATTGTTGCCTTTGAGTGCGGCTAACTTACAAGGTTTACGCAGCGGAGATTTACTCAATCGTTTAGTGGCGGATATTGATACCTTAGATCACCTCTATTTACGCCTGCTTACTCCAATGGCCGCGTCCTTGATGATGATTGGCACTTTGTTGGTATTTCTTGGATGGTTTGATAGCCATTTAGCCTTGAGTTTATGTGCTTTATTACTGGCTGCTTGGCTTATCTTACCACTGGTATTTTATTATTTAGGTAAGGCACCAGGACAAGTACTGATGCAGGCACAAAGGCAATATCGAATAGAGTTGCTCGATGTTATTCAGGGGCAAGCTGAGCTAAGTATATTTGGCGCTAATCAGCGCTATTTGGCTAAGCTTGAGCAAGCACAGCACAGTTTATTTAGCCAGCAAACGACGATGGCCAATATCACTGGCTTAAGCCAAGCGTTATTGATATTAATCAATGGCACTGCCGTTGTGCTTATGTTGTATTTTGCCGGTCAAGGTGTGGGTGAGCTCTCGCCTCCAGGACCTTTGATGGCGCTTATGGTATTTGCCACTATGGCCAGCCTTGAAATGATGATGCCGATAGCGGGTGCATTTCAACATTTATCAAGCACAGTACTTGCCGCGCGACGGGTGACTGAAATTACCGAGCAAACACCGAGTGTAGTATTTAATCTTAATAGTGATTTGCAAGCCTATCATGGGGCCTTGCAGATCACTGATATTCACTTTGGTTATCATAGCCATTCTCCGGTGTTGCAAGGCTTAGATTTGAGCATTCATGCCGGTGAGAAAGTTGCTATTTTGGGCCCTACAGGGTGTGGTAAATCAAGTTTATTGGGATTGATTACCCGTGATTGGGCGGCGCAGCAGGGAGCGATTACGCTTGATGGTCAACCAATAAGTGGCTATAGCGATATTAATTTACGGGCAGCAATGACTGTTGTAAGCCAACGTATTTATCTGTTTTCCGGTACCTTACGTGACAATTTAGCTTTGGCGTTGCCGTACTTACAAGGCGAAACCAAAAAAGCCCATGATCAACGTTTTATTGAAGTATTAGATAAAGTGGGCCTGCAAACCTTGTTGCAAGGTGATACACCATTAGATTGCTGGATAGGTGAAGGCGGCCGGCAATTATCCGGTGGCGAACAGCGCAGAATTGGCGTAGCTCGAGCACTATTACGTGATGCACCTTTGTTACTGCTAGATGAGCCGACAGAAGGACTTGATAAACGAACTGAGCGTGAGATTCTTAAAGTGTTACTCGATTTTGCTCAGCACAAAACGCTATTAATGATCAGCCACCGTTTAACGGCTTTAGAGCAAATGGATGCCGTGTACCTGTTAGAACAAGGCCGATTGATACGGCAATCTAACTGATTCATGTAAGGTTATTGTTGGGCTTAAATGTTATCCGGCATTCACTATACTCTTTCATTTTACTGGTGTTTTGCGCGGATATGTTAAGGGGGAATACCTTAATTGGCCATAGATTTAAGGTGAGTATTTGTGCCTAGGATTGTGGCCACCAAGCCGCGTGACCAAGTTTGAATGTACAAACCATTTTGACATTAAAATTACATAAATTGTTTTATCCTGAATGATAAATTGACCGGGTTCACATTTTTGCTATTCAGTTATGTTTCAAAATTACAGTCCTCGCCCGGAGTGTGATCTTAGTTACTATATTAGTAGTTGCAAACATATAACATTAGCTATCGAATATTTTTAGATGGTGAATGTGATGGCTGGTGTTACCAATCCAGTAATAACTATTAAGCGCGGACTTGATATCCCGATTGCTGGAGAACCGCTGCAGCAAATCGATGACGCCCCTAAAACGACCCAAGTTGCGTTAATTGGTGAGGAATATGTGGGTTTAAAACCAACGATGTTGGTTGAAGTCGGCGATAAGGTCGTCAAAGGCCAAGTGCTGTTTGAAGACAAGAAAACCCCTGGCGTATTATTTACCGCGCCTGCAAGCGGAGTTGTTTGCGCGATTAATCGCGGAGACCGTCGCGTACTGCAGTCGGTGGTGATTGATTGCGATGCTAAGCAAGATCCTGCCATTATTCTTGGATCAGTCGATATTCATGCGCTATCAAATCAAACCGTTAAAGACGGTTTAGTTCGCAGTGGTTTATGGACCGCGTTGCGGACACGTCCTTTTTCTCGCGTACCTCAATTAGATGTCGCTCCTGCTGGTATATTTGTTACCGCTGTTGATACTAATCCTCTGGCGCCAGACCCACGGGTCATCATTGCCACTCAAGCACAGGCTTTTCAAGCTGGATTATTTGCCTTAACGTTTTTGACAAGCGGTCAAGTGTATTTATGCCAAGACGATGGTGCCTCATTATTAGCTGATGCAGCTAGCGAATACGACTTATCAAAAGTGAGTGTGCACCGCTTTAACGGCGTGCATCCGGCCGGATTAGTCGGCACCCACATTCATTATTTGTTACCCGCCAGTATTGAACGCCAAGTATGGCATGTGGGTTATCAAGACGTGATCGCCTTTGGCAAACTGTTTTTAACTGGCGAGCTGTATACCGATCGCATCGTGGCATTAGCTGGCCCTAACGTGTTAAAACCACGACTAGTGCGCACCCAAATGGGCGCCAAACTCAGTGAATGGGTTACAGATGAAATTAATCAACAACAATCACGGATAGTGTCGGGTTCAGTGTTGTCTGGCCATACCGCGGTAGACGTTTATGATTATCTTGGCCGATTCCATAATCAAATCAGTGTATTGACTGAAAATGAACGTCAAGAATTGTTGCCTTGGGTTCGCCACGATAGCAGTAAGTTTTCCCTTACCGGCATCATGATGTCAGGTTTTAGTCATACCAAAAAACTCTTCGATTTTACCACCCATGCTGGTGGATCTCCGCGCGCAATGATGGCCTATGGCCAACTCGCCCGCGTAATGCCATTAGATATTTTACCCATCTTATTAGTACGCGATTTAGTGGTGCGAGATACCGATGAAGCGCAATTGCTTGGCGCATTAGAACTCGACGAAGAAGATTTAGCCTTGTGTACCTTTGTGTGCCCAGGAAAATATGACTTTGGCAAAGAACTTCGTGCTTGCCTAGATATTATCGAGAGGGAAGGTTAATGAGTCAGCAACAGAAAAAGCCCAGCAAACAAGACAGCTATTACGCTCATGGCGACTCGATGCGCAGCTATTTACGATCGTTGTGGATCGCCAATGGCCGCAGCACCAAAGGTGATGTACATATTCGTGATGCTATTGATGTTAAACGTACTATGCACATTGTGGGCATGTGTTTATTCCCTGCCATGTTAGTGGGTATGTACAACATTGGTCTGCAAGCTCAAATGGCTATTATTGCCGGGGCAACACAGCCGGATGTATGGCAACTTGCCTTTTATAATTTATTGTTCGGCTCACTCACAGAAAGCGCAGGCTTGATCAGTTTGTTCGCCTATGGTGCCAGTTTTTATGTGCCATTTTACTTAACGGCGTTGGTGGTCAGTTTGATGTGGGAAGTGGTGTTTGCCAAAGTGCGCCGCCAAGAACTGCACGAAGGCTTCTTTATCACTGCGTTACTGTTCTCACTCATTTTACCGATATCGACACCTTTATGGATTGTGGCTTTAGGTCTTAGTTTTGGGGTGGTCGTGGCCAAAGAAATGTTTGGTGGCATGGGGTATAACTTTTTAAACCCTGCGTTAGCAGGCTATGCGTTTATTTATTTTGCATATCCAACAGAGGTGGTGGCGTTAGGTCAGTTTGTGGCCGTTGATGGCTTTTCTGGTGCCACCACATTAACCCTTACCGCGGCAAAAAAATTAAGCTTTATCGATGTGAGTTGGTTTAGCGTGTTGACCGACACTAGCTGGTGGAATGCCTTTTTAGGCTTTACCCCAGGCGCGGTTGGTGAAACCAGCACCTTAGCCATTTTAATTGGTGGCGGTATTTTATTACTGACTCGCGTAGCTGATTGGCGTGTGGTAGCTGGTGTGATGCTGGGAATGATCATTACCGTGGTGCTGTTTAACTACTTTGGTTCTAGCCGAAATCCGATGGCGGCAATGCCGTGGACATGGCACTTAGTCACTGGTGGTTTTGCATTGGGAATGATGTTTATGGCCACCGATCCAGTAACGGCATCATATACCCGTAAAGCCAAGTTTGCTTATGGTTTTATGATTGGTTTTATGACCATTATTATTCGCTTACTGAATACAAAAATGCCCGAGGGCATTATGTTGGCTATTTTGTTTACTAATTTATGGGCACCGTTATTCGACTACTTAGTCGCACGTGCCAATATTAAACGGAGACTAAAACGTCATGGCCATTAAGAAAGATAGCATCGCTGGAACAATGGTTTTTATTATCATTTTAAGTCTAGTTTGCTCATTTATGATCACAGGTACCGTTGAGATCTTAAAAGAGCGTAAGTTGGCTAAAAAGCGTGAAGAAGTGCAGCAGTTTGTGTTAAAGGCAGCAGATATCGACATTAGCCAAGGTGACTTTAGTGAGTTATTTGCTCAACGAGTGAAACCTAAGATGGTTAACTTAGCGACCGGCAAGGTCACTGAAAAAGCCAATTTACTAGATTTTGACGAACGCATGGCATCGATTAACCCAGAAACGTCTATCAAGCCGAAAAAGGATATCGCCAAAATTAAAACCATGGCGACTGACATTCGTATTTTTGAGGTGTATGACACTAATGGTCAACTTGCCAGCATTGTTATGCCGATTTATGGCAAAGGTTTATGGTCGATTATTTACGGTTATATGGCGATAAAACCCGACTTAAACACTATCGAAAATATCGTGTTTTATGAACATGGTGAAACCCCTGGTATTGCAGATTTCATTACCGACCCACAGTGGTTAGCTTTGTGGCAAGGTAAAAAGCTATTTGATGATAAAGGTAAAATTGCCATTAAAGTGATTAAAGGCGGCGCCAAAGACGGTGACATTCACGGTATTGATGGCGTAAGTGGTGCTACTCGTTCAGGTGTTGGCATTCAGCGCTTAGTCGAGTTTTGGTTTGGCGTAGAAGGATACCAAACCTATCTACACACGTTAGCTGCGGAGGGTAAGTAAATGAGTAATACCACTTCAACTCGCGAGATCCTGACATCACCTATTTTTGCTAATAATCCAGTGGCAATGCAGGTATTAGGTGTCTGTTCGGCTTTAGCGGTCAGTAATTCGATGCAAACCGCATTCGTCATGACACTTGCTGTGACCTTTGTGTTGGTATTTTCTAACTTGATTATCTCCAGTATCCGCAATTTTATTCCTAATAGTGTACGGATCATTGCGCAAATGACGGTGATTGCCTCGTTGGTGATTATTGTCGATATGGTGTTACAAGATGTGGCGTATGAATTGTCAAAACAGCTGTCGGTGTTTGTCAGTTTGATCATCACTAACTGTATCATTATGGGCCGCGCAGAAGCCTTTGCCATGAAACATCCTCCTCACTTAGCCGTATTTGATGCCTTGGGCAATGCCTTGGGTTATGGCTTAATTTTAATGGGAGTAGCGTTTATTCGTGAGCTTCTGGGGCGTGGCAGTTTGTTTGGTCACAGCATATTTACCACTATTGAAAATGGCGGTTGGTATCTTGCCAATGAGATGTTCACTTTACCACCCAGCGCGTTCTTTTTAATTGGCGTGATGATTTGGGTCATTAAAATCATTCAGCGTAAGCGCGGATAAGGAAACAGCATGGAACACTATCTTAATTTATTTATCCAAGCGGCGTTTATCGACAATATGGCGCTGTCATTTTTCTTGGGTATGTGCACTTTTTTAGCCGTGTCGAAAAAGGTTTCTACTGCATTTGGTTTAGGCGTTGCAGTGATTGTGGTCATGGTGCTGGCTGTGCCATTAAACCAAATTATCTACGTCAATATCTTAGCCCCAGGCGCATTAGCTTGGGCTGGGTTTCCTGAGCTGAATTTAAGCTATTTACAGTTGATTACCTTTATTGGGGTAATCGCTGCGTTGGTGCAAATTTTAGAAATGTTTTTAGACCGTTATATTCCAACGTTATATCAGTCATTGGGGATCTTTTTGCCGTTATTAACGGTGAATTGTGCCATTTTCGCTGGGGTCATTTTTATGGCTAACCGTGACTATAACTTTACTGAGTCTGTGGTATTTGCGGCGGGTTCAGCTGTGGGTTGGGCGATGGCGATTGTGTTATTAGCGGGATTGCGTGAGCGAATGAAGTTTCATGCTATTCCTGATGGGTTACAAGGTATTGGTATCACCTTTATTACCACCGGCTTGATGGCTCTGGGCTTTATGTCATTTGCGGGCATTACGTTATAACGCAGTAAAGAGAAGGGTTATTTAATGGAAATGGCAATAGGTATTGGCATGTTTACCATAGTGGTAAGTTTGCTAGTGGTGGTAATTTTAGCTGCCAAAAGTAAGTTAGTGAACACTGATGATATTACAATCAGCATTAATGGTGATGCCAGCAAAAGTGTACGAACTCCTGCGGGTGACAAGCTATTGGGCGCATTATCTGGGCAGAATATTTTTATTCCATCGGCTTGCGGTGGTGGTGGTACTTGTGGCCAATGCCGCGTGAAAGTGAAATCCGGCGGTGGTGATATTTTAGCGACTGAACTTGATCATATTACTAAAAAAGAAGCCAAAGATGGTTGCCGATTGGCTTGCCAAGTCACAGTGCGAACCGACATGGATCTTGAAGTTGATGAAGAAATTTTTGGGGTTAAAAAATGGCAATGTGAGGTTATTTCAAATAATAACCAAGCGACATTTATTAAAGAACTGTTATTAAAAATCCCCGACGGTGAAGAGGTATTATTTAAAGCAGGTGGCTACATTCAAATTGAAGCTCCGGCCCATGAAGTACGTTATGCCGATTTTGATATTCCAGAGGAGTATCGTGGTGACTGGGTTAAGTACGGTTTGTTTGATTTAGTGTCTACCGTTGATGAAGACGTATTACGGGCTTATTCAATGGCCAATTACCCCGATGAAAAGGGGATGATAATGCTAAACGTGCGTATTGCAACGCCGCCTAAAGCAGGTATGGCACCAGGTAAAATGTCGTCGTATATTTTTAATTTAAAAGCGGGCGATAAGGTGACCATTTCTGGCCCATTTGGTGAGTTTTTTGTCAAAGAAACCGATGCTGAAATGGTGTTTGTTGGTGGTGGTGCTGGTATGGCACCGATGCGGTCGCATATTTTTAATCAGCTAAAAAGTGTCAAAACCAAGCGCAAAATGAGCTTTTGGTATGGTGCTCGTTCAACTCGTGAAGTGTTCTATCAGCAAGATTTTGATCAACTAGCCGCTGAAAACGACAACTTTGTATGGCATGTTGCTTTGTCTGATCCACTTCCTGAAGATAACTGGACGGGTTATACCGGCTTTATTCATAATGTGTTATTCGAAAACTACTTAAAGCAGCATAAAGCGCCAGAAGACTGCGAATTTTATATGTGTGGCCCTCCGATTATGAACGCATCAGTGATAGCCATGCTAGAAAGTTTAGGGGTTGAGTCGGAAAATATCTTACTTGATGACTTTGGCGATTAGTTGTTGTGTGATGAGTGCCTTATGGGGCAATCCTGTGCAGGCTTGTGGCGTAAAAGGCTGGTTTAATAATCAACTGGTTTAATAACGCACTCGTCAATCACCATCTCGTTAGTCACAGAGTACTCATATTAACGCGCTAATAAAAATCCCCATACTGTTTTAACAGTTTGGGGATTTTTAGTCATAGAGGTAAACAAAGGATTATCGTTCAGAACATGCTAAACGCATCACCTCGGCTTTGCTAAAACTAAGTACGTTACCGTTTTGTTCAGTAAGCAGTAAATTTTCGCGAGCATAACGCTTAATCGTAGTAGGGCTTTTGTCGAGTATTTCACAGACTTCATTTAAGGTTAAATCGTTATCATCACTCATGCTCATTCTCCTTACGTTATGGTTATCTTTACCCGTTACGTTATTAACATTGAACAACATGTGTATTAACTTGTCATAAACGTACCTAGTTGTCGAGAGTAGTCTTAATAACGATGCATCATGGCATTATTGATGATCTGAGTCGCAGGGGCTACCTGAGGCTTTAACGCGACCTGATACATCGACTCTGCGACCATTTTCGCATCAATGGGTTGATATTGACGAAGAGGTCCGATAAATAAAAATGATAGGCCACCAAAAATGGTTTGGCCAATATCTTCCAGTAAACGCCTATTCGTTCGCGGTCCTAATAATAAGCTCGGTTGAAAAATATTCAGAACGGGTAAAGATAATGCCTTCAGTGCTTGCTCGACTTCACCTTTAATTCGATTATAAAACACAGTTGATTTAGCGTCCGCGCCCGATGCGGTTACCACCATAAATTTAAGCGCAGGATTCGCTTGTGCTTGGCAGAGTTTCGCAAACGCTACTACGGCTAATTTATCGACTTGTATAAAGGCCTCTTCACTGCCAGCTTGTTTGATTGTGGTGCCCAAACAGCAAAATGCATGATCAACTTTTTCGTCCAAGGTAAGCTCATGTAACTCATCAAGTTGGCAGCCAATAAACTGCACCTTTTGCTCACCAAATTGGTGTTCTACTAAATTTGGTTCCGAACGGCCAATGACCAAGACTTTACTGTACTGTTCACTTTCAATGATGCGAGTTAACAAGGCATTACCTACTAACCCCGTCGCACCTATAATTGCTGCAATCATATAATCCTTTAGAAAGCTAAACACACTGGCTAAACTCTAATCTGTCGTCTTAACGGTTTCAATAAGAATATTTTAATCGTTATTATTGTTCGGTTTGCTCACACGATATTAGTCCCCTAAACGTGAGCGTTGACTCGAGAGGGTTAAGATTTTTAGCCTATTTAGCTGCACGACAAAACCTAGATTGATTTTATGGGTGAGATGCTTGGAGGGTTATTTGTCTGGGGTGGAGCACTCATTGTGCCTAAGTACGGTTATTTAGATGGCCTTGAGATAACCCATGGCATAATGAGGCGATAAAAAAAGCGCCCAAAGGCGCTTTATAAGCAAACATCTCACTCAATTAACTCACATCAGTCATATAACGATGGGGTATCTTCGGTTGGACGAGTTTTAAAACGACGATGTAGCCACATATATTGAGCTTTATTACGGCTAATCAGCTGTTCAACAATCTGGTTACCACGAATGGCGTCGTCTGTTTCATTGTCGCCAGGAAAATTCTCTAAAGGCGGCATGATTTCAAGGGTATAGCCTTTATCATCGCTATTACGTTCAACAAAAAAAGGCACCACATTGGCTTTACCGAGTCTTGCCAGTGACGTTGCGCCTGTAATTGTGGCGGCATCGGGGACGCCAAAAAAGGGGATAAATACGGCGCTCGAACGACCAAAATCTTGATCGGCGGTGTACCAAATAACATCAGGACTGCGCAAACTGCGGATCATTTGCCGAACGTCACGTTTAGGCACTAAGCCTTTGTTTGAACGTAAGCGACCTTTAACTTGTAAGTATTCCATCACCGGATTGTTATGTGGACGATACACGCCAATTCCCGGAGCAAACTGGCCAAATATTCGCGCGCCCATTTCAAGTGGTAAACAATGCACTGCAAATAAAATCACCCCTTTGCCATTGTCTAAACTTTGGCTAACATGCTCAGTGCCTTTAATGGTCATGTGTTGTTGCACGCGTTCATTTGACCACCACCATGCGTTAATGGTGTCAAATACCGCTTTACCGGTTTCTTCAAAAGTCCGTTCAAGCAGTTGCTGTTTGTCAGCATCGCTCATATCTGGAAAGCATAAATCGATATTACGCTTAGCGGTGTGGGTTCTTCCGCCCGCCACTTTCATGACTAATCGACCAATACCACGGCCGATTTTCATTTGCCAAGACAGAGGTAATAGCAAAGTTAAACGCATTAAACCGACGCCAAACCATATAGGCCAGTGTTTAGGATGATATAAATCAGAAGAAAATTCGGCTTTCTCGACCACGGACAACTCGTCTAGTTCACAAAAATTATTTGTTATTCTACCTCATATTTTGATGAAAATTAGGTACAATCACGGTTAAATTTTACAAGACAGCGAATACACCATGAAGGTTTCTCTCCCAGCTTTTGAAAATGCGCGCGTTTTAGTGATCGGCGATGTGATGTTAGATCGCTATTGGGTAGGCCCTACGGGACGCATTTCCCCCGAAGCCCCTGTACCTGTTGTTAAAATTAATCAAATTGAAGATAGACCCGGCGGCGCCGCCAACGTGGCATTAAACATTGCGACATTAGGTGGACATGTCCAGTTAGCGGGCATTGTTGGTCAAGATGAAACCGCACAAGCATTAACCCAAGGGGTAAAAGTGTTTGGCGTTGAACCGCAGTGGTTAACGGTAGCAGACAAGCCGACGATTACTAAATTGCGGGTATTGTCACGTAATCAGCAGTTGATCCGCTTAGATTTTGAAGAGCAATTTGATAAAGCCACGAGCCAAGCATTATTCGCCCAAAGCGAAGCCATTTTAGATAATATTGACGTATTGGTGCTGTCAGATTACGCCAAAGGTGCTATCGATGAACCGAAAGAGTTTATCGCTAAAGCTCGTGCTAAAGGGGTAACCGTTTTAGTTGACCCTAAGGGACATGATTTTGCCCGTTATCATGGTGCATCATTAATAACCCCCAATATGAGTGAGTTTGAAGCGGTTGTTGGTAGCGTTACTAGCGAAGATGATTTAATCGAAAAAGCCCAAAAACTGATTAAGTTACACGATTTTGGCGCGATTTTAGTCACTCGTTCAGAAAAGGGTATGACGTTAGTGTCGCAAGACCAACCAGAATTGCACATCCCAACCGTTGCCCGTGAGGTTCACGATGTTACGGGGGCTGGTGATACGGTGATTTCTGCTTTAGCAACTTCGATTGCCGCAGGTGCAACTTTGGCGCAAGCTTGCGCGATTGCCAATACTGCCGCAGGTGTGGTTGTGGGTAAGTTAGGTACATCAACGGTAAGCCGTATTGAACTGATTCAGGCACTGGCGCTTAATCATGGCGAGTCTGGCTTTGGCGTAATGACTGAAGATCAATTAGCTTATGCCATGGATCAGGCCCGTTTACGCGGTGAGCGCATTGTCATGACCAATGGGTGTTTTGATATTCTCCATGCTGGCCATGTGAGCTATTTACAACAAGCCAAAGCCTTGGGCGATCGTCTTATCGTGGCTGTGAATGATGATAGCTCGGTAACACGCTTAAAAGGCCCAGGACGTCCGGTTAACCCTGTTGATCGTCGCATGGCTGTGTTAGCGGGACTCGCATCGGCAGATTGGGTTGTGCCATTCTCTGAAGATACACCACAACGGATTATTGCGCGCTTGTTACCCGATGCATTGGTTAAAGGTGGCGATTATAAAGTGGAAGACATTGCGGGCGGGGCTGAAGTCATTGCCGCTGGCGGTAAGGTTGAGGTGCTTGGATTTGAAGATGGGGTGTCCACTACTGCCATTATTCAAAATATTATGTCACAAAAGTAGTCGATGCTTAGATACTGGCAAGGGGCATTACTCAGGTTATTAAGCTTTAGCCTTGCTTGCGCAATGTTATTGGTTTGTCACTTTGTTAATGCCGGCCAGCTAAGTGTCAGTCAATCTGTGGCGATAGACCCTGTCATCACCACTCAGATCAGTGCAGTAGATAGTTTGGCGGATCAGACGATTCGCCAAGCTTATTTTATCCCTGTCGCCTCCAAACAAGCACTCGTGTGTTATTTACCTGCCCTTGAGCTGTGTGTCGGGTTACTCCCTGCTTCATTACAACAACAAACGGCTTTTTCTGTTGCCAATATTCGCCGCGCTATAGGGCGTAAAAGTGCGATGGCACTGGTTGCTGAACATGACACTGTAGCAGGGGTTATTGTGATTAATCGAGCTAGAGACATGCTCGAGCAGAGTGGCTCTATTGGTTTAGTCACTTATCAATTGCCATTAGTAAAACAAGCCCAATTAACCTTGTGGCATGAAATAGGTCATTTATATAATATTACCTTGCAAGGCACTATTTTACCTTCCTCTTTAAGCGAATATCAGCATGAGTGGCTAGCCGATTTGTACCTTCTGTGGCAGATTGCGCAGCATTATCATCAGCTCGATTTAGCTTGGCAGCAGTTTCATCGACGTAATCTGGCACTTATTAATGACAGCGGTAATTTGTCACATTGGAGTGCACCACAACTTCAAATAGTGCTCAGCCATTATAATGCTCAGCAATTGCTCGATTTTACTCGCTATGAAGATTTTATCACCGCAGTTTATCCATTAATGCCGCTATGGTCTACGCGTGACATGGGCGAGTTTTCTAGCTTAGTCCAACGTACTTTTAGCGCAGTTCAGTCTCTACCTGGGTATATATTTTGGCGTCAGCCCGAACTCATCCAAGTGTTGTCACCGACTTTGGATCGTTTAATGGGTAAGGCTGAATCCCAGCGATGGTTGAAAAATCAATTCTCAACGGTAAAGTAGTTTGTAAACGCTTATTGCGCTTATTTTTTACCGTATGCAGTTCATTCTATAGTGTTTTCTAATAACCTTTGATTTTAAAGAGGTAAATAAATCGTTATCGCGATAATGTTCTGTTTTATCCTGTCTATCTGGATATTGTACGGTTAAATATGTTGTAAATTTGCTAATTCATAGCAGAATTTTCTAGTTTGGTCTGGTAAGCTCTTGCACCAAAAATAATTAGAGAGACCAAGTTTATGGCCAAACGTTCGCGAGTTGAAACTGAGTTAACCGTTAACCAAATTTTAGATGAAGCCTTTAAACAAATACTCACGATTGGTTTTGAGGCGATGTCGTATACCACGTTGTCTGCTGCCACCGGGATCAGTCGTACGGGTATTAGTCATCACTTTCCTCGTAAAACAGAATTCCTAGTGCGTTTAGATCAACGTATTGGGCAGTTTTTTATTGAAGGACTCGATTTCTCTTCGCTAGAGGTATTAGAGCAATCATGGGGAGAAGTGATGCAACAACCTGATCGAAAAGCAGTTTTACAACTGTTTTTCAGTTTATGTGCCAGTACTGATCAAAACATCAAAAAGCTAAATTCGCTTAATGTTGTGAGTGAGGTTGCTATGAGTCATTTTGCTGAGAAAGGACGCCAATGCGTTGAACAACTTATCGGCAATAGTGCATTGGTTTTATTGCAAGATAGCAGCGTAGATTAACAATAAGTCATACACAATATTTGACTAAGTTGTTATATGCACCAAATGTTTGGCTATTTAAATTTTTACCCTGTTAGTAACAAATCGATGTTCAAATTGACATTATGATCAATACCGCATCGAAACAACCATCCCGTATTGGCATCTGAGCCTTCAATATACTGAATCGAGCAGATATCATTACGGTATGGTATTTCTTCTACGATGAAGTTACTGTTTACTTATTCCAGCTTCTGCTTTCGTATCTGTCACACATGTCTTGTGCTTTCTCGTCATCAAACTCACGTAATCCACTTAATACTAATGTTTTTACACCGCTACCGATAACCTTGCCTTCGCTTTGCAGTTCAAAGGTAAGGGTAACATCACCACGCTTACCATCAATGACTAAGTTTTGCTTAACCAAATGCAAACTGATAGTACTGAAATCAAAGTTATCTAAATGAAAAGACATACTTTCATAAATGACTAATGGACGATCAGGGTTAATCATTACCTTGTATTGCTTCATCATTGGCACAAGTACATGAATAAAATTTAAGCCTGAAAAAGCCACATAGCTTTGAATGAATGCGGCAGTTTGTATATCGCATTTACACACTTCACCTTGACGTTGAATATGCAGATATTCTTTACCTTTGGTGTCACTAATACTAAATTTTTCGCCAACACTCTTATCAACGTGAAGTTCAACATTGTCACCTACCATGCCAGCAAACTTAAATTGCATATTTTGGCTTAAGCCATATTGGGTCAGCACGAGGGCAAACAATAAATCGCCCGGTACGCAAAAACGTTTAGCGCCCACATCATGGATAGGATTAAAATCGCCAGCGATTTTTTTTGCGAAGTCACTGGCTTGTTGAGCCGAAATAAATACGCTTTGATCTTGCTTGGTAAAATAAGGTGATAAAAACATAAACAATAATTCTTATTGGTCAGTTGCCTGCTGTCGCATATGGTATTTGTTACTCAACATTCAGTAACAAGAAAGCGAAAGCGTAGGGCAAACAAAGTAATTAATAAAATCAGTAGTTGAGCGAGAGTTTACTGTAAAACGCCAAATACACTCACCCGATGACTATGTCGATAGCCAGATTAGGCTAAGCATGGTAACGGTTTAAGATGGCTTTTAGTGACAGATAATAATGCATTTCCATATATATCAATTCCTTACCTATTTTGTCCAGTTAGGCTTTTGCGTTGAACTCATCTTTTAAGTCTGCAGCATATCCTAGTCGCATAAGATTGGCTTATTTAATTAACTTGCACGCTTAAGCGAATTGAGATTAATCATCGTCATGTTAAGGCTTAAGTTACCAAGGCTCGCTACTTTGAGAGTCGTATTTACCAAAATAAGAAGTTATGTTTGCCATCTTTTTTAATACTGTACATGGCTTTATCAGCCTGCTCGCAAACATTCGAAAAATGGTCTAACTCATCAAATAGACTGATACCAATACTGAGGCCAATTTTAATGGTTTCTCCCTCTAATTCTATGGGGTGTTGATACTGTGATAACAATGTTTTAGCCATGGTTGTTAATAATTCAACGTTATTGGAATGGGCTAAAATAACAAACTCATCACCACCAAATCGAGCCACATAGTGATGTTGAGACTGGGCGCTATCAGTAGTACTAAAAATCTGCTCACATACTTGGCAAATATGATCTGCTACATGGATTAATATGCTATCGCCATATCTGTGTCCTAAGCGATCATTAATCATCTTAAAACCGTCTAAATCGATGAAGCAAAGGGCGCCCTTATGGGGAGGGTTAGCTTTTCTTCCTTGCTCAAATACTTCGATGAGAGCATTTCGATTGAGGAGATGAGTTAACTGATCACGATGAGCTCGCTTAGCGAGATCTTCCTCGTAACGTTTTTCTTTAGTGACATCAATATGGGTGCCCATAATGCGCAGCGGTTTACCGTCAATGTCATATTCAACAATACGGCCACGGTCAGAAACCCAAGAAACACTGCCATCTTTGTGTATCATCCGGTGCACGGCGTGATAGGTTTCGGCTTTACCTGCAACATGGTTGTCAAAGGCCTGGATAACCCAGTTTTTATCTTCAGGGTGGAGATTGTTTTTCCAGCTGTCGATATGGGCGGGTAGCTCTTCGCGAGTAAAACCGAGGAGGTGTCCCCATTGTTGATTAAAAATAGTTAAATTGCCTGTAGGAATATGTTGCTCCCACAAACATAAGCCAGTGCGATCAAGCGTGGCACTGAGTTGTTCGTTTACTCGTTTATTCAATAGAGTAAGCCGATTATTTTCATACTCTAATTGCTTGATTTTTTGCTCTTGTTGCGCAAGTTCAAGCTGTAATTGAGTAATGACGTCCTGCGGTGTCATCAATAATCCTATAGAGTCTAATCGTTCTAGTTTAGCGGGTTCTTAAACAAAAAAATACCAGCAAACTGCTGGTATTTTAGCATTAAAAGATAACCTTATAAGGCTTTAAGAATCGCCTCAACACTGTCCTTAGCATCACCAAACAACATTTGCGTATTGTCTTTGAAGAACAATGGATTTTGTACACCTGCATAACCCGTATTCATTGAACGTTTAAAGCCAATGACATTTTGTGCTTTCCATACTTCTAATACTGGCATGCCCGCGATAGGGCTAGTTGGATCTTCCATCGCTGCGGGGTTAACCGTATCGTTGGCACCTATGACTAGCACAGTATCAGTACTGCTAAAGTCTTCGTTGATTTCGTCCATTTCCAGCACTATGTCATAAGGCACTTTAGCTTCTGCAAGAAGTACGTTCATATGACCAGGTAAACGACCTGCTACAGGGTGAATACCAAAGCGCACTTTTATACCTAACGCTCGCAGCTTTTTAGTGATTTCAGCGACAGGGTACTGAGCTTGAGCCACAGCCATGCCATAGCCTGGGGTGATAACGACGGTATCAGATGCTTTTAGCATATCAGCGACATCTTCAGCGGTTGTTTCACGGTATTCGCCAACAGTGTCATCGCCTGAAGAGGCAACACTGTCATTACCAAAACCACCGGCAATAACTGAAATAAACGAGCGGTTCATTGCTTTACACATAATGTAAGACAGAATTGCACCCGACGAGCCCACAAGTGCACCGACGACAATCAGTAAGTCATTTGATAGCATGAAACCGGCCGCTGCTGCTGCCCAACCTGAATATGAGTTCAGCATAGACACCACAACTGGCATGTCTGCACCGCCAATTGATGCGACTAAATGCCAACCAAATGCAAACGCAATCAATGTCATCAGAATCAGTGGTGTGATTGCACCGCCAGCCTGAACAAATAGCACCATCAGAATAAACGACACCACAACAGCCAATAAATTTAATTTATGACGATGCGGCAGCATTAACGCTTTTGATGACACCAAACCACGTAGCTTAGCAAAAGCCACAATCGAACCGGTGAAGGTAACTGCACCAATAAAGATACCTAAAAACACTTCGACCAAGTGAATGTTAAGCATGGCACCGGTTAAATGCTGTGTTTGTTGAGCTTGACTTGCTTGGGCAAATGCCGCTTTTGCGGTTTCGAGCGTAGTGTTGAGATCTTGTCCCATAACGACGACAATTTCCGACACTTCATGTGGCTGAATATCAATAAAGCTATTAAAGCCAACTAATACTGCTGCTAAGCCCACAAAGCTGTGCAAAATAGCCACTAGCTCTGGCATTTCAGTCATTTCAACTTTTAATGCTAAGCGAATACCAATCGATCCACCAATAACCATGGCAAGAATAATCCATTCTACGCCACTTGTAGCAGGATTGAGGATGGTGGCAATGAGTGCAATCGCCATCCCGATAATGCCAAATAAATTACCATTCTTGGCGGTTTCTTGTTTTGATAATCCAGCTAAGCTGAGAATAAAAAACACCGCGGCAATGATATAAGATGCTGTAACCAGTCCTTGAGACACGATATAACTCCTTAATCTTTACGGAACATCTTCAGCATACGCTGAGTGACGGTAAACCCGCCAAAGATGTTGATACTGGCAATAAGCACCGCGACAAACGCAAGCGCCGTGACTAATGCTGAACCTTGACCTATTTGCAATAACGCCCCGACCACAATAATGCCTGAAATCGCATTAGTGACCGACATTAACGGCGTATGCAATGAGTGCGACACATTCCACACCACGTAATAACCCACCACACAGGCTAGGATGAACACGGTGAAATGCGACAAGAACTCAGCGGGGGCAACCGAAGCGACTGCTGCAAAGCCGGCAAGACCTAACACACCTAAAATGTATTTAAGTTTTGACGGTGCTTTATCGACTTTCGCCGCTTTAGGCTCGATGCTGGCAGCTGGTTTTTGCGGCGCGGCAGACACTGAAATCGCTGGTGGTGGGAAAGTAATTTCGCCGCCACGGGTCACGGTCATATTGCGCATTACTACATCATCAAAATCGAGTACTGCGTTACCGTCTTTGGCTTTACACATTAGCTTCATCAAGTTGACTAAGTTAGTGCCATAAAGTTGTGACGATTGCGCCGGTAAACGACCTGGCAGGTCGGTATAACCTAATACCTTGACGCCGTTGTCAGTAATAAAGCGCTCACCAGTGACGGTATATTCACAGTTACCGCCCGTGGCTGCCGCTAAATCAACAATCACTGAGCCAGGTTTCATGGTATCGACCATGTCTTTGGTGATCAGTTTTGGCGCCGGGCGACCCGGAATTAATGCGGTGGTGATAATAATATCGACATCTTTAGCTTGTTCGGCAAAGAGCGCCATTTCAGCGGCTATAAATTCTTCTGACATCACTTTTGCGTAGCCGTCTGACGATCCGCCTTCTTTATTTTCAAATTCAAGCTTTAAGAAACTGCCGCCCATTGACTCAATTTGCTCCGCCACTTCAAGGCGGGTGTCAAATGCGCGAACTATGGCGCCTAGCGAGCCTGCTGTGCCAATAGCGGCAAGACCGGCTACACCAGCACCAATAACTAATACTTTGGCTGGTGGGACTTTACCTGCGGCGGTAATTTGCCCAGTAAAGAAACGACCAAACTCGTGAGCGGCTTCGATCACCGCGCGATAACCACCAATGTTGGCCATCGATGATAAAGCATCGAGTGATTGTGCGCGTGAGATACGCGGCACCATGTCCATCGCCATCACAGTAATATTGTGACTTGACAGTTTTTCAACAAGCTCAGGGTTTTGTGCTGGCCAAATAAAACTTACCAGGGTAGTGCCTGGCTTCATTTGAGCGATTTCTTCATCACTTGGCGCATTGACTTTAAAAATAAAGTCCGCTTGATAGACGCTGTCGACAACATCTGCCCCAGCGGCTTCAAATGCAGCATTATCGAAGCTTGATTTCACACCTGCCTGTGCTTCAATTGCCACACTAAAGCCGAGTTTTATTAGTTGTATCACAGTGGCTGGAGTCGCGGCGACTCGAGTTTCACCTTCGATACTTTCTCTCGGTATTCCAATCTGCATGACTGTTTCCTGATGGTTGATAAAAAGACCGTCTATTGTTGTTCCCCACCAATAGACCATTCCGTTTGAGTATTACAGCCTAACATGGACACTTTAATGATAGAAAAAGTGCAGCATGTAAACATTGAAGTCGGGTAAACTATTTAATCAATGGCTTTACGCTGACATAGTTACATTGTATTTGCACGTCGTTTTACTCAGAGAACAATCAAGCTGAACATTATTCATCAGTTAATTGAACCTCCTAGCTTGCGACAGGAAGCGTGTTCGGTACAAGTGCCTTTGGGCTAATTACTTGGTTTTAAATAGAGGTAATTTAAAAACTTTTAACTGCGCCACACTTTTGTAGCTTAAAAAAACAACTTTGCATATTCCTAAATGGAATAAAAAATTATCTTTTATTCTTTTTTTGTTTTGATACTCAGGAGTAAGCTGTTCCACATTACACTGTTATAAGGCCGTCTTATGTTGTTAAAAGAACTTTCAGCTTTAGCTTCGCCTTTGTCTCAAGGACAAATCGATAAGCTAAAACAACTCACATCAGAATTATCTTCAGTTCAGCTCGCATGGGTCAGCGGTTATCTAGCGGCGAGTGCTAATCATGGTCAAAGCGGTGTCGAGACGACAGCAGAGACAAGTACAGCCCCAACAGTTACGATTTTATACGGTAGCCAAACGGGTAACGGCCGTGGTGTTGCCAAAGAGTTAGCGGCTAAAGCGCAGGCGCAAGGTTATGCGGTTAATTTGACATCAATGGGTGAATACAATGTGCGTCAGTTAAAGCAAGAAACCATCTTGCTATTAGTTGTCAGCACTCATGGTGAAGGTGAAGCGCCTGATGATGCCATTGAGTTACACAAGTTTTTAGCTTCAAAGCGTGCCCCTAAATTAGATAAGCTACATTATTCTGTGTTAGCGCTAGGTGATTCAAGCTATGAGTTTTTCTGCCAAACAGGTAAAGACTTTGATGCGCGTTTAAGTGCATTAGGGGCAACATCATTATTACCTTTGGTAGAATGTGATGTTGACTATGAAGATATTTCACAACAATGGCAGGACAGTGTTGTCGAAACTGTTAAGCCGTACATTCAAGCCTCAAGTGCAAATGTGGTGTCAATTGGTGCCGCATCTGTTACGGGTGAAAGTGAATACACCAAGCAAAATCCCTATACCGCTGAAGTATTGGTAAGCCAAAAAATTACTGGTCGAGGTTCTGATCGTGATGTACGCCATGTTGAAATTGACTTAGGCGAGTCGGGATTAACTTATCAAGTCGGCGATGCGTTAGGTGTGTGGTTTAGCAATAACGAAGTACTTGTTGATGAAGTGATCGCCGCGCTCGGTTTAGCTGCAGACGATAATGTCACAGTGTCGAAAGAGTCAGTATCATTAAAAGCTGCGTTAACCGATAAGAAAGAATTAACTCAGTTATACCCAGGCTTAGTGAAAACATGGGCTGAGTTGAGTGGTAATGCACAACTTGCTGCCATTTGTGAAGACAAAGAACACATCAGACAATTTATTATTAAACATCAATTTGCCGATTTAGTGGCTGCTTATCCGGCAAAGGTAAGCGCGACACAGTTAGTTGATATGTTGCGCCCAATCACGCCACGCTTATATTCAATTGCCTCTAGCCAAGCCGAAGTGGAAGCAGAAGTACACTTAACGGTCGCGTTGGTTGAAGACGAACGTCAAGGCCAAGCTCGTTTTGGTGGGGCATCGCATTTCTTAGCCTCGGCTGAAGAAGGCCAACACGTTAAAGTCTATGTTGAGTCTAATAACCATTTCCGTTTACCCGAAAATCCAAACACACCGGTGATCATGGTGGGTCCTGGTACTGGTGTTGCGCCTTTCCGCGCCTTTATGCAGCAACGTGCAGCTGACGGCACCTCGGGTGATAGCTGGTTATTCTTTGGTAACCCGCATTTTGAACAAGATTTCTTGTACCAAGTTGAGTGGCAGCAGTACCTTAAAAATGGCGATTTATCGCGTTTAGATGTGGCTTTCTCACGCGATCAAGCTCATAAAGTGTATGTTCAGCATCGCATTGCAGAACAAGCCGAAACGTTGTGGCAGTGGCTACAAAATGGCGCCCATGTGTATATCTGTGGTGATGCAGAACGTATGGCAAAAGATGTCCATCAAGCATTAGTCAATATTGCGGTTGAACAGGGTGGCTTAAGTGCTGATGACGCAGAAGCTTACTTTGAAACACTACGTAGTGAAAAACGCTACCAAAAAGACGTGTACTAAATTCGACCTCGGTTGTTAGCACAAATCTAGCAACCCAATCGCACTACTGAATTGAACAGAATTAAGAGAGGCCTAGGCCATGAGTGAGCAAAAGTTAGCGTTAAACGAATACTTAAAAATCGACAGTGATTATTTACGCGGTGATATCCAAGAGGGTTTAGATACCCAAGTAACAGGATCGTTTAGTGATGGCGATCAGCAGTTGATCAAATTCCACGGTTTTTATCAGCAAGACGATCGCGATTTACGTAATGAACGTAAAGAGCAAAAGTTAGAGCCACTGCATAGCTTTATGCTACGAGCACGGGTACCTGGTGGTATCTGTACTCCAGCACAATGGTTAGAAGTGGATAAAATTTCATCTACGCTAACCACCTCAAACAGCATTCGTTTAACCACGCGTCAAACGTTTCAGTACCACGGCATTCCTAAGCGTAATCTAAAAACCTTGATCCAAGGTCTTGATCGCGCAGCACTTGATTCTATTGCTGCTTGTGGTGATGTAAACCGTAACGTGATGTGTAACCCAAACCCGGTTGAGTCTAAACTGCATGAGCAAGCATATGCGGTGGCAAAGCATTTATCGGATCATCTATTACCACACACTCGCGCTTATGCTGAAATTTGGTTAGATGAAGAGAAGCTATTAGGTACCGAAACCGTTGAACCTGTTTACGGCAAAACCTATTTGCCACGTAAATTTAAAATGGCTGTCGCCGTTCCGCCACATAATGATGTTGATGTATACACCAACGACCTTGGTTTTATTGCGGTAGCAGAAGCGGGTGAATTGGTTGGTTTCAACTTGGTTGCTGGCGGCGGCATGGGCTCTACCCACGGTGAAGTTGAAACCTTCCCACGCTTAGCTGACGATTTTGGCTTTATTAAAACTGAGGATGTGACTAAGTTTGCCGAAGCGGTAATGACAGTTCAGCGTGACTGGGGTAACCGTGTTGTCCGTAAACGTGCGCGTTTGAAGTACACCATTGTTGACCACGGATATGATGCCTTTAAAGCGGAAGTGGAAAAGCGTGCTGGGGTTAACTTTGAGCCAAAGCGTGATGTGATCATTGGTGATCGCGGCGATCGTTATGGCTGGGTTGAAGGTATCGATAACAAGTTCCACTTAACTTTATTTATTGAAAGCGGCCGTATTAAAGACATGCCTGGCCAAACCTTGCAAACGGGTTTACGTGAAATTGCTAAAATCCATAAAGGCGATTTTCGCATGACATCTAATCAAAACATGATTATTGCGGGTGTTGCGGCAGAAGATAAAGCCGAAATTGAAGGTCTAGCGCGCAAGCACGGCTTATTAGGTCAAGTGTTAAGTGGTACACGCGGTCATTCAATTGCCTGTGTGGCACTACCAACTTGCCCATTAGCGATGGCTGAAGCTGAGCGTTACTTCCCTGAGTTTATTGATCATATCGATGCACTACAGGCGAAACATGGCATTAGTGAGCAATCAATTGTGGTACGTATGACGGGCTGTCCAAACGGTTGTGCTCGTCCATTTGCCGCCGAAATTGGCTTAGTGGGTAAAGCTCCAGGACGTTATAACTTGTATTTAGGTGCCAGCTTTGAAGGTACGCGGTTAAATAAAATGCATAAAGAAAACATTCAAGAAGCTGAAATTTTAGCAGAATTGGATGGCTTGTTTGGCCGTTATGCCACCGAACGTGATGCTGGCGAAACCTTTGGTAACTTCACTGTGCGCATTGGCGTAGTGAAGGCGGTTAATGACGCCGCTAAGGATTTTCATGCGTAATGACGTGGTAACGACTGCATCAACAAGTGCAGCCGTCGATCATTCTATCACTCCGGCTCAATTGCAGGCGTTGTTATCAGCGCCTAAAGCTGAGCAAACTGCAGCGCTAGAAAGGATTAACCAGTTTTTAGCAGGCTTAACGGCGCAGCAGCGAGTGGCTTGGGGCTTAGCCTACCTACCTGGTGAGCATGCGCTATCGTCTAGCTTTGGTATTCAAGGTGCAGTGATGCTGCACATGGTGACTCAGGCGCAAAGTGATATTCCAGTAATTTTAACTGACACGGGTTATTTATTTGCTGAGACTTATCAATTTATTGACCAGTTAACTGAGCGCTTAAACCTGAATCTTAAAGTGTACCAAGCGGGCCAAACCCAGGCGTGGCAAGAAGCGCGTTTTGGTAAGCTGTGGCAGCAGGGGATTGATGGGTTGGAGAAATATAACCGCATCAATAAAGTTGAACCTATGCAGCGTGCATTAGCTGAACTCAATGTTGGTACTTGGTTTGCGGGCTTACGCCGCAGTCAGTCTAGTACTCGTGAAGCCTTGCCAATTTTGGCCATTAGCGGTAAACGCTTTAAGTTATTGCCTATTATTGAGTGGAGCAATAAAGATGTGCACCTATATTTAACCGAGCATGACTTGCCATATCATCCATTGTGGGAACAAGGCTATGTGTCGGTTGGTGATACTCACTCAAGTAAGCCGCTGGAGTTAGGCATGTCTGAAGAAGACACGCGCTTTAATGGTTTACAGCGTGAATGTGGTTTGCATTTCGATATTTAGGCTTAAGCTATTTACCGTAAAGTATTGCATTCATCCGCAGTCAAATGCAGATGAATGTGTTTACTCTTTGCTGTGCTGCTAGGTTACTCTTTCTGTTAATGAGCTTCTGTTTAATAAGGCGTATTTCGTAAGCCGATTTTCAATCATTTATAAGATTGAACTTTGTTGCAATCTACTCTTATTTCATCACATCGTAATAGGTTATCGCCACAATATGACTGGTGCGATTGATGCTGTTTTGGGCGATGGAATACACAGTATTTTCGCTAATTGATTAATTTACTTAGCATGAATAAAAAAGAATTAAATTTTATTTAAATTTTCATGCATCCGCGCCGATAGTAGTCTAAATTTAGAAGTCCCCGTAGATGGTTTTTGTTGACGTTTTGGGATTGTTTTTGCAATCCAAGTACCTTCAAAAGCTTCGCTCGCATCCTCGAGCACATTGATTGACTTGTTAGCGTATAAGCAATCGATTAGGTTGTTCCCGATAACTCTCTATTGAAGAGTTATCGGGAAAACCGACTTTTAATTTATCATCTGCTTACTGTTTTTTACGCCCCCTCGCCATGACTAAACTTGTGCTATTGACTTCTAAACTTGGTAGCATAATGTCGTGCTTTGATAGTGCGATATTCGTTTTTGCTGCATAAGTCGTATGCAATAAGGTAAGGTTTAATGCGTTTGTTAACATTTAGTGCTAAATTATTCCGCAGTTTATCGGTGGAATCGATAATACTTATCTCAAAAGATAACAAATTTTCAAATGCTAACTCATTTCAAGGAAGAGTTAACAATAATATAAATTGGAGTTTATAAATGAATAAAATGGCAATTGCTGCTGTGGTATTGGCTGTTGGTGCTGGTGGATATCTTTTGTCACAACAAGGGACGTCAGTGGTTAAAAACGACCCCATGTTGGACTATATCCCTGCTGATACATTAGCGTTTTCTGGGCAGCTGGTTCCATTTCCGTTAAAAGATTATTTGTATAGCATTGCAGGTAATTATCAAGCTTATGACGTTGATAAAATGCTGCCGTTAGATGAGAATTCATCAGCAAAAGAGCGCTTTTTTGTCAGTTTATACAAGCAATACATGAGCGTATTGTCTGAACCAGAAACCTTGCTATCGACTTACGGTTTACCCGATACCATTCAGAGTTATTTTTATACCTTAGGCGCATTGCCGGTAATGAAAATTGAGTTGAGTAATCCTGCAGCATTTTGGGCGGAACTTGATCGCGCCGAGCAGGAAAGTGGCTTAACTCACACTGTAGGTCAGTCTGGTTCTGTTGAGTATCGTGGGTATGCATTAACCAATGCAGATGATGAAGAACACATAGATATCGTCTTTGCTGTTAAAGATAACTGGTTAACCGTGACATTGAATACGTCATTTAACCAAGCTGAATTACTTGAAACTGCATTGGGTGAAAAGAAAGTTGAACATCCAATTAGTGCAACGACCATATTGCAAGACATCGCGAATGCACATGGTTTTATGCAAGACAGCATAAGCTTTATTAACCATGTTGAACTGGTTAAAGGTCTGACGTCAACAGACGGTAACATGCTAGCCAAGCAAATGACCAAAATGATTGAAATTGAGGGCGAAGATCCATTTGCTGAACTGAAAACACCTGTGTGTCAAACTGAGTTAAATGGCATAGCAGCTAACTGGCCGCGCAGTGTTATGGGATTAAACTCATATTCGATTAGTCGTGAAGAAAGCAACATTGATGCCTCTATGGTGTTTGAGAGTAACAACCAAGTCATCCTGTCGGCATTAAATAAAATGCGTGGCTTTGTGCCATCATTTACCACTAAAGGTCATGACAACATCTTATCGGTTGCGCTGGGGGTTGATGTTAATCAACTGGCACCAGCATTGAATGAGGTGTGGACCGATTTACAAACTCCGCAATATCAGTGTGCTGCGTTGGCTCAAATGCAATTACAGTTGAGCGAGTTAAATCCTGCTATGTTGGGAATGATGACAGGTATGGCTAATGGCGTTAAAGGCATTAGTGTGACACTTGCCGATTACAAGTTAGCTGACAATAATGGCCAACCTAGCTTTGAAACGTTAGATGCATTAATCAGTGTCTCGGCTGAAAAACCGATGATGTTAGTCGACATGCTTAAGCCATTTTATCCGCCTCTTGCGAATATCGACTTAAAAGATAACGGCGATCCGGTTGATATTACCCCAATGCTGATGTTACCTCCTGAACTTGGTGTGAGCGCTAAATTAGCCATCAAGGGCAATCATTTAGTGGCTTATACTGGAGACAGAGGCACAGAGCTTGCTGATTTAATGTATAAGCAATCGCTTGAGTCTAACGGATTCTTTAACATGGCGGTTGATTATCAGAAAATGTTTGCCCCGTTAGTTGATATGGTCGAAATGAGTGGCGAACCAATGCCAGAAGAAATGCTTATGTTAAAAGACTACAACATGCGTTTACAGATGTCGGTAGACTTTACTGATAAAGGCTTAGTCATTGGTTCTAAGGTCAACAGTAAAGCCAATACAAAATAAGGTCACTTGGTGATTTCAACAAATTGGTAATAAAAAAGGTGACCCATGTGGTCACCTTTTTGATATTGAGTGGCTGTGTTACAACAAATCGTTTAACGCAATACCGATACCAATTCGTTGATTATGATGGTTATAATCAATTAAGCTTTCACCGTAACCATTAAAATATTGAGTATAAACACGCAAAGTACCAATAATCGGGTAGCTCCAGGTCAATTCAACTGCACCGCGATTATTATCGCGTAAGTTGTTACGCAGTAGCATGGTAAAGCGGTGCTCATCTAAGCCGTATACTCCCGTCAGTTCGAAGTTACCCATGTAACTGCCAATGTCTGGATTGTCATCGCCTTTAGCTGAATTAATGTCTTCTTTTGCATCTTCAGGGATACGCCACCACACTCTAAGTCCCAGAGCGAAAGGACCACGGTCGAATATTGCGCTGCCGTATATTCGGTTCCAGCTGCGCGATAATTGATTGGTTTGACCATTAGACTGATGCACAGCCCCCACACCTAAAAATGAGTTGGTAAAGCCAGCAATTTTCCAATCATTATTAAATAACATAAATACTTCAGGTTCATGATTGGTTTCACGAAATGGCGATGAAGCTTCTTCATTGTAAACTTGCCAATATGATTGGTTGGTGTAGGCGAAGAACAAATGGCCATTATCACCAAAAACGTTATACATAATCGGAAACTTAAAACTGATTTGGAACTTTGCTTCTAAGTTATCAATGCTGAAATCTTCATCTGGGTATTTAATTTCAAATGGCAATGAGTTGGTTCTGGTTTGGTAGGTAACAGGAAGTAGATAATTAGCTTTGTGCGGAGTGATCACAAACGGCTTTTCAGATGTTGCCAACTCTCCTTTTACACGTTCGTCGACTAAAGAATCTTCTGCAAGGGCTATCGAGCTATAACCCCATAACAACAACGAGAGTCCAAGATATTGTGTGCTTTTTATCATTGCATCATCCATAAGCATAATTAATAGTAATTTTAATGTGATTCTTAGTATGAGTATCTTTCGAAGTTCATTGTCATCAATTGCTAGAGATTTGTCGAATTAAGTTAACAATTGTTTTGATTCTAGTGGATCATTTTATACATTTTTGCATATGACATCGATTAAACAGCAAACAAATAATCTCATATTCTATTTAGTTATAAAAACTAACTATTAACTATTGTATATGGAATATAGAAAACGCTATATTCGATCATGGTCAAATATCTTGAGGTAAATGTGATGGAATTAGTATCTATGCTGGGGCAAAAAGCCAAAGGCAAAGTGTGGTTAGTTGGTGCAGGTCCTGGTGACGTTGAACTGCTAACGCTAAAAGCCTATCGCATCCTAAAGAATGCTGATGCTGTGCTGTATGACGCATTAGTGAGCCAAGATATTTTAGATTTAATCCCTTGTGATGCTGAAAAAATCGCTGTGGGTAAGCGCGCAGGTAAACACAGTGCTGCTCAAGGAGACATTAATCAGCTATTAGTGACGAAAGCGTTTACCCGTAAAAATGTTGTGCGCTTGAAAGGCGGCGATCCGTTTATTTTTGGCCGCGGTGGCGAAGAGTTACAAACCTTAGTGGCAGCGGGTATTGCTTTTGAGGTGGTTCCTGGCATTACTGCGGCCAGCGGCACAGCAGCTTACGCCGGTATTCCCCTAACACATCGTGACTATGCTCAAGGCGTTACCTTTATTACGGGTCACTGCCAGTTAGCGAGCCGCCCGATGGATTGGCAAGGTTATGCTAACTCTAACAACACCTTAGTGGTATATATGGGTATATTAAACGCTAATATTATCAGTGATGGTTTGATTAATGCTGGCCGCAGTGCTGATACGCCAGTAGCGATAGTGTCTAACGCCACCACCTCATCACAACAGCGGTTTATCGGTAAATTAGGTGAGCTGGCACGATTAGCCGCCGATCCTGCCTTGCAGATGCCTGCGCTGATGATTATCGGTGAAGTCGTTGAATTAGCTGACAGCTTGAATTGGTTTGACCCACTTACAGCGCAACAAAAAACAGATTTAGACTCAGTCGCCAAGGCGCTGTAGTCAAATAATTTAACCCGCTGCTTTTTTGCAGCATATTTAGGTAATGGAGAATCATCATGGCAGGCCGTTCGTTAAGCCATTTACAACAACTGGAAGCTGAAAGCATCCAGATTATTCGTGAAGTTGCAGCTGAGTTTGGTAACCCTGTGATGCTTTATTCTATTGGTAAAGATTCATCGGTTATGTTGCATCTTGCGCGTAAGGCATTTTACCCAGGTAAAATTCCATTTCCATTACTGCATGTTGATACCGGTTGGAAATTTAAAGAGATGATCGCGTTTCGTGACGCGCAAGCTAAAGCATTTGGTTTTGAGTTGTTGACTCACACCAACCAAGAAGGCGTTGAACAAGGCGTGGGCCCATTTACCCATGGCAGTGCTAAACATACAGATATCATGAAAACTCAAAGTTTAAAGCAAGCGTTAAATCAGTATGGATTTGATGCTGCTTTTGGCGGTGCTCGTCGTGATGAAGAAAAGTCTCGCGCGAAAGAGCGGGTCTATTCGTTCCGTGACAAACACCACCGCTGGGATCCGAAAAACCAACGTCCAGAGTTATGGCGCACTTATAACGGCGCGGTAAATAAGGGCGAAAGTATTCGTGTGTTCCCATTATCAAACTGGACCGAGCTGGATATTTGGCAATACATCTATCAAGAGAACATCGAAATTGTGCCGTTATATTTTGCTGCGCCTCGTACCGTAGTGAACAAAGGCGGTCAGCTCATTTATAAAGATGACGATCGTATGCCTATTGAAGAGGGTGATGTTGAATCGGTTGAACGAGTTCGTTTTAGAACCTTAGGTTGTTATCCGTTAACCGCGGCGATGCCATCAGAAGCTGATACCTTAGAGAAAATTATTGAAGAGATGCTGTTAACTCGCTCAAGTGAACGTCAAGGGCGCTTAATTGATTCAGACCAAAGTGCATCAATGGAGCAGAAAAAGCGTCAAGGCTATTTCTAAGTCATTGAACAGGGTTATTTTACCTATCCAGCATGCGAACGAATTTGAGTGAGAAAGATTATGGACCAAGCAAAAACTAATACTGACCGCATGGCGGCAGAGATCCAACTACACGGTGTAAAAGAATATTTAGCATTACAGCAGAATAAAGGCTTACTGCGTTTTTTAACTTGTGGCAGTGTCGATGATGGTAAAAGTACCTTAATTGGCCGTTTACTGCATGACAGCGCCCAGATTTATGAAGATCAACTTGCAAGCCTGAAAAGTGATAGCGCTAAAATGGGCACTACAGGTGAAGCCATTGATCTCGCGTTATTGGTAGACGGATTACAGGCTGAGCGTGAGCAAGGCATTACTATCGACGTCGCTTATCGCTATTTTTCCAGTGAAAAACGTAAGTTCATTATTGCTGATACTCCAGGTCATGAACAGTACACGCGTAACATGGCAACGGGTGCATCTACCTGTGACCTAGCGGTTATTTTGGTTGATGCACGTTATGGGGTGCAAACCCAAACTAAACGCCATGCCTTTATTGCCTCTTTATTAGGATTACGTCACTTTGTCGTTGCGGTAAATAAGATGGACTTAGTTGGCTTTGATCAAACTGTGTTTGAAAAAATTCAAGCTGACTTTACTGACTTTGTAAAAGATTTTGGTGATTTAGATATTCACTACGTGCCGTTATCAGCCTTGAATGGTGACAACGTGGTTAATCGCAGCACTCAGTGTGATTGGTATCAAGGTGGCACATTACTTGAGTTACTTGAAACTATTGATACCCAGCGTGAACTGAGCGAATTACCGGTTCGTTTCCCAGTGCAATACGTGCTGCGTCCTAATCTCGATTTTCGTGGTTTCTCGGGCACCTTAGCGTCAGGCATTATTAAAGTGGGTGACGAGCTGGTCGCTCTGCCATCGGGCAAGCGCAGTAAAATTGCGCGTATTGTGACGTTTGACGGTGATTTACCAGAAGCGGTAGCAGGCCAAGCCATTACCATTACCCTTGAAGATGAGATTGATATCTCTCGTGGTGATTTACTGGCTCATCCAGCAACTGCGCCAGACATTGCTAACCATATTGTGGCAGACTTAGTCTGGATGGATGAAAAACCATTACAAATCGGTCAGTTATATGATGTCAAAGTCGCGGGTAAGAAAACTCAAGCCGTGGTGAGTGAGATTGAATACATCACCGATGTGAATACCCTTGAACGCAGTGCAGCATCGACATTAAGCTTAAACACCATTGCACGAGTTAAGTTAGATCTAACTGAATCAATAGTGTTAGATGCTTATAGCCTAGTGCGTGATACAGGTGGAATGATTTTAATTGATCGCCTATCTAATGCCACTGTAGCCGCCGCTATGGTTGTGAGTGGTCATCAAGGTGACAAGCAAAGTCATACTGAGTTTAGTGCATTTGAAGTCGAATTTAATGCGTTAGTACGTAAGCATTATCCACATTGGAACGCGCGCGATATTAGCGTACTTGGAAAATAAATAATGAGCGAAATGTGGTTGTTAGCGATTATCTTGTTAGCACTGGTCGGTGGGCTTCTTGCTGGGCTTGCAAAACCGGCTGCCATGTTTTTCTTCGCTTCATTACTTTGTTATCTGCTCGGGCTTGTTGATTTAACGGTCGCATTGGGTAGTTTTACCAATAACGGACTGATCACTTTAGTGCTGTTGGTGCTTGCCGCTACAGCACTGGAAAAAACCTCATTATTAGGCAAATTAAGCCATGTGATAGGTAAAGGTTCGTTATTTTCTACTCTAGCTAAGTTAGGTGTATCGACAGCCCTGTTGTCATCGTTTACTAACAACACTGCAGTAGTCGCCTCGTTAATTGGTGTGGTGCGCCGTAATCAAGCGCATGCGCCATCTAAGTTGTTACTGCCGTTAAACTACGCAGCCATTTTGGGCGGTACACTTACGCTCATTGGTACTTCCACCAATTTGATTGTTAACTCCTTTGTTGAAAATGCCGGTCTTGAGCCTCTAGGTTTTTTTGAGTTTTCACAAGTCGGCTCATTAGTGGTCATTAGTGGCTTAATAGTGCTGACCATTATGGCCAACTTTTTACCTGACAGACGTGAAGAAAACGAAGATGAGTCTCTGCCTTATCTGTTGGAAGCGCATGTGGCTAAAACGTCGAGTTTAGTGGGTAAGAGCGTACTCGAAAATCGTCTGCGGGCGCTGAAAAAGCTCTACTTAGTTGAATTAGAACGTAGCGGTATACGTATTTGCCCTGTGCCACCACAAATGGTGCTGCAAGCTGATGACGTTTTACGTTTTAGTGGTGCGGTTGAGTCGGTTGAGTTATTGCATCAGTTTGATGGTTTAGAATGGTTCGGTAAGCAGCATGCAAAAGGCCAAAACCTGGTTGAAGCCGTATTAGCGCCATCATCGAGCCTAGTTGGCACAACCTTGAAAGATTCGCGTTTTCGTGAAGTGTTTGATGCTGCAGTAATGGCTATTCGTCGTGGACATTTGCCGTTAAAAGGTGGGCTTGGCGACATAGTGTTACAACCGGGTGATGTATTACTATTAACCCCTGGTGACCGTTTTTCTAAATGTCCTAATTTGACCACCGACTTTGCTGCTATCAGTGGCTTAGAGTTAAGCGTCCGTTTAGATAGTAAACGCGGTAATTGGGTCTTGATCGGGTTTGCACTAACCATTACGGCGAGTATTTTAGAAGTATTGCCCTTAGCCAAAGGTTTAGTCTTATTGTTACTTAGCTACGTGGCGATTGGCGCAATAACCTTAACTGAGCTTAAACGTCGTTTCCCATTAGAACTCGTGGTGATTGTAGGCAGTGCCTTGGGCTTAGCTAACTTGATGATTACCACAGGCTTAGCAGATGTCATGGCGCAAGCGATGTTAAGTGTGTTTAATGGTTATGGTGTGTTTGCCGCTTTTGTGGGCATTTATCTGATCACCTTAATTGTTACAGAGTTAATTACCAATAATGCCGCCGCAGCACTCGTGTTCCCGGTTGCCTTTGCTGTTGCAACCAGTTTTGGTGTCGATACCCGACCCTTTATTATGGCAGTAGTATTTGGCGCCAGCGCGAGCTTTATTTCGCCTTACGGTTATCAAACCAATCTTATGGTCTTTAATGCTGGTAATTATAAATTCAGTGATTTTGTTCGCTTAGGTTTACCGTTATCAATTGTATATTCCCTAGTGGTTATCTTTTCGATCCCATATTTCTTTCCGTTTTAAAAAAGTATTTAGTGTGGTGTCACAACCACTCGATAGGAGTAGTGATGAGCAATATTGTTTGGCATCAACATGCCATTGACCAAGCTGCCCGTGGAGCCCAAAAGGGCCAAAATCCAGTGCTATTATGGTTTACTGGATTATCTGGCTCAGGAAAATCAACCCTTGCAGGCGCATTAGAGCGAGCGTTATTTGAACACGGTTTTCATACCTATTTGCTCGATGGTGATAATGTTCGTCATGGTCTGTGTAAAGACTTAGGTTTTAGCCTTGATGATCGCGATGAGAATTTACGTCGTGTCGGCGAAGTCGCTAAATTGATGGTGGATTCAGGCCTAGTAGTGCTATCGGCATTTATCTCGCCTACCCGTGAAGAGCGTGATCGTGTCCGGGCGTTATTTCCCCAAGGCCAATTTGTTGAAGTGCATGTATCTACTCCATTGAGCGTGTGTGAGTCACGAGACCCTAAAGGGTTATATGCTAAAGCTCGTAAGGGGGAAATTAGTAACTTTACTGGTATTTCATCACCTTACGAAGTACCAGTATCTGCGGAGCTAACCATAGATACCAGTAAAGGCGATTTAAGCACACAAGTGAATGGTTTGTTGGCTTATTTAAAAGCCATTGAAGTGCTCAACCCAGCAAGACAAATTGCGGGTGCTGGCATTTAAACTGCACTAAATCGACAATTAAATTGATAACCTAATCAATCGACAAAAAAGGGCTGATTATTCAGCCCTTTTTATTGTTGAGTTGCAGTTAATCTCAACATTCACGCCTTAAACTTTGCCGCTCTAAACCAGTACTTGCTTTAATACTCTTTGCCAGTTTCCACCCATAAAACGATCGCGATCAGTGGCTTTAAAACGGGCTTTTTTCAAGGCGTCGTCGATACGGCTCATGCGGTCAATATTATTGAGCTTGGGGATAACCACATGCTTTGGCTCAACATCAAACCCTAATACATTTTTGTCTTCTAGGCTGTGCCACCATTCTAAGTATTCTTTTATTCCTTCGCTGTTATCGTTGTCTAACGCTAATAAATTTTCTTGGCCGCGAAGTGGAAAATCATTGGCAATGGCGACACTATCGAATCCGCCAACTTTAGCAATATAAGCCAGTTGATTGATATAGTCTTCAATCGTGGGTACAGGTTTGTTCGTCAGCCAAAAGCTCATCATAAACACCCCAAAAACACCACCGCTATCGCCAATAGCACGGATCACTTCATCAGGTGAGCAGCGGGCATTGTTTACAATCGCGCGCGCAGCACCATGGCTTTGGATAATAGGAGATTGACTGGCTTTAACAGTATCAAGGGCTGTTTGAGCACTAGAGTGACTGACATCGATAAGAATATTTTTACGATTCAGCTCTGTTATTAGCTCTTTGCCTGCAGATGTTAATGGCGTATTTAAACTATTTAAGCCGTTATTATCTAAGGCACCACCAGCATAACGATTACCATAATGGTGTGTCAGTTGCAGTACCCGTAAACCCTGTTGATGTAAATTGTCTAATTGCCGCCATTCATTGCTTAAACCATCATCTTCAACACAATCAGCCCCTTGAATTTGAAAAAACACCGCTGTTTTTTGTTGCGTTCTGGCTTTACTTATATCTGTCCCTGTAAGTCCTTGCAGATACACATCGGGATTCGCTATGACTGAGTCTGCCGCTTGTTTAATGCTGTTGATGCAGGCTTGATAAGTGCGTTTATAGTTTTTAGTGCCATCGGCTTGTTCAATGGTTTCTACTGCTGAAATATCGGCAATAAAGGCATCGAGTTTTGAGGCCTTTACATCATTGATGTCGGTAGGTAAAAAAGATAACCCATCTACGTATAAACGGTGTGGTTTAGCTGCCCATGCTGGAAAGGAGCTTAAAGGGCTTAATAATGTGGCTGCTCCAAGGCCTTTTAAGATATGACGGCGAGCTTGGTTACAGACTTTTTGAGGCATTATTATTCCTTAGTGCTGGCGAGTGTTTCAGGTGCCAACATCGTGTGTATAGGCCACGATGGCCTGCGCTAATGCAGTTAAACCATTAGTACGAGATGGACTTAATTGGCCACTGAGTCCAAGGTGGGCAAAATACTGGTTTACATCAAATTGTTGTATTTGCTCTGCGGTTTTACCTTGGCAAGCAACCAGTAATAATCCCATTAAGCCTTTTACGATACGAGCATCGCTATCGGCGATATAAAAATGCTGTTCGTTTAACCTGTAATGGTACAACCAAGCTTGGCTTTCACAGCCTTTTACTTGTGCGTCTTGGTGCTTAAATTCTGCCGCTAATGGCGGTATTAATTTACCGAGTAACATAATTTGGCGATATTTATCTTGCCAGTTATTCGCTTGCTCAATGAGGTTAACAGCATCAACTAATTCATCTGATAATGGTAAAAATAATTGCGCTGAAGGTGTGATGCTTGGGTTTAACATGGTAATTCAATTAACCTCGGCTGTAGATAAAAGATGCGTTAGGATCAGCCTGTTGTGCCTTATGACTATAACAATAACTCTTTTACAGCATTAAGTGCATGAATAAATTGATCAACATCCTGCTTATTAGTATAGATGCCAATCGATGCTCGGCAACATCCATTTAAATTAAGGCTAGCCATTAGCGGCATGGCACAATGATGACCACAGCGAACCGCAACAGCTTGTTGATCGAGTAAAATCCCTACATCTTGATGGTGTTCACCTTGTAAATTAAAGGCCACAGCACCCACATTGATAGGGGCAATACCATACAATTCAATATCGCCCAGCTTTTGTAATTGTTGCTGTAAGTATTGCATCAATTGTTGTTCATGTGCGAGCAGTTGTTCGCGCGGCAATTGGAGCAAAAAGCTGATGGCGGCCCCGAGACCAATCACTTCAGCAATGGCTGGAGTGCCAGCTTCAAGGCGATTAGGTAGTGCACCAAATACAGTACGATTAAAGCTCACTGTTTTGATCATTTCGCCACCAGTGAGCATTGGAGTTAGTTGATCGAGTTGTTTATAGCGACCATATAAAATCCCCACACCAGTTGGACCATACATTTTATGGCCAGAAAACACATAAAAGTCACAATCAATTTGTTGTACATCCACCGATAAATGGGCAACTGCCTGAGCACCATCCACTAAGGTTAAGGCACCAACAGCTTTGGCTTTGGCGACGAGCTCATTGATCGGGTTTACTGTGCCTAGTGCATTTGATACATGGCTGATGGCGACGACTTTAGGCTTAAGCAGCAATAGTTGCTCAAATGCTGTCATATCAAGTTGGGCATCTGCGGTGAGTGGTATCGGTTTAATTACTGCACCAGTGCGCTTTGCCAGTTCTTGCCAAGGCACGATATTGGCATGGTGAGCTGCAGTATCAATTAAAATGACATCATTCGCTTTTATCTGTGACGTCAGCCCAAAGGCCACCATATTGATCGATTCAGTGGTGCCGTGGGTGAAAATAACTTCTTGAGATTGCGATGCATTAATGAAGTCGGTTACTTGCAAACGTACGGCTTCATATTGCTGAGTCGCTCTTGCTGACAATTGATGAGCCGCGCGGTGCACATTGGCATTATTGAATTGGTAATACTCGTTCATCGCGTCAATCACCACTTGGGGTTTTTGACTGGTTGCTGCTGTGTCTAAGTAGCACAAAGGATGATCGCCAATGGTCTGTTTTAGCGCTGGGAATTGATCGCGTAACGCTTGATGATCAAATAAAACAACAGACGATGCAAGCTTCATAAATAGGGGTTCTATGTTGAAAATAAAAGGCATCAAGATCTTCTGTGATCTTGATGCCTAATGCAAGGTTTTGTGGCAATAAGCTCAATATCGCATTTGCGCTTAGGCTAATAAACTTAAGGGCAAGGGAAGCGATATAAAGCCGATAGTTCATTAATTCTGCCCATCAACTCTGCCGATAAGCTCACCTTGTGGCTGTCGATATTTTGCTTTAGCTGATGTAAATCAGTGGCGCCAATAATATTAGAGGCGACAAATTTGCGGCTATTCACAAATGCCAAGGCCATCTCGGTAGGTGTTAACCCAAACTCACGAGCTAAATCGATATAAGCCTGTGTGGCTTCTAGCGCCATAGGGGTACTGTTATAGCGGGCAAAACGTTTAAATAAAGTCAGGCGTGCACCTTCTGGCCACTGATTATTTTCATATTTACCGGTTAATGCGCCAAAGGCTAAAGGTGAATAGGCTAATAACGGCACATCTTCACGATGACTAATTTCAGACATCGCGATTTCGTAACTACGATTAAGCAAGTTATAAGGGTTTTGCACGCTGATAATACGGGGTAAATCATGCTTTTCGGCTAATTTTAGGTATTTCATAAACCCCCAAGGGGTTTCATTTGAAATACCGATATAACGCACTTTACCTTGCTTAATTATTTCAGCTAAGGCTTCAAGGGTGTTTAAAATAGGAGTGTAATGTTCTTCTTTGTCATGCTCATACATCATTTCGCCGAAAAAATTAGTGTTTCTATCCGGCCAATGTAGTTGATATAAATCGATAGTGTCGATTTGCAAGCGTGATAATGAATCATCAACAGCTTGATGAATATTGCGCCAATCGAGTGCCATATCACTGCGAATATAATCACTTTTACCACCTGGTGCGGCTATTTTAGTCGCAATAACCAAATTATCACGGTTGCCCTGGGCTTTGAGGTAGTTACCTAAAATTCGTTCAGTGTCGCCCTGAGTTTCAGCTTTAGGCGGTACAGGGTACATTTCTGCGGTATCAATAAAGTTAATGCCTTGCCCAATAGCATAATCGAGTTGAGCAAAAGCTTCTGCTTGAGTATTTTGTTCACCCCAAGTCATGGTGCCGAGACAGATCTTACTGACCTCAAGGCTAGAATGTGCGATACGTTGATATTCCATTTCATCCTCCTATGGAATGTGCTTAATCTGAGGCTAACAAGCTTTTGTGTCCTTGCAAAGCGCTATCATTTAGCAGAGAGAAAGAGTGAGTAAAAAATGTGCAATATGAGTGTTTTAAATCACTAAATTGGTTTTATCATAGCGATTTCACAGGCATCGTGGCCAGTTTCGCCTAAATGCTGACAATGACTAAAGCCAAGCTTTTCATACAGGGCCAATGCTTCAACTAATACCGCCGTGGTTTCCAAATACATTGATTGATAGCCTTGCTGTTTAGCAAATTCAATACATTGGCCCGTTATTGCCTTCGCCATACCTTGGCCGCGAATAGTGCGGGCAAAATACATTTTCTGTAATTCACATACCCCATCATTGCCAGGTAACGGGGCTACACCAGCGCCGCCGACCACTTTGCCTTGGTATTCAATCACCCAGTATTGTGAGCCTTGTGCGTCATAAACCTCGCTTAAACAGTCGAGGGTTTTGTCTGCTACGCTAAAGCCTTTATCTGGTGTTAAACCATATTCTGCTGATACTTCACGGATCACTGCGGCTAGGGCAGCATTGTCGTCAGCGTGTAGCGCGCGAATTATGGGAGGCTGCGCGTTGGCACTGATTGCATTTGTTGGGTCATTGTTAGTCATTAAATAATTCCGCATTGATAAAAGGAGCCATTGCCAGCACTAAAGCTTGGGTATAAATGCTTTCTCGGGTGGCTAAACCTCGAGTTAACAAGCCAATCGCGCCACCTTTTTGCTTAATATTATGGGTATTAAATACTCGGTCCATTACTTTGCCCAGTTCTTCACCCGCTTGTAAAGCGTTAAAAATATTCTGTGGTAGCGGTAAGTTGGCGCTGCGACCGACAGATAATTTATCGTTATGAATAATGGCCATATACGCAAAAGTGGCGGGGCCGTGATCAAACTGATCAACCCCACCTTCCATCGCCACATAAAAGTCTGCATTTTGATTGGTGATATGGGCGTTGTCTTGGCAAAACTTAGCTCGATTAATCGCCCCCAATTTAGTTTCTGCTTCGGTCATGGGCTGTTCTGCTACTAATGATGGGGCATGCATGCCATGACAACGGATTTGAGCATCAGGAAAATATAATTTAATCGCCTGTTGTGCTGCACTGATTTTAACTGGGTTGGTTGAACCAACAATAATCTCTAACGTTTGCGGTACTGCAAGTGATATCGGCATAGGGAGAGTTCTTTTTTTTGAGTTAATCGTGATGTTCACGCTAGTGAAATTAACCACATTGTATTGGATTTTCGTGCTTTTTGGTTTGATGGATGAGTGAATTTTATTACTGATAATTGTAAGTCATTGTAAATAATGGTTTTGTCTAGTTGGTATGAAACCTGCTAATTAATGATTAATTGCTGCTAGTCATGCCTGTAACAGTTAACTCTGTTAATCACATTTGTGTAGCGGCCAAGCTTATTTTTATTCTTATAAAAGGAATTAGTCATATGTCTATACGTATCGCAACCATTAGTGTCACGGCCGGACTTATTTTAGGGGCAACAATCTTTGGTGCGTCGCAAAGTGAAGCTGAGTCTGTATTTTCATCATTAAAACCGTCGCTAGTCACTCATGCTGATCTTAATTTGGTACAGCAACAATTGAATCTTGATGCTGGGTCGTTAACTGAGCTAGTAGCCAACACGGGAGCGGGTAAGTTAACGGTTGTTGGCGTAAAAGGTTTAAACGAAGTCGTGGTGCATGCCGATATTTATAGTCCGTCATTAGATCAAGATGATGTTGAAATTAAACTCAGTTTGACCCGCAAAGGTAACCAAGCCTATTTGCTATCAGAAATCCACAGTGATCATGTTATAGGTGAATCACCTTTTATCGATTTATTAGTGAAAGTGCCACCCACACTAGCCCTTAAAATAAATGATGGCTCAGGTGCCATTCAAATAGATGATATCAGTGCCGATATTGATTTAACCGATGGTTCTGGGAGTATTGTCATCAACCGTATTGGTAAATTGGTATTAGTTGATGGCTCTGGGTCGATTGATATTACCGATGCTAAAGGCGCTATTAGGTTGCAAGATGGCTCGGGATCTATTCGTATTAGTGATGTTGTTGGCGATGTTGCTATTAATGATGGCTCTGGTTCAATCAAGGTTAATCAAGTATTGGGACTGGTTGAAATTGAAGATGGTTCCGGTAGCATTAATGTTGCTAACACTAAAGGCTTAACCATACATAATGCCGGTTCTGGCAGTGTTAATTATCATGACATCGATGGCCCATTGATACTCGACTAATTCGCCCTTAATACTTAATTGAGATGAGCGTAGATAAGGTTATTAGCTCAAGATATTCACATTAACGCTAATCAAACCGGCTCAGGTACATTTTTGTTTTAACGCCAAGTTTAATCATGGCATCATGTCTCTTCGATATGAGTCAATTAGCATTAGATAAGTAAGAGTTCATCATGGCAAAGAAGTTTTATGTAGTATGGGCCGGCCGAGAAACGGGCATTTTTACCAGCTGGGATGTCACTAAGCGTGCAGTGGATAAATATCCACAAGCCAAATACAAATCCTTTGCCACCGAAGCGGAAGCCAAAACTGCGTTTGCTCAATCACCGGCAAACAGTATTGGTAAAAGTGCACCCGCTAAAAAAGCGGCAGGCTCAGCAACAGTGACATCTGCTGGATCTGTATCAACCAAAACTCAAGGTGCCAATCAAGCAGTGTTAAGCCAATTTGATGTGGTCATTTATACCGACGGCGGTTGTGAACCTAACCCAGGTAAAGCCGGGTCGGGAATGGCGATATATCGCAAAGGCGAGTTAGCCGAGTTATGGTTTGGTTTATATAATCCAAACGGTACCAATAATACCGCTGAACTGAATGCGTTACACCAAGCATTAATTGTCGCTAAAAAGGTCATAGCTGCGGGTGAAACTGTGCAAATTATGAGTGACTCACAGTATTCAATTAAATGTGTTTGTGAGTGGGCATATGGTTGGAAAGCTAAAAACTGGACGCGAAAAACCGGCGAAATAGCGAACCTTGAGATTATCAAGCAAGCACATGAGCTATATGATGCAATGAAAGCGGATTTGGTATTACAGCATGTTGCTGCCCATATTGGCATTGAAGGTAATGAGTTGGCAGACAGAATGTCGATCCATGCTATCGATCAAAAACATAAAAGCTTTAGCCAATATCCTGCGCCAATGGATATCAGCAAGATTCTAGGGTTACGCACTGGTTAGCGATTGTCGCGATAATCTCTCAATAACAGCGGTTTATTGAAACCAAAAAAAACAAAAAAGCCGGATAATTCCGGCTTTTTGCATTTATCTTATGATCTCTCAGCGTTACTTAGTATTTTCTTCGTACATTAAGTAATGGCTTTGCTGCATACCCAGTGACTCATAGGTTTTTTGAGCAATCTCATTGTCATGTTCAACATATAGGCGGAAGCTCGCTGTGCCGCCATTTTCTGCCGCTAAGTCTTTTACTGCTTGATACAGTTTGGCGTAAATACCCTGACGACGATTTTGCGGGCGTATATAGACGCTTTGGATCCAATAATAATTACTTGCGCGCCAGTCGCTCCACTCGTAAGTGACCATCAAAGAACCAGTTATTTCACCATCAACTTCAGCGACTAAATATACTCCGCGCTCTGGATGGTTCAGCAAGCCTTCAACCCCGCGGGTTAATTGCTCAGTGTCTAATGAAAGGTTTTCGGTTTCCATTGCCATAGCTTGATTAAACTGAACTAGAGCTTGTAGGTCGGCATGTTGGCCTATTCTTATTGTCATGAATTTCTCGTTTTTATAGGATGTTCTGTGGATATCATACCTTTCCACTTAATAAATGTATTGGCCTGTTGCGTCAGTAAATGTGTACGCCAATAACGGGTGACATAATATCTAGCACATGTTTACAGCGTCAATGCTTGAGTGTGGTCTCGTCGAGATCTCTCTGCATTGGCTCTAGGTTTCAACCCTTAATATAAACATTCAACTATTGTTCAATCCGCTTGATAGCATGTTTACAGGCCGGTAATAAAACAGCTGAATTAATTTTGTGCAACATGAGATTGTCCATAATATAAAAAGATAGCGACATTGGCATGTTGAAAAATAATCCACTTAAGCTGTTCATGGGACCATTTTTATGTGTGTTAATACTCATAATGTACGGCGACACGCCAGTCTATGCATGCATTAGGGCTGACTTATTTAAGATTGTCCACTAACGTATAATTGAAATTATTGTGACGATGCAGTAATGTGACGCCACGACAATTTAGATGAATGTCACAAACTGCATAAATTGATGGAGATAATTATGAAAGTTGCTGTATTAGGTGCTGCTGGTGGTATCGGCCAGGCGCTAGCTTTACTGTTAAAAACTCAACTGCCTGCGGGCTCAAAGTTGTCTCTGTATGACATCGCACCTGTTACTCCTGGTGTTGCGGTAGACTTAAGTCACATCCCAACAGACGTAGAAGTAAAAGGTTTTGCTGGTCAAGACCCAACAGATGCATTGGTTGGTGCTGATGTCGTATTAATGTCTGCTGGTGTTGCGCGTAAACCAGGCATGGATCGTTCTGATCTATTCAATATCAACGCAGGTATTGTACGTAACCTAATGGAAAAAGTGGCAGTAACTTGTCCTAAAGCATTAGTGGGTATTATTACTAACCCAGTTAACACTACCGTTGCGATTGCTGCTGAAGTATTAAAGAATGCCGGTGTTTATGATAAAAACCGTTTATTCGGTATCACAACACTTGACGTTATCCGTAGCGAAACCTTCATTGCTGAGCTTAAAGGCTTAAATGTTGCTGACGTTAAAGTTAACGTTATTGGCGGACACAGCGGTGTGACCATTCTTCCATTACTTTCTCAAGTTGAAGGCGTGACTTTCACTGACGAAGAAGTGGCAGCAATGACGACTCGCATTCAAAACGCAGGTACTGAAGTTGTTGAAGCTAAAGCCGGTGGCGGTAGCGCAACATTATCAATGGGCCAAGCGGCATGTCGCTTTGGTTTATCATTGGTACGTGGTCTTCAAGGTGAAGCTAACGTTGTTGAATGTGCCTATGTTGACGGCGGCAGTGAGCATGCTACATTCTTCGCCCAGCCAATTTTACTTGGCAAGAATGGCGTAGAAAAAGTATTACCTTACGGTGAAATCAGTGCATTTGAAGCTAACGCTCGTGATGCAATGTTAGATACCCTTAAAGGTGATATCAAATTAGGCGTTGAATTTGTTAAGTAATTAACACTCTCAATGATCTAAAAACGCGAAGCCAAGGCTTCGCGTTTTTTTTATTTAACATGACTAGTATCGCAATTAATTTAGCCTTTATTTCCAGCATCCCGCCGTGTCAACCTATGTGAATTTCCCGCGCTATCATCCCAATCCATGACGACATATTCGCCCCAAATGCCCTATGTGGATCTAAAGTGCCATTGCTGTTTGCAGTAAAATTGAGCAAGTTATGGTTATGTTAAATTTGGAAACCGCTGAAATGAGCAATAAACCATACAGCTTAATTAAATCCGTGCTTTTACTGTGGTGGATTTTTTTAATCCAACCTATTCAAGCTAATGAAACACCTTATCTTTCACTAACCGATTTTGGTGATAATCCTGGTGCGTTAACCAGCTTTTATCTTCCGCTAACGGAAGACCTAGATACCTCTGATAGCGCTAATTCGTCGTTAATTGTGTTACTTCATGGTTGTATTCAAGATGGCGTCGAACTGGCTAACAAGAGTGGATTAACCGCTTTAGCATTAGAGCATCATTTTGCGGTATTAGTGCCACAACAAAGTTATGACAATAACGTAAAACGGTGTTTTAACTGGTTTGCTAGTCAAGATACACAACTCGATAGCGGTGAAATACTGTCAATAAAAAACATGATCTTAGCCACTCAAGCAAAGCTTGGGATAAAGCATGTCTACGTGATTGGGTTATCCGCGGGTGGGGCTATGGCCAGTGCAGCATTGGTCAATTACCCTGATCTATTCCAACGCGGTGCTGTCATTGCTGGGTTGCCATATCCATGTGCTGATAATTTAATTAAAGCGATATCGTGCATGAAGCGTGGCCCGGCTCAGTCTGCCGAAGAGTTAGCTCAATTTGCTCAAGCCATACACCCACAGCAAAAAAGTTGGCCTTCACTGTCCATTTGGACCGGTGACAGTGACACTGTCGTCGACGCGAATAATGCGCAGATGCTTGCTTCTCAATGGCAAATATTGACTCAATCTGGCGCCAAACCAGAAGTCAATACTCAGTCTGGCTACAGTATTTCGCGCTGGAAAGACCCTCAAAATAACACAGTAATAGAGCTAGTCACTCTTAAAAATTTCGGCCATGGAATTGCCGTTAATCCAGATATTAAAAATGGCGGAGTAGAAAGTGACTTTCTACTCAAAGCACCAATAAGTAGTGTCACTGAGATAATTAAGCTTTGGGGGCTTTAATCAAGGTCTTCACATAACTTTTTGTTTTTAATATGTAATACCAGGTTTATTTTCAACACCTATAGACCAAAGCACATACTACTATAGTACCGATTCAATGCACTTGAAAATACTATAAAGTCAATATGTGAACAGTTTGTTGTAAACCCAAATAAGCAGTAAAAACCATTAATAATAAATATTACAACGGGGATCTGTATGAAACAGAATACTATTAAAATGAGTTGTATTGCCCTAGCAATTTCGTCTGCGTTAACCGCTTCGTTTGCCAATGCCGCAGATGCAGAAAATAGCAGCGCTGATAAGCCCGCAGTTTTAGAACGCATTGAAGTAACCGCACGTAAAACAGTTGAAAGTTTACAAAATGTGCCTGTTGCAGTGACGTCTGTCAGTGAAAAAGAGCTGTCAGAAAACGGCATCAGTGTGATGACTGAAGTGCAACAATTCTCTCCCAACACGACATTACAATCTAGCCGAGGCACTAACTCTACGCTAACCGCGTTTATTCGCGGCGTGGGCCAAGAAGATCCGCTATGGGGTTATGAGCCAGGTGTGGGGATATACATAGATGATGTCTACATTGCACGCCCACAAGGCGCGGTATTAGACATTCTTGATGTGCAACGCATTGAAGTGCTGCGCGGGCCACAAGGTACCTTATACGGCAAAAATACTATCGGTGGAGCGATTAAATACGTTACGAAGAAAATGACTGGTGACGGAGAGTTGAGCCTTAAAGGTACTGTCGGCACCTATGGCCAAAAGGATGTTAAAGTTGCAGGACAATTACCGCTTATCGATGACAATCTCTATGTTGGTTTTGCCTTTGCTAGCTTAAATCGCGATGGTTTTGGTGAATTTAAAACTTCTGCATTAGATGGCCAAGACACTGAAAACTATAATAAGGATGTTATGGCCGGTCGCTTAAGCGTTGAATATACGCCTACTGATGACCTGTTTATGCGTTTTACTTATGACAAAACTCAAGATGAATCAAATTCAAAGGGGGGCTACCGCCTACTGCCTAGTTTATTAACCGATGCCCCAGTGCCAGACAGTATATATGATTCTTATACCAGTATGCCTACTTGGAATAAGGTTGAAACAGAAGGGTGGGGAGCAACAATTGAGTATAACCTCAATGAAAATTGGAGTGTAAAGTCTGTCACAGCTAAACGTGAAGGTTACTCACCAACAAACATCGACTTTGATAACACCAGTTTACGTATTTTTGACGTGCCTGCCATTTATGAAGATGAACAATTTAGCCAAGAGTTTCAAGCAAACTATGTTGGTGAAAATCTTACGTTAGTCTCTGGCCTTTACTATTTTAAAGGTGATTCCTGTGGACTTTTCGATGCTATTTTAGAAGAAGCCTTTAAAGCATTCGGCGGCCTTACTCGTGAGATTAGTGGGTGTAATAATAGCGAAAGTTATGCCGCTTACGTGCAAGGTTCTTATGACTTTACTGAAAAATTATCGATGACATTAGGCGGTCGTTATACTCGTGAAACGAAAGACGCTACGGTTTATAACGGCGTTATATTTGACAGTATTTATCCTGAAACCGGTTGGTATCCTGGGTTTGTGCGTGATGAAGCGTTAATTGAAGCGCAAGTCCCTAAAGTGCTTGATGATGAAGAAACATGGTCTAAATTCAATCCTCGTGTGGGGTTAGAATATCAAGTTAACGACGACATGATGCTCTTTACCAGTTATTCACAGGGATTCAAATCGGGCACATTCAATCCTAGGGCGACCGGCGCTGAACCTGCTGTTGAACCTGAAACCGTCGACTCATATGAAGTGGGTATCAAGAGTGAGTGGAATGATAATCTTCGCGTCAATGCAACGCTATTTTATCTCAACCACAAAGACCGACAATTCGTCTCCGTGTTACCTGGTGAAGATAGTTCAGACCTAAATCAGCGTTTAGGTAACATAGGTAAGTCTACCGCCAGCGGACTGGAGCTTGAAGTTGAATATGCTGCAACAGATTCACTTAACTTGTTCGCCAATCTGGGCTTAATAGATGCTACGTTCGATGAAGTAATTTCTTATGATGAACTTGGCAACAAAATTGATATCAGTGACACTTACACTATTACTAATACGCCAGATACCACTGCAAACCTTGGTTTCAGCTATAATATTGAAGCTGATATTGGCAGCTTTATCATTAATGGTAATTACTATTACCGTGGTGATTATGACTTAGCGGTAGTGGATAACTTACTGAGTCAAGATGGATACGGGTTACTCAACTTTGGTGTCAATTGGTATAGTAATGACGGCCATTGGAATGCTGGATTGCATTGGAAAAACGTCACTGACGAGGAGTATTTAGTCGGTAACTACGCTTTTGTGACGCCGACAGGCAACGGAGATTTTACTCCAGGGCTTGGTGGGGATAATACTTTAATTGGCTATTATGGCGATCCAGAAACGATTTCGTTAACGGTTGGCTACCAGTTCTAAGCATTAATGAATCAATTGTCTATTAAAGGATAGCCGGCTCCCTATAGAACCGGTTATTCTTTTTTATAGAGAATGAAGTTTGCGCGATTTAAAAAATAATAAACAAAACCCGCGCAATTTTTTAGGAGCCGAGTATGTCTCAAATAAAAGTGGCAATTGCAGATGATCACCCGCTATTTCGTGCCGCCTTAACACAAGCGGTGCTTAAAAATTTCAATGATGCTGAAGTGTTAGAGGCGGAAAACTTCCAAGAGCTAATCAGCATAGTGGAACAGCATTCCGACATCGAAATTATCTTTATCGATTTGCACATGCCTGGAAACGATGGATTTACAGGATTAACCTTATTACAAAATCATTTCCCCGATATTGTCGTTATTATGGTGTCGTCTGACGATCAACCTGAAATCATTCGCAAAGCCATCAATTTTGGCGCCAGTGCTTTTATTCCCAAGTCTGCTAATTTAACCCAAATCTCGACCGCCATAGCCACAGTGCTTGAAGGAGATATTTGGTTACCAGAACACACTAATATCACTGCCGATCAGCATACAGCTGCTGAGCATCAACGCTTAGCGAAACAACTCGCCCAGTTAACTCCTCAGCAATACACTGTGCTTGCTAATATTGCTAATGGTCGCTTAAACAAGCAAATAGCCTATGACTTAAACATTAAAGAAACCACGGTTAAAAAGCATGTCTCGGCTATTTTGCTAAAGCTTGAGGTGTACAACCGCACTCAGGCAGGACTGGTGTTCCAACAACTCATGATAACGTCCAGCGAAAACCAGCAGCTAAATGCTTAATATCAAGTCGATATTGTCAAATACCAACATAAAAAACGCCTCAATTTGAGGCGTTTTTTAGCTAAGCGGCATCTACAATGACAGGGTCTAATCAACCGACTTTAAACATGTCGTGAGCATTATGCTGTCGATACAATGTCATCAATACAATGTCATCAAATCTATGTCATCAATTCTATGTCATCAATCTAAGGCATAAGTTGTTTAATAATCCGTTTTAAGGCAATCGCCTTAAGCGGTTTGCGTACAAAACTAAATTGAGCGCTGCTAGTATGTTGTCTAACTGCTTCTGAAGGGTCTGCAGAGCAAATAACACAGGTGGTTTGCTTGTTAATGCTATCGGTATGCTGAGCTAATAAGTACTGCACCAAATCAACGCCATTTTTATCATCTTCTAAGTGATAATCTGCAATAATTAATTTTGGCTGTGGATTATCGGCTAGCTGCTGTATAGCACTGGGTTGATCTTTAGCGGTAATCACATGGCATCCCCAGCCACTGAGTAATGAAGAAATCGCTTTCAACATAAGGTCATCATTGTCGATAACCAGTACAGTCATATTTAGGTTGTCGCGACTGATCTCCTCTTCGGCAATGTCTAATAAATGCACCGGCTTTTTCTGCTGCGACACTCGCGGTATTTCAACGCTAAAGCAAGTCCCTTTTCCCACTTCTGAATGCAGTGATATTTTAACATTGAGTAATTTGGCGATACGGTCACATATCGCCAAACCTAGGCCTAATCCAGGGATTTCACGAGTCAGCTCTAAGCGTTCAAACTCACAAAAAATGGCTTGGCGCTTATCAACAGGGATCCCCGGACCATTGTCCCAAACTTGTATCAACAAGGCGTTCTCAGTCCGCCGCACACCTAATAACACCTTAGGCACAAACTCACCGTGCTTACGGATATTTTTTGTTTTATGGTGTGGTTTAGCATCATCTGGCATGACTTGATGATGCGTTTTACCTGAAGGTGAATAATGAAATGCATTCGACAAAAAGTTCTGAATAATACGCCTTAATAGCCTTTGATCGCTGTGTACAAAGCAGGAAGAGACTTGATAGTTAAAATCTATGCCTTGTTGCACCGATAATGCCTTAAATTCATTAACCAGTGTGGACAGTAAATCATCAATGGCAAATTGGCTTTTTTCGGTTTTTAACGAATTGCTGTCTAAGCGTGAAATCTCAACCAGATCCGATAGTAAACTTTCTACTACGTTTAGAGAATCTTCAATATTAGTTGCTAAATCATGCAGTTCAGTCGACTTAACTCTTTGTTTTAACATCTCAGTAAACAAGGTTAATGCGTTAAAAGGTTGCATTAAATCGTGGCTTGCTGCGGCTAAAAAGCGGGTTTTACTGCTATTGGCCGCTTCGGCTTCTGCTTTGGCTTTTTCCAGTTCCTTGGTGCGGCTTTCTACCCGTTTTTCTAATGTTTCATTCGCCAGTTGTAAGGCTTTTTCTGCTTCAATATGCGCGGTAATATCCGTGAAAGTACTCACAAATCCACCGCCAGGCATGGCTTGACCGCGAATTTCTAATACTTTTCCATCGAGCATAGTTCGCTGAAAATGATGCGGGCTACCCCCGCGCATATGCTCTAAGCGCTTTTCGATGAGTTCCTGGGCTTCGTTACCCACGATAATGCCTCTGTCGATGTTAAATCGAATCAGCTGTTCAACATGAAGCCCCGCTTTGACAAAGTGTTTAGGGTAATTAAGCAGTTCAATATAGCGTTGGTTCCATGCAACTAAGCGCATATCAGCATCGACAACGCTAATGCCTTGCTCAATATTTTCAACGCCAGATTGCAGCAGTTCACGGTTAAACTCAAATATTTGGCTGGCTTCATCGACAATGCTCACCACATCTTCTAAGGGAACATGTTGGGTGCGAGATGCGGCGCTCATTACCATGCGTGTTGAGGCAGAACCGAGCACCCCAGACAGTTTCAAACGCGTGTAATCAACTAGCTGTTGCTGTTGATCTTTTCCAGCGAGTTTTTTGGATTCGGCGAGGAGGGCATCAGCTTCATCTTTATTAATAAACCGATTTAACAAACTGGCTAAATCATCTACAGACAAGTGACGCTCTGACTGAACGGGTTTTCGATTAACAAATAAATCGGCTTGCAGCACCTCGCCAATGCTTTGCTCTTTAACCAGTGAAATGATCACAAAGCAGCCGATGTTAGCCGCTAAGCTGTAAAACACCCCGTGGCTGATGTTGTCTAAATCAGTTAAGCCAAACAATGCTGTCGGTGTTAACCAAGTGATACCAAATAAGCCAAGGTTAACCCATTGGGCATCAGGGAACGTAACTGGCAAGAGTAGGGTATAGAGCCAAACAATACTGCCCATAATTAACCCCACAAATGCGCCTTGAGTGGTTGCATTGCGCCAATACAAGGCGCCAACTGCGGCTGGTGCAAACTGCGATAACAATACAAACGATAGTAAGCCGATACTGGCTAAATGATTTTGCTGATTAATAAAACGTTCAAATGCAAAGGCTGATAACAAGATGACCGCGATAGATATGCGCCTTAAATTTAATAACATTCCCGCCAGTTGTGGGGTTTTTTGCTGGGAATTAAACTTCGGTAGACGTAATAATAATGGGGTGAGGATTTCTGTCGAAATCATGGTGCTTAGCACAATAGCGGCCACAATAACCATTGCCGTTGCGGCGGCAAGTCCACCGATATAAACCAATATGCCTAACCAAGCTTGCTGATAAAATAACGGCAGTGTGAGTACATAGGTATCGGCGCCCACGCTACCACCGGGGAAGCTAAGCTGCCCAGCCAAGGCGATAGGTAATACAAAAATATTGATCAGTAACAGATATAGCGGCACCATCCAGCGAGCGGATTTAAGCTCCTGGTGATGATTATTTTCTATCATCATCATGTGGAATTCTTGCGGCAATGCATAGATAGTAATCGCGCCTAAAATCACCTGCGAAATAACAAGGTAAGTAGAGTCTGCATGGGTGGTTTCAGTAATATTTTGGCTTTGACTGAGTAGGTCGCTAAAGCCATCGAAAACATAAAACGTAGCAAATATACCTACAGCGGTAAGGGCAAACAATTTCACGATAGAGCTAAACGCGATCGCCAGAACTAAGCCTTGGTTATGTTTACTGGCCGATAATTGACGTGTGCCGAATAAAATACTGAAAATAATTAATACGATAGTGACCACAAATGCGGTACTAATGCCCGACTGGAATGTGCCTGTCAGTAAGTCGAAACTGGTACTGATAGCCCTTAACTGCAAGGCGATATAAGGAATCGTTCCTAGCAGTGACACTATGGCGACGCTGGCAGCAATTTTAGGTGAGCGGTCAAAACGGCAAGCAATAAAGTCAGCAATTGAGGTCAGGTTTTGGCTTTTAATTATTTGCAAAGTGCGCATTAACATTGGCCAAGCAAGCACTAAACAAATGATCGAACCAATGTAAATGGGAGCAAGCCAAGCCCCTGTCGTTGCTGCTTGACCCACAGTGCCATAAAATGCCCATGAGGTGCAGCACACGCCTAAGGATAGGCTATAGACCCATGGCTTCTGGCTTAACTTTTTTATGGCGCGATTTTGTCCCCACTGCGCCACCACAAAAAGCATTGCAAGATAAGCAATCGAAATGGAACTGATCAACCAAGTGTCAATAGATAACCAAGCCTGCAAGTGATTCCCCAATCATTTTTTCTTATATGTTAGCGAAACTACACTAGACGTCCTGTTTGATAAAGATTTTTAATATCGCGGTGAACTAAGGTAGTACTTATTTATCCATACCCATCAGATAACATGATTAACCTACATTTGTGTCATTGAAGGTTTACATTACGCCTATGAAAATAACCCATAGATATTTGGTCGAAGGTCTGGTTTTTACGAGTTATGTTCTCTTTGCCATGGCATGGGTTGGCGGCACCGCGAGTATGGGCAGCATCATGGCATCGATGCACATAGATAGTTTAGCTTCAGCAAGTTTTATCAGTGGTGCCGTCACTTTGGCTAAAATAGTCGGCACCTTTAGCGCCGCTTATGTGGCAGTAAAGTTTGGTATAAAGTATGCCTTTTTACTCGCGGCGCTATTAATTGTCGTCGGTATAGTGACTCCTTTTGCGACCAATTATGAATTACTGCTGGTGAGCCGCTTTTTGATGGGCTTAGGCGGAGCCTTTATGATTGTGTACTTTAACCCCATTGTGATGCTGTGGTTTGCACCAGAAGATCGCCCAGTCATTAATGGTCTAAATGCGGTGGCATTTAACGTCGGCACAGCGATTATTTTATGGGGCATGACAGGTATTAACGCTATTACGGGCAGTTGGCAAAGCAGTTTAGTGTTATTTTCTGCCGCTAGCCTGATATTAGCCATACTCTGGTTACTGGTTAAGTTTGATACTCCAGCAGCCACTGTTCATGCAGCAGGTGCAGAGCCCGCAATATACGGTTACCTTGAGGGATTAAAAGATCAATTTAATTGGGCTTATGCGTTTACTTATTCAGGATTATTGTCGTTTTACATCTGCTTATTTACTTTCTATCCTCAAGCGGGAATAAGTCAAAGCAAATGGGTGATTGGTTTTGGGATTGTCGGCACGATTGCGGGGATGCTTTATAGTCGCAAAAATCCGTTACGCCTGCCGATTATTCGCTGGAGTGGCTTGATTATTGTTATCACCGTTTTGGGTTTATCCTTTAGTACTCAGCCTTGGTTACAGGTTTTATGTGCCATAGTCTTGGGCTTTTTTATCTTTTTCCCCGTGACAGCTTTAGTGTCCATCCCTCACGAACTGCCTATGATGACCGGCCAAAAAATCACCGTGGTTTTTAGCCTATTTTGGTCAATCAGTTATCTGGTTTCTACTATCGTGTTGTGGGTATTTGGTAAGCTGGTTGATTTAAGCGATGGCAGTTATTTTGGCTCATTTGTGATGATTACCATACTCAGCGGCACTGTGTTTGTGGGCAGTTATTTTCTACCAGAAACAGGCAAACCAAAGGAGTTAATCTAATGCGAGGAATCGTTTCCCCTAAGCTGACTGATTTTCTAGCGTTAGCTAACAGCAATATTGCCTTGGCTAAACAACATAATGTCCAATTTACCCCAGCGATATTACGCGAAAATCTCAATAAACTTGGCGCTCTAATGAGTGACTCCCCCTCAGTGAGCTATATTGCCGATAAGGCGTTTACGTTAACCGACCGAGCTATTCCGATCAGAGTGTATAGCCCTGCACCAGAGCAGCCTTTGCCTGTGTTGGTGCACTTTCATGGTGGCGGTCATATGTGTGGCAGTGTGGCGCTGTACGATCCGATTTGCCGTCATCTAGCCAGTATTGTGCAGTGCGTGGTGATATCGGTTGAATACCGACTCGCGCCTGAATTTCCATACCCTGCAGGGCTTGATGACTGTGAACATGCACTGATCCATTATGCCGAGTTACTCGATGATGTTAACCATCAAGACTCAGTCACCATTATTGGTGACAGTGCTGGTGGTGCTATTTGCACTAGCTTAAGCATGAAAAGTCTAACTGATAAACAGATTAAGATAGATCAACAAATTTTGATCTATCCCAGCGTCGATTACACATTAAGCAGCCCATCACTTGATAGTAATGGCACCGGCTTCTTACTCGAAACACCTCGTATAAAGTGGTATTTTGAGCAGTATTTTCAACTGCCCGAATCATTGTCAAAGCAACAGATAGAGCAAGTTAAACTGGCTTCACCTTTGCTTGGTCCCATTAACGCTCACTTACCGAAAACATTAATTTTTACCGCAGGTTGCGATCCGCTTAGGGATGAGGGCATAGCGTATGCTAATGCCTTAACTGCTGCGGGTGTGGAGGTTGAGCACCATGCGTTCGACGGCATGATCCATGCCTATATGTTGCTGCACGACTTAGTCAAAGAGGAATGTATGGCAACCTATCAACACATAGCTGCGTTTATGGCCAAGGCCTAATTGATCTCATATTAGTCTGTTAACTGCACCATTATCTTGGCTAGTGGCTCAGTTGGCCAAGTCTTCTCTGCTAATAAAAACAACCCGCACTCACAGACAGTGAGTGCGGGTTGACGTGATTATATAAGGCTAAGGCTAAACCGAATGCTAATAGTTAAAGCTAAGGTTAGTTAAGCTTATTGCGCCGTCCAGGCACCGTCCATCGGCAGCGCTGATCCTGTAATGCCTCTTGCTGCACCACCACAAAGAAATAAAACAAACTCGCCGATTTGTCTGGGAGCTAACATTTCTGGTAATGGCTGTTTTGAGGTTACCAGTTGGTATTTAGCCTCGTCATAACTCAAGCTTTTATCGCTTGCAATGCTGTCAATTTGTTTACCGATAAGCGGGGTATCAACCCAACCAGGGCAAATTGCATTAACGGTAATGCCTTGTTCAGCACATTCAATCGCGACCACTTTTGTTAAGCCCACAATCCCATGCTTTGCCGCGCAATAAGCCACTTTATTTGCTGAGGCGACTAAACCATGCACTGAGGCAATATTGATGATCCGGCCCCAGCCTTTTTCAGCCATAGCAGGGATAACTTGTTGAATAGTATGAAAAGCAGCAGACAAGTTAATCGCAATGATGTCATTCCACTTTTCTATCGGAAAATGAGCCACATCTTGTGTATGTTGAATGCCGGCGTTGTTCACTAAAATATCAATACTGCCTAGGGCATTAACCGCATTGTCGATAAACTCATGTATGCAGTTAGCCTCTCTTAAGTCAGCATTGCTAAAAAAGGTGTTGATTTGGTATTGTGCCCGAAACTCAGCAGCTAAAGTTTGCCCTTCATCATGATCCATCAGGCCATGCAATACGATATGGCAACCTTGCTCAGCCAGCACATGTGCAGTCGCTAGACCAATACCGCTAGTTGAGCCAGTAATAAGCGCCACTTTGCCTTGTAGTCCTGTTTGTAACGTCGACATAATATCGGTTTCCTCAATTCAATAGCGGCAATGACAGCATATGTGATCGCCCATAGTGTGATGTTTCATAGCAAAGTGATGTCAACGACATGGTTTCACTACAATCCGAGTCAGTACTCTCAGAATAAAGCAATTACAGCACTATTTATTTGGCACCTTAGTACCATAGGGAAACGTCATTTGTTACAGATGGTGGGTTAATCGTGTTGATGACAGTTTGCTTATAGACAGCAGAGATTGTTGAATACTGGCCATGAGCAAGAGGCTAACCGACTCCTTAATGAGTCCGCTAGCAACTCATTTACCAACTAATCTGTTGCCCTTGCCAATCCAAGTAACTGGCTTCACCGTTTGGCTCAATATTGGCCATAATGTGATACAACTGGCTGGCGACAAACTCTGGGGTAAATAATTTACCTTGAGGTACATTGGCTTGAAAAGGTTTTGATAATGGTGTGTCAGTGGTGCCTGGATGAAACGCAATTAACTTAACTCGCTTAAGTCGTCTTGCATATTCTACGGCTGTGGTTTTAATCAGCATGTTTAACGCCGCTTTTGAAGCGCGATACCCATACCAACCACCCAAACGATTGTCAGAAATACTGCCGACCCGAGCACTCAATATACTGATCACACACTTATTGTCAGCGTCTACCTTATGACGGGCTTGCGATAATAACGGCGTCAATGCACTCAGCCACAGCATGGGCACAATGCTGTTGGCATAAAATAATTGCTCTAGGGCATTAGCATTAATATCTTCAATGCGTTTTTCTGGCATCAAGCTAGGTTGTTGAGCCTGAATTTGCACGTCAGCTGTTTGTGAATGCAAAATACCATTACACATCACAATGCGACTGATTTTGCCTGCGACCTTGCCGATACTGTTAACACAATCAATAATCGATGCTTGCTGGTAATTACAATAAAAATGCTGGTGGGTAATCTTGTTACTTAGATTGGCTAATGTCAGCTCGGATTGTCTGCTAACAGTAATAACATTTAAGGCTAAATCATCAGTTTGTTCTGCCATGTCAGCAAGCCCCTTCAAAGCAGCAGCAATGGCATGGTCGATAAAGGCTTGGGCGATAGCCGATGATGCCCCAATAACTACCAAGGTCTGTATTGAAGTTGACTCACTCATAGCTAATCTCATACCTTATTTTTCATAAATGAAGCGCTTATTTAACCTTACAATTGCCATTATCACAGCGCTTTTGGCCAGTGAGTAAATAAGATATCCGGTAGCGATTGCGGGCAAAAGCTAAATAAGCAATATCAGCAAGCGGTTTTATCAATGGCAAGCGCAACAGTTTTATCCAACCATGTTTACCGGTTAGGCCCCATGCTTTAGCCGTAACATCTAAACCATAAAGCCAGCTGCCATCAGCCTGCAATCCATGTAATACGGTATTAGCATGTGCCACGTCTAAATCAGGAAAACGATCATTAATATCATCGGCATTAATATCTTCAAGCTTGATGCGATCTAAGCTATCGTAACGCTTCAATTGCTTCATTTCATTGAGGCAAAGCGGGCAAGTGCCATCGTAAAAAACCGTCAGTTCCATCATTAACCTCGTTCGAACTAATGTGTATATAAATCATTGTACGCACAATAGGCCCAGCTAGTTTACCTTTATGTTCTCACCTTAATGCAACAGGCGGTTCAACCGATCAAAATCAATATTTATGATCTTTTTATTGCACCCTCGCGTATCTATTCAAAACAATTCACAAGGGCTAAATAATGCCATTAAGCCAAGCCATTATTAAGGTCACCAATTTACGTTTACGTACTTTTATTGGTTTTAACCAAGACGAGCGCGAAAAACAGCAAGATGTGGTGATCAACATTGAGATCCATTATCCAGCCGATCGATCGTTTCAAACCGACGACGTTGCCGATGCGCTAAACTACAAAATCATCACCAAAAAAGTGATTCAGCATGTAGAAGAAGGGCGTTTCTTGTTACTGGAAAAATTAGTTGCTGACGTGTTAGATATTTGCCGTGAACACCCAACTGTTACTTTAGCTCGGGTCACTATTGATAAGCCGCATGCATTGCGATTCGCAGATTCTGTATCGTTATCTTTAGAGTATCAAGCCTAACCCAATATTAAGGATGTTATTATGACGACCATTAATGACATAACCCGTGTAGAGTTGTCTGCAGAAGCATTAAAAGTACAACAAGCGTTAGTTGCTCACGGACTGGAAACTCCTTTGGTACCGAGTGACATGACTAGCGAGCAAAAATATCAGCGTATTAAAGGTTTAATGACTGAGGTTGTGTCTACTTTAGGGCTCGATTTAACCGATGACAGTTTGGCCGAAACGCCGCATCGCATTGCTAAAATGTACGTTAACGAGATTTTTTCAGGTCTTGATTATGCTAACTTCCCTAAAATCACCCAAATTGACAATAAAATGGGTGTTGAAGAGATGGTTAAGATCAGTAACATCAGTGTGGTCAGTACCTGTGAGCATCACTTTATTACTATCGACGGGCTTGCCAAGGTGGCCTACATCCCCAAAGACAACATTATCGGTCTATCGAAAATTAACCGTATCGTGCGTTTTTTTGCGCAGCGTCCTCAAGTTCAAGAGCGCTTAACTCAGCAAATTTTAGTGGCTTTGCAAACCTTGCTTGCCACCGAAGATGTCGCCGTGAGCATTAATGCTACTCATTATTGCGTAAAATCTCGTGGCATCATGGATACCTCATCAAGCACCCAAACCACTGCACTTGGTGGCTGCTTTAAAGCCAACCCAGCTAGCCGCGCTGAATTTTTAGCTTAGTAAACCACGGTATCATTATGATTGAATGACTCCCACTAGCGGAGTCATTTTTTTATAATTTAACCGACTATCTTTTGTCATTATTAGTCGGTAGGGTAAATGTTTCATTATCCATTACTTTGAGATAACCATCTAATTTTGCTTATGATAAAGTCACACGTTATCAGAGCGACAACCAATAAAGGCAACATTATGGAACGAACAATACTGATCACTGGCGTAGGTAAGCGTATTGGCTATGCACTGGCTAAGTATTATTTGGCTCAAGGTCACCATGTTATTGGCACTTATCGCACTCACTACGACAGTATTGAACAGTTGGGTAAGTTAGGCGCGAGTTTACATTCATGCGATTTAACCGATGCAGGCGCCATTGATGGCTTAATTAGCCACGTCAATCAGCATCACGATCGCCTCGATACCATTATTCATAATGCATCCGACTGGTTGCCCGACAACAGCGGTTTAAGCCCGAGTGACACCATGGCGAGAATGATGCAAATTCACGTCACTGCGCCTTATCAAATCAACCTTGCTTTAGCGCCATTGCTTATTAGCGCGGCTAAAATCAATCACGACAGTATTGGTGCCAGTAACATTATTCATATTACCGATTATGTCGCCGAAAAGGGCAGTAAAAAGCATATTGCTTATGCTGCCAGTAAAGCTGCACTGCATAATATGACACTGTCATTTGCCAGCTTGTTAGCACCGCACGTTAAAGTGAACTCTATTGCCCCTGCGATGATCTTATTTAACGACCATGACGATGATGCTTATAAAGTAAAAGCGTTAGCCAAAGCGATTTTGCCAAAAGAAGCGGGTAATGATGAAATCATCGCCTTAATCGATTATTTGCATGCGAGTCATTATGTTACGGGTCGCAGTTATGCGGTTGATGGCGGCAGACAATTAAAATAGCCAGTCAACATCATCATTAAAAAGTGTGAAGCGATAATTTAACATAGACTTCTAGATGGCTAATTGCTAGTGTGGATATCAGTGCAATATCACACAGCCTATTACCTGAAGGAAGTTACTATGACTGCAGCAAACATGAAACTGGAATCACTGGCATTACATTATGGTTACGAGTCAGAAGCAACCACTAAAGCTGCTGCAGTGCCGATTTACCAAACCACCTCTTACACCTTTGACGATACCCAACACGGGGCGGATCTGTTCGACTTAAAAGTCGCCGGTAATATTTACACCCGCATAATGAACCCCACAACCAGTGTACTGGAACAGCGCTTAGCGGCGATAGAAGGCGGCATTGGTGCACTGGCTGTAGCTTCTGGCATGGCGGCCATTACTTATGCTATTCAAGCATTAACTCAAGTAGGCGACAATATTGTCAGTACTAGCCAATTGTATGGCGGTACTTATAACTTATTTGCGCATACATTACCGCGCCAAGGCGTTGAAGTGCGTATGGCTGCCTTTGATGATTTCGATGGCCTCGATGCGTTAATTGATGACAACACTAAAGCATTATTTTGTGAATCAATTGGTAACCCTGCCGGCAATATTGTCGATTTACAGCGTTTGGCCGATATTGCCCACAAACATGGGGTGCCGTTAATTGTCGATAATACTGTGGCCACGCCAGTGTTGTGCCGCGCATTTGATCATGGCGCCGACATTGTCATTCACTCATTAACTAAATACATTGGCGGCCACGGCACCACTATTGGTGGGGTGATTATTGACTCGGGTAAATTCGATTGGGTCGCCAATAAAAAACGTTTTGCGATACTTAATCAGCCCGATCCGTCTTATCACGGCGTAGTTTATACCGACGCCTTTGGCCCCGCGGCATTTATTGGTCGCTGTCGAGTTGTGCCACTGCGCAATACTGGCGCAGCATTGTCGCCACACAGTTCATTTTTATTACTACAAGGTTTAGAAACCCTAAGTTTACGCATGGAACGTCACTGCAGTAATGCGCTCACACTAGCGGAATACTTGCAGCAACACCCAAGCATTAGTTGGGTAAACTATGCCGCATTACCTGACAGCCCACACCATGCAACTTGCCAAAAAATCACTGGCGGTAAAGCCTCTGGTATCATTAGTTTTGGCATTAAAGCCGCCAATGCTGAAGCGGGTAAAGTGGCTGGTGGTAAGTTTATTGATGCATTGCAAATGGTGCTTCGTTTGGTCAATATCGGTGACGCTAAATCGCTGGCTTGTCACCCAGCCAGTACCACTCATCGCCAACTGAGCGGCGCAGAGTTAGCTAAAGCTGGTGTATCAGAAGACTTAGTGCGGATATCTGTGGGTATTGAACACATAGACGACATCATCGCCGATGTTAGCCAAGCATTAGATAAAGCAATTGTGTAAGCCTATTTTTACCTAAGCAATATAATGAAAAAAGCCCCATCAATAGCGTTTATTGATGGGGCTTTTTCTATTCTGTTATGTTTAATTCCTACCTTCTACACAGTCTAGTTGGTATATAAGAGGAACCTGCAGTATCAAGGTGTCTCCGTCCAAAGTGTCCGAAATAGCATAATGAAAATGTCGTAGTGACATCATGGCCTTTATCACACATGCCTGTATTTCAAGGCATGTAGACTCCTGTTTTGCAGATATGTAACAGGCTCGGAGGGCATGGTCGTTTTTTGACATCCATGTCATCACGACATTCGTCAGTCCATTCACATCAGATGTACCATCTGAGTCGTTAGGTGATTTTTATTATGCTATGAGGACTAACATTTTGCCGGAGCTGGCGGGGAGATCTAAGAGCGGGAAGCAGTTTTCCCCTTCTTGGTCTGGTGTGGGCGAAACGCCACGACCTTAATAGTATTAAGCTATTTTAAATAGCTAATCGCCTCGTTGGGGTAATAATCACTGGTAAAGGCATATCCCAAAACTCGGTAGGAACTTGGCTCACTTGCTGACAATCGTGGGCAAAGCCTACTGCTAAGGGCTTGTTATCGACCACTTGTGCCAAAGTGCGGTCGTAATATCCGCCGCCCATGCCCATACGGTTACCGTGTTCATCAAATGCCACCAAAGGGGTGATGATCATATCGAGTTTATCGACAGTAATAACATGCTGCACATTCAATTGTGGCTCTTTAATAGCGTATTGATTTTCAAGCATCACAGAATCGCGATCATAACGAATAAACAGTAAGTTGCCTTTACTGAACGGATGAAGCCGAGGCAAATACAGGTTAATGTCGAGATCCCATAATGCTTCAATCAGCTTTTGAGTCGCTAATTCACCGTCTTGGGTAAAATACAAGGCAACATGCTTAGCCGACTGAGCTTGAATTTCAGCAAGCATGTGGCGGCTAGCAATTAAGGCTAATTGGCTTTGTTCTTCAGGACTAAGGCTATTTCGCTCTTGGCGAACATGGCGGCGAATGTTGTCGCGGCTCATGTCTGTGCTATCGAACAGCGGTTCTTGAAACTCAGAAGGGGTGGCAAAGTAGCTAATACGTGCCGAAGATGTTGACGTAACCGGACGATTTTCTGTGTTAGTCATAAAACGAGTGATGGTCATAAAATTAGAATGCTCCCCAAAATACCGCTGCCGGCGTAGCCCTTGAACCGTAGGTTCAAGGCGGGTAAATGTTCATTTCCTAAGGCTTCTCGGTACGAGCCGAGCATGCACAATGTCAACAAAAGCATTCACCCTGGGTTTGTAATTATCGGCACAGGGACTTAGCCAACTGGCGAATATCTCAGGGAGCAAAACTGGTTGAATCAAGCTTTGCTTCATTCTTAAATCTTAGTCTAGCCTTCCTAGCGGCTTCGTTCAACCAACGATGTTTCCAAGGTTGATTGCAATAACGAAATACGCTCATCCATTTGCGCCATGTACTGCTTATTCTTTTGCTTTTCTTCGTACAGTTCATTACCAATGTTTAATGCTGCCATAATGGCCAGCTCTTCACGGCTCAAATTGTTAGTACGAGATTTTAAGGTTGTCAGTTGGTTTTCAACTTCTCTGGCTACCGTGCGCAAGGCATCTTCGCGTCCTTTTGGACATGCGATAGAGTAGGTGCGCCCTAATAGGGTGATATCAACAGCACTGTTACTCATAATGTCGCCACAGATCCTTAGTTAAACTCAAGCATGTGGCGAACTATATAGGGCTGAATTTAAAAGAGCAAGGCAACAACGCGCCTTTTTAACTATTTGCTGGTTGTCTGAACAAATACACTCATTGTCAATTATTATAGTCACTTTATGGCTCACAAATTTAACCACATTACACACTAGCATTTGGAGCATCATCCTAACTCTGCTAGCATTGATGCAGATATTGCGCTATTAGGAATTAACCATGGCAACCCCACCTTCATTATGTATTGAAAAACTAAAACAGGCCCTAGATTACGCAGAAGTTGGCCAGCATCCAGTAGAAGTGCACGGCGCACTGGTTGGGCTTATTTGTGGTGGCGTTAAGCAAGAAAATTTAGCCTGGTTAACACCGTTAGTTGAGTTAATGAACGATGGGCAACCGTTAGAGCCTAATTTACAACTGCTGATCAGCGAATTGTATCAAGATACGGTTAATCGATTAGTGGATTTCGAATTTGGTTTTACCCTCTTATTGCCAGAAGAAGAAGCGTCATTAAGCGATCGCGTCGAAGCGTTAGCCCTGTGGACTCAAAGCTTTTTAACCGGCATTGCCATTATTCAACCACAGCTAGCCAAAGCATCGCCAGATGTACGTGAAGTGATTAAAGATCTGGCCGATATTGCTCAAGTAGAATTTGATGTTGGTGATGATGAAGAGTCAGAAGTTGCTTACTTTGAGCTACAAGAGTTTGTCAGAATGTCAGCTATTTTATGCTACTCAGAGTTTGGCTTAGACATGCCATTGAATGACACCGATGAGTCTTCAACTTTCCACTAACATTTTTGGTATAGGCAGCAACGCAGCGTATGACCACAGCACACACCATCACAGCACAGCTAAATGTTGATATTGCCATTGTCGGTGGCGCCATGGCCGGAGCCACGTTAGCCCTCGGGCTAGCTAAGTTATCTGCCACCTTGTCGCGTCCGCTGCGCATCGCCTTAATCGAAGCCCACTTAGCGAGCAATAATCACCCAGGTTTTGATGCTCGCTCCATTGCCATTGCGCACGGTTCTATTTTCGAACTGACTCGTTTAGGTATTTGGCCCAAGTTGCAGCATCTAGGCACGGCGATCGAAAATATTCATGTTTCTGATCGCGGCCACTTTGGTATGACCGAACTTAACGCTAAACCCCTTGGCTTAGGAGCATTAGGGCAGGTGGTTGAGTTAGCCCAAGTGGGCAAAGTGTTGTTTGAGCAATTGGCTAAATCATCTGTTGAGGTGCTTTGTCCGGCTACCGTGACTGAGTTGCAGGCTCAAACCAATGGTCACTTATTAACTTTAGATAACGGTACGCAATTGCATTGCCAGTTATTAGTTGCTGCCGATGGTGCTAATTCCGTGGTGCGTCAACATCTTGGCCAACCGACAGAACAAATCAATTTCGATCAAACGGCCATTGTCGCCAATGTGAGTACTGACCAGCCGCACCAGCATTGGGCTTACGAACGCTTTACGCAAACAGGGCCATTAGCTCTGCTGCCTATGAGTTCAGTGCCCATGACTGCTGCGGCGCATACTGCTGTGTCAGCCAGCGCTGCTCAGTCGCGTTTTTCCGTAGTGTGGGCATTACCGCCCGCTCAAGCAGAGCAACTAAAATATGCCGACAAAGCCGAGTTTTTAGCCGCATTACAACAAGCCTTTGGCCATCGCGTTGGTCGCTTCGTTGATGTGGGTCAGCGCAGCAGTTATCCACTGACGTTATCGTACATGCCAAGACCTATTTACCATCGCTGCATCTTTATTGGTAATGCGGCGCAAACCCTACACCCGATTGCCGGACAAGGTTTTAATCTTGGCCTGCGTGATGTTGTGGGCTTACTGGATGTACTGAAACAGGCTTTCAGTACGTATCAATTAGCTAATCCCTCAACCGAGGTCGATGTCGGCAGTAATGCTATCTTGCATCAGTATTTAGCCGCACGCCAAGCGGATCGCGACAGCACGCTGAGTAATATCGAATTTTTAGTACGTGGCTTTTCCAACCAATATTGGCCGATGGTAGCGGGTCGCAATCTTGGTTTACGCCTATTGTCTTGGCTACCACCGTTAAAACGTCCCATCGCACAAACCGCAATGGGCTGGCGTTAACTCATTTTAAGGTAAGGATTGAGCATGTTTTCTACTCAAACATATGATGTTGCCATTGTTGGCGGTGGTATGGTCGGGCTGGCAACGGCAATTGGGTTAGCGAATGCCGACCTTAATGTGGTGGTCATTGATGCTGGCGAAACCCAAGCTGTGAGTGGCGAGCCCAAATTGCGTGTTAGTGCCGTTAACAAAGCCAGCCAACAATTGCTCGAAAATCTCGGTGCGTGGCAATACCTTGATGACAGCCGTGTTAGCCCTTACCAAAAAATGTCGGTTTGGGACAAAGACGGTCTAGGCAAAATTGAATTTGACGCTCACAGTATTAGCGAAGCCTATTTAGGCTCAATTATCGAGAATGATGCCATTAGCTATGCACTGGCTAAGCGCGCCAGCGAAATCAGCAATTTAACTCATTTACAAGGTCAACGCCTTGAACGCATTGCCTTTGGCGAACGTGAAGCCTGGCTAACCCTAGCCGGCGGCGACAACATCAGCGCCGCAGTGGTGGTGGCCGCCGACGGAGCCAATTCTTGGGTGCGTGAACAATGCAATATTCCGCTGACATTCTGGGACTACGGCCACCATGCCATAGTGGCTACTGTGCGCACTGAGTTAGCCCACGATGCGACCGCCAGACAAGCCTTTTTACCCGGTGGTCCGCTAGCCATGTTGCCCTTGTATGACGATAATTTATGTTCCATCGTCTGGTCGGTATCGCCCGATCAAGCCGAGCAATTATTAGCATTAGACGATATCGAATTTGGCAAAACGTTAACCGCTGCACTCGATGGTCGTTTAGGCCTGTGCCAGGTGATTAGCGAGCGACAATCGTTCCCATTACGTATGCGTTATGCGCGCCATTTTGCCCGCCATCGATTAGTGCTGGCTGGTGATGCTGCCCATACCATTCACCCGCTTGCTGGCCAAGGGGTTAACCTCGGCTTTTTAGACGCCGCCAGTATTATCGACACCTTTAGCCAATTGCACGAACAAGGCAAAGATTTAGGCGAATACAGTCATTTGCGCGCCCTTGAACGTTGGCGTAAAGCTGAAGCCATGGAGATGATTGCCACCATGGAAGGCTTTAAAAGATTGTTCGCCGGCAGCAATCCGCTTAAAAAAGCCATGCGCGACATAGGCCTAACCCTAGTTGATAATGTCGCTGGGCTGAAAACAGTGTTCATCAAACAGGCTATGGGTAACAAAATGACATTACCTAAACTTTGTCGTGAGCCAATTTCATCGTAGCGAATATAGAAACTTGTTTAATATCAGTCTATACAGCTAAGTCGGCGTTTTTACTGTAAAAAATTATGTAAATAAATTACAACAATAGATTAGCTAAACTAATGCGACAGGACTCGGATTAGAAAAATTTTTTGTATACAAAGTAGGTCTGCGGAGTATAATTTTGGCCGCATTTTATCAAAAACCTACATAAGAAAGGCCTCAAAAAAAGGGATAATAATGGCTAGCAAAACCGTACTTTTTAACAAGCATTTAGAATCTAAAGCCAAAATGGTTGATTTCCACGGTTGGGACATGCCGATTAATTACGGCTCTCAAATCGAAGAACACCACGCAGTTCGTCAAGATGCAGGCATGTTCGACGTGTCTCACATGACGGTAGTTGACGTTACCGGCAGCGATGCTTGTGCCTTTTTACGTAAGTTACTTGCTAACGATGTCGCCAAGCTTACCGTACCAGGTAAAGCCCTTTACGGCGGAATGCTAGACGAAACCGCTGGCATCATCGACGACCTTATCACCTACTACTTAACCGACACTCATTACCGTGTCGTGGTTAACTCCGCAACCCGCGACAAAGACATGGCTTGGATCAACAAGCAAGCTGCAGCATTTGATGTGGTGGTGACTGAACGTCCAGAGCTTGCGATGATTGCCGTGCAAGGCCCTAATGCTAAAGCCAAAGCGGCTAGCGTATTTTCTGCTGAGCAAAATGCTGCCGTTGAAGGCATGAAGCCATTCTTTGGTGTGCAATCTGGCAGCTTATTTATTGCCACCACAGGTTACACTGGTGAAGCGGGCTACGAAATCATAGTGCCAGAAGCCGAAGCGGAAGCCTTATGGCAAGCGCTATTAGATACAGGCGTTAAGCCATGTGGTCTAGGTGCGCGTGATACCTTACGCTTAGAAGCGGGCATGAACCTATACGGTCAAGACATGGACGAGTCAATTAATCCATTAGCCGCTAACATGGGCTGGACCGTAGCGTGGGAGCCAAGCGATCGTGACTTTATTGGCCGTGACGCACTTACTGCAATTAAAGCGGCTGGCACTGACAAATTAGTCGGTTTAGTCATGGAAGAAAAGGGCGTATTACGCCATGATATGGCTGTGTTTTTTACCGACGCTGAGGGTGTTGAACATCAAGGTGTGATCACCAGCGGGTCGTTTTCGCCAACATTAGGCTATTCTATTGCCATGGCCCGTGTACCTAATGGTATTGGTGCGATAGCTGAAGTTGAAATGCGTAAAAAGCGTGTTAACGTAAAAGTCATCGCCCCAAGTTTTGTACGTAACGGTAAACAAGCTTTCTAAAGATTCAATAAAATGAGTTGCGGTTTACCCAAAAAGAATTTATTGATTAAGTATTAGAACATCTGATTAAGGAACAACAATAATGAGCACTATTCCAGCAGACTTGAAATATGCATCTTCACATGAGTGGATCCGTAAAGAAACAGACGGAAGCTACACAGTGGGTATTACTGAGCATGCTCAAGAGTTACTAGGCGACATGGTATTTGTCGAATTGCCAGAAGTCGGCGACACAGTCACTGCCGGTGAAGATTGCGCCGTAGCAGAATCTGTTAAAGCAGCATCAGACATTTACGCACCGGTTTCTGGTGAGGTGATTGCGGTAAACGAAGCTCTAGAAGATTCACCAGAGCTTGTTAACAGCGATGCTTTTGGTGAAGGCTGGTTCTTCCGCGTTATGCCTTCTGACGAATCAGAAGTTGATGGACTGCTTGATGCCGAAGGCTATCAAGAAGTGATTGACGAAGAATAATCGCCAATGACACAGGAAGCTCCCTAGGGAGCTTCTTTGTTATGTGCAGCTAAAAACAATGACGAGCGCGCAACATAATAAACCCTAAACAGGTTATTCACGTATTACCCATTTTCACCCTAATCCAGTTCTGTGCCCTACAGCCAAAACTGGTCGATTTGGAACAAGGTTTAACATGACCAAGCAAACCCTGACACAACTAGAACAGCACGAACTTTTCCTGACTCGCCACATCGGCCCAAGTGAAGCACAACAACAAGAAATGTTGAACTTTATTGGTGCAGAGTCACTAGAAGATCTCACCGCCCAAACCGTTCCTGGCAAAATTCGTTTACCCCAAGATCTCACCATAGGTGACTCATGTGGCGAAGCCGAAGGTATCGCCTATATCCGTAACATAGCTGACAAAAACACTGTATTTAAAAGCTATATCGGTATGGGTTACTACGGCGTGCAAGTCCCTAATGTCATTTTGCGTAATGTATTTGAAAACCCAGGTTGGTACACGGCTTACACTCCATACCAGCCAGAAATCGCCCAAGGCCGTTTAGAAGCGATTTTAAACTTCCAACAAGTGTCAATGGACCTTACCGGTCTTGACCTTGCGTCAGCCTCATTACTGGACGAAGCCACTGCAGCTGCAGAAGCTATGGCATTAGCCAAACGGGTATCTAAAGCTAAAAAAGCAAACATCTTCTTTGTGGCCGATGATGTATTTCCACAAACATTAGATGTAGTTAAAACTCGCGCTGAATGTTTTGGTTTTGAAGTGGTTGTTGGCCCAGCAAACGAGTCTGTTAATTACGAATTATTTGGTGCCTTGTTCCAGTACACCAACCGTATTGGTCAAATTACCGATTACACTGAGTTATTTGCCAAGCTACGTGACAACAAAGTCATCGTGACTGTGGCTGCCGACATCATGTCATTGATGTTACTTAAATCTCCAGGCGCCATGGGTGCAGACGTGGTATTTGGTAGCGCACAACGTTTTGGCGTACCAATGGGATACGGCGGACCACACGCAGCTTTCTTCGTTGCCCGTGACGAGCACAAACGTTCAATGCCTGGTCGTATTATTGGTGTGTCAAAAGACAGCCGCGGTAACAGCGCATTACGTATGGCTATGCAAACGCGCGAGCAACATATTCGCCGCGAAAAAGCCAACTCAAACATTTGTACCGCGCAAATTTTACTCGCCAACATGGCGTCGTTTTACGCGGTATTCCATGGCCCACAAGGCTTAAAAACCATTGCTTCACGCATTAACCGTTTTGCCGACATTTTAGCCGCAGGCTTAACCGCTAAAGGCGTATCACTGGTTAACACTACCTGGTTTGACACCATCAGTGTTAAAGGTGCCGACCTTGCTGCCATTAATGCCCGTGCGTTAGCGGCACAAGTTAACTTGCGTATCGATGCAGATGGCGTATTTGGTATCAGTGTAGACGAAACCACTATCCGTGCCGACATCGCAGTCTTGTTTGACGTTATCTTAGGCGCAGGCCATGGTTTAGACGTAGCAGCACTCGATGCCGACATCATTGCTAACGGCAGTCAGTCAATCCCTGAAGCCTTAGTACGTCAAGACGCTGTATTAACCCATCCAACGTTTAATCGCTACCAAAGCGAAACCGAGATGATGCGTTATATCAAGCGTCTCGAAAACAAAGATTTAGCCCTAAACCACTCCATGATCTCGTTAGGCTCGTGCACCATGAAGCTCAACGCGGCAGTGGAAATGCTACCGGTAAGCTGGCCAGAATTTGCTAACATGCACCCATTCTGCCCACTAGACCAAGCACAAGGTTACACCCAGTTAATTAACGAGTTGTCTGAGTTTTTAGTGAAAATCACCGGTTATGACGCTGTGTGTATTCAACCAAACTCAGGTGCACAAGGCGAATACGCTGGTCTGTTAGCGATTAAGAAATACCACGAATCTCGCGGCGACGCGCATCGTAACATCTGCTTAATCCCGCAATCTGCTCACGGTACTAACCCTGCATCAGCGCAACTGGCTGGTATGCAAGTGGTGGTGACTGCTTGTGACAAGCAAGGCAACATCGATTTAGAAGACTTACGTGCTAAAGCATCTGAGCTTGCTGGTAACCTGTCGTGCATCATGATCACTTACCCATCGACTCACGGTGTGTATGAAGAATCTATCCGCGAAGTATGCGAAATCGTTCATCAATATGGCGGTCAAGTTTACTTAGACGGCGCCAACATGAACGCACAGGTTGGTTTAACATCACCAGGCTTTATCGGTGCTGACGTATCGCATTTAAACCTACACAAAACCTTTGCTATCCCGCACGGCGGCGGTGGTCCAGGTATGGGCCCAATTGGTGTTAAAGCACACCTTGCGCCATTTGTAGCCGGTCACGTAGTGGTTAAGCCCGGGCGCGAAAGCGACCATAACGGCGCCGTATCTGCTGCACCGTATGGTAGTGCCAGCATCCTGCCAATCAGCTGGATGTACATTAAGTTGTTAGGCACTAAAGGGGTTAAGCAATCTACCCAAACTGCGCTATTAAACGCTAACTACATCATGAAGAAACTCGCCCCACATTACCCAGTATTATTTACTGGCCGTAATGAGCGCGTTGCCCATGAATGTATTATCGACTTACGCCCACTAAAAGAAACTTCTGGCGTAACCGAAATGGACATCGCTAAGCGTCTAAACGACTACGGTTTCCATTCACCTACCATGAGCTTCCCAGTAGCGGGAACCTTGATGATTGAACCTACTGAATCTGAGTCTAAGGTTGAGCTGGATCGTTTCATCGAAGCGATGATTTCTATTCGCGGTGAAATTACCAAGGTAGAAGCAGGCGAGTGGCCAGTGGACAATAACCCACTGCACAATGCACCGCATACGCTGGCTGACATTATGGACACCGAGTTTGATTCACGTCCGTACAGCCGTGAAGTGGCCGTGTTCCCAAGCGCTGCAGTTAAGGCTAATAAGTTTTGGCCAACGGTGAATCGTATTGATGATGTGTATGGGGATCGCAATTTGATGTGTAGTTGCGTCCCATTATCTGACTACGAATAATTGCTGCTTAGTCTTGATAATACTGCTTCAGTTTAAGGTTTTCGCTGCTCATTGACACCAGTCAACTCCGCGGCGAAAACCTCAAACTTCATTGTCTTATCATCGCCAGCGACGCAATTATGGTGGTAATGCACTAATCGTCATTCCCGCAAGGTTTTTGAGCGGGAATCTAAAGTATTAAAAAGCGACCGAAAGGTCGCTTTTTTGTTTCCAATACATCAGGAACGACCAAAAAACTGTCATTCCGATTATGTTTATATTTACGTCATTCCGGTAATGCTTTTTAGCCGGAATCCAGCTCTATTCTTTTATTCTTAGCTTATTGCTTTTATGGCCTGCGCAACTAACGTCGTGGCGCTTCGCCCACACCTGACTAAGAGGAAACCAACGGCTGTTCCCAGTTTATTATTTATAAAAGAATTGGCCCAACCGGCACATCAAAATTGTCCTTAATGACTTAAACCGCAGCGAAAGGCCTCCATGGCTAGCTAACACATTCTTTTATAAAGCGTCTTCAACGGCCTCAAGGTATAGATGATTCAAGGCAGTGAAAGAATGAGTGGTTCTTCATGGCAAGTTAAATAGATAATTTTTTAGCCAACCATCATAGGCTTTGAAATCTTGTACAGATGTGAAGCAAGCTTGGCGATTATTACCCCGTTGAATAATATGTTGTGGGATCCCGATAGGGCTAACCCTTGGTTTTCTTGGCATGTGTAACATCCATGTTCAAAGTGACTTAACTGCTAGAGTATAGCTAATAAATTTAAGTTTACTCTGACCCCATTTATTATTGACCCCATTTATTAAAAGGATGGAGTAACTACGCATGAAATATTAGTGGAGTTGTGGTTGCCAATAAAATAAATATAGACTAACTAAAAAATTAACTAATACTATAATGTTAACTGAAGATTTTAGTCGTTTCTCGCAGTATTAATCGAAGGAATTCAATAATGAAATGGTTACCAGCTAAGTGGGTGTTAGATAAAGAGGCAGAACTATCATTTCAACAATCTTTAAATCAACGCTCACGCACAAATGCAGTAATGATGAGTTTCATCTTAATTACGGTGTTGCTATTTTTTACTCTATCTTCATTTGCAGCCGCTAATTATATTTTCGCCGACATCTTAACCCATATCGTCAGTCTCATAATTGCAATGGTAATGATTTTCAGTATTAAAAAATCAGCCGCTTGTTACCTTGATTCGATACTGTTATTTTTTGCGGTACTGTTTACCCTCATCAATGGTTTATTCTTTTATAGCTATGCTATTAATCATCAAGGGCTCCATGAAGGCGGCCCTATGCTTTCAGCCATTTTTATTACAGCCATTCCTATACTTCATTTAGGGCAAAAGTTCATTATTTGGCTGTTACTGGGTGTCGCTCTGCTTACAATCCAATTCAACACCGAGGTGGATATCATTTGGAGTATAAACTTCTATGTGATGACAGTTGCTATCATGACCGCGATGCAATATCAAACGGATGTGCTGCTGAGAAAGCAATATAAATACGAGTTAATTCAAACACAAAAGGCGCAAACTGATGAGTTGACAGGGATTCATAATCGCTATAATTTCGATAAGCAATTCTCGACTCTGTTACATAATTTAAAACAGGGGCAGTACCTTTCATTGGCGATGATAGACATTGATCACTTTAAAAAATATAATGACCGCTACGGGCATTTAATGGGCGATAAAGCCTTGGTCAGCTTTGCCCAGTTACTTTCAATCCAAGGTGCCGATATGGTGGTACGCTTTGGTGGCGAAGAATTTATTTTGGTTTCTGTTAGTTCAAATCAAAATCAGCACTGGCTTGAAGATTTCCCCATGCAGCTTAAGCGGCTCGAGATTGAGCATAGCGATTCAGCAACCGGGTACCTGTCAGCATCAGCTGGGGTGGTAAGTGTTAGTGCCAATCAGCGTCATCTAGTTAATAAAACCAAGCTTTTAACCTTAGCCGATCGCTGTTTATACCAAGCTAAAAAAGCCGGTAGAAACCAAGTGAGTCGCCAAAAGGTATCTTGTTAAGAATAAGACTTAAGTTAAGGTTGAGGCAAGGCAAAGAAAAGTGGGGTTTCGTCAGCCACTTATTCCTGTGGTTTATACCATCATCATTTTATTGTAATGCTCTTCAAAATCAGTCCTGATGAAGACATCTTTAAACTTGGTAATAAACCTATCAGAGTCGATTTCTCCCAAATCATTAATATTTACAGAGTCAGAATGTGATTCTCGGTTAATAAACCTAAAGAAAGGCGAAAACTCAGCATCTGCCTCTTCAAGTTCATCCAAAGCGGCTTTGAGCGCATCTGTTTTATGTACAAAAGAAAAATAATATTCTAGAATATTTCTCATGATATTAGGTAAAACAATGTTGTTAGTACTGCCATTTTGAGCATCTTTTATGATCTGCCAGTATGACTGGTAATCATTTTTTATATCGCCTTTTTGCATAGATAAAATATTGCTATTAGTGTTTTTTAGCACTCTAAATAAATTACATTTTTTTTCAAAATCTTGTTGGTTTGAAGGGAGATATTTAATCATTTCATGCAGAAAATAAAGGCTATGAGTGAGTAGTATTACTTGTGCATATTGGTAGCCTCTAGTAAGCTTTTTATGCGTGAGAGCCCCTATTTCATAAATATAATTATGAGAAAGGCTTGATATAGGGTCATCAACTACAATTATTTTCTTATTCCTAGGTGTCGGTGAGTTACTATCTACGCTACCCTGGCATAGTTCTAAAAAGTATAGGTAAGTAATAAGAGTTTTTTCACCTTCACTAAGCGATTTATATACATCATTGCCACTCGCAGTGACACCACGACAAAGGTAATAGTGATTACTTTCTCCTAGTTGCTGTTTAATCTCAAAACCTTCTAAACCTATCGATTTTATTTGATTATTTATACTGATTACCGACATTTCTATATTAGTTATTTGTTTACGGTTCTCAGCGATAATTCCATTTTGCAAATCAATATCCGTAGTAAGTGTTTTTTCATCACCTTTAACGGATGCAATATCACTATCTATTGATTTAATCAAAGTATCATGAGCTTTAATTTCAGCATCGTATTTTATACGAACTAAATTCCAAAATTTATTTTTAATATCAGTTAATTATTGCTTTTTCTTCCCAAGCTTTACGTTGAAAGTGGCTATATATGTGTTTTTATAATTAATGATATCATTAATTATTTGCACTAAATCAACTGTAGTTTCCAAACTAACTTTAACACTTGGATCAGCTAATTTTTGATTCAACTTTGTAAGGTTCGCTTGTAAAACACCCGATAGTTTTTCTTTTGCTAAATCTAATTTCGTATCATTAATAATTGAATAGTGAGTGCCTGATAATGTAACGTTTAGATTATCGATAGCTTGCTTATATTCGCTCTGTAACGTTTTTAATTCCCCTTTTTTTTCTTCGTAAGACACATCAAAAAGGTTATTAATATTTTCAATTAATTTATCATCTACAACTTGTTGGCAAAATGGACATTTTCCTTCAGCGTCATCTATATAAACTCTACCATTATCAATCCAGGTAGCATTTTGGAGTTTATTAACTAGCTCAGCTAAATAGCTGTCACTAGAGCCAACAATAACTTCACTTAAAATAGTATTTGATTCGCTCGAAGCTAGGTCTAAAACTACTTTTGGAATCATGCTTTTTGGTACTGCGCTTTTACTATTCAACTCCTTAGATTCAGTCGCTAGACTATCAAAGGTGTACTCAGGAACTTCTATAAGGTTAGTTTTCAATAGTTCTTCATAAAACGCAGCAGCAGAGCCTTTAAAACCGATTAAACAGTGATCTAAGTCTTTTTTTTCATACTCTTTTTTAATTTCAAAGCACTTGTCTTTAATCGCTTTAATTTGAGTGTTTTTTTTATTCTCGTGTTGAGTTTTAAGAGTTTGCTTTCGACTTCTTTGTTTCTCTAGCTGGATAATCTCTAGTTCCGCTGTGCTAATAGCTTGCTCAGCCGCAACATTAGCCTCACCTAAAGTAAAAACTCCTTCAAAGCTATCTTGAGAGAAGTTTTTTTCAACAAAATCAGTGTTATAAACCAAGATTTGATAGTCTTGAGAATTAGGTAACACATAACTGCAATTCCTATAGCTAGAGCGTGTAGTATCTTGAAGGTATCTTGCGACTGTAGATTTACCAGTACCGTTATGACCATATAACAGCACTATTTTTTTATTTGTATTGAGTGATACAGGGATAGGGTTTTGAAAACTAGCTACTCCTTGTATAGAGATTGATTCAATCATATATTTCTTCCGTGATTAATAATAATGGCTATGAATAAATATTAAAGGAGTTGACGGGCGACCCAGAAGTAATAAATGGGTCAGGGTAAACTTTTCCAAAACCATCATTTCCCAACCTCACTCTTACTCAAACATCTCTGTGCGACTTGATACACAATCGCGTCGACTTGTTGTTGGCTGAGAGTTTGGGTTCGGACAGCTGGTATGGTTTTGACCAACTGCTTATGATTTAGGATGGGGAACGGTGGTTTTGTTTGGCTTGTTACAAACCAGCCGGGGAAGACCAGCACTGGGCTGGCGAACACTGGTTGGCCTGTGGCTTTGGTGAGCCATTGGCTGACCCACTTTGCTTGGCGTTCGGCTTGTTCTATGGGTTTGGTTTCCGTCCAAGAAGGGAAGCATAAGCGGCCGTCTTTATAAAATAGTTGGTAGTCTTTACCTTGGGTAGCGCTAGTCGCTTTACTGTCGCGTTTGCGCTTGTGGCGGCCTTTGGTTTCTATGGCGAATACGCCATTTTTACCTATGGCTAAGTGATCGATGTTAAAGCCGTCGGCTTGGATGTCGTGAAACACTTGATAGCCCAAAGCTTGCAAGCCGATGAGCTCATTGGCAGTGGCGATTTCTGCGGTGTGGCCTAAACGTAATTTGGTGAGTTTGGAAAAGTTTTTCCGCGTTTTGTGGCCGCAATATCCTAGGCCAAGGATGACAATTGGAGCGAAAGCGATTGGGAATGAGCTGTCGCTAATATGCTTGACGATACTTTCGTAGGCAAACGGGAACGTTACAACAATAACTGCCATCGTTAGGCCGGCGACGAGATCAAACTGTAAGTCTTGAATTTGTTGCTGTAAGCCATATGCGGGGATTCGCTGGAGTTGCTCGCGATCGACAGGCAGTTTTACCGTGTGGTCACGGTATTTAAGCATTAGGTGCATAATCAACACCATCAAAAACATACCCGAAAGCAAGATGATGGTGGCGAGTACATTAGTGAACAGGTTTGCCATTGTCATCCTTGAAATTTAGTGTGGTTATACAATCGGTTGCTAATATAAATCCATTATATGGCTTGATTAATATACTCCAGTTTTACAAAAATGTAATAAAAAGTAGCCGAAATGTGATTTTTTGTGCTTTAGCTCTAATTGGCACTGGAGATGACGCGTTTACACGAGTTGATGCTAGCTAACATATGCGGGCTTTTTGTGGTTATGGCTGAGATTAAGTGCTGCCACTGTTTGCTTTATTTTATGATTCGAAAGCATCAATAATGTATCGTGATGCTTTAGTGCTTACTGCTGAAATATCAAAAAATGCTGTGTAATCAGTGCTGATACGGTAGACTTTACCTTAACTTTTAGATAACAAATGGATTTATATTTAGATGCACGGTAAAAGCTTAGTTATTTTAACTCTACTCATCAGCGTGTTTAGTTCTGCGGTTTATGCTCAAGCAGACCCCATTAAACCTGTGTTGGCTGAAGCCAATCCATGGGCTCAGATTGCTCAAACGGACTTAACCTATATCTACCAAACGGTTAAGGCTAATCATCCCGGTGCCATAGATGATCAAAATTTATATTTTTCACAGTGGTTAGAACAAGGTTATCGTGAGGGGTTAGCGCGGGCAAAAAAAGCGACATCGTTACAGGATGTAACCAATAGTTTGAGCTATTTTGTGGCAGGTTTTGCTGATGGTCATTTTGGCATTGCGTTTAATCAACACCCTGATATGCAGTCTTGGGCTGGCATAGGTATTGAAAAACAATTTCAGGATTATAAAGTCTATTACACTGCCGAAGATTGGGGCGGGCGGCTTCCTGCGGTTGGTGCCAAGCTTATTTCTTGTGACAATATTGCGGTCGATACCATGATGAATGAGCATATTCTTAAATATCGATTCAACAACAATCAATTGAATGCGCGCAAAGTGTCTTATGCTAAAAAGTTACTTATCGATGATAAAATTGGTGAATTCACTAGACCAAATAGTTGTGTGTTTGAGTCAAAGGGTGAGCAAACTGCCTTTTCATTGCATTGGCAAAAAATTGATCGCAATGATTTATACCAAACGCTCACTCCTGTGGCGTTACCCAAAGAATTTAGTATTGATGAATTTACACCTAAGCATTATTGGGTCCGGTTGCCCAGTTTTTATCCATCGGGTGCTGATGAAACCAAATTGCAAGCCATGATAATGGCGCTTGCTGGTTTACGTGATGCAGAACTCGTGGTGTTTGATGTGCGTGGCAATGGTGGCGGCAGTTCGCAGTGGGGCCAAGATTTAATGAGTAGCCTTTATGGTAAAGCTTATATCGCGCAAGTAATGCAAAATAATCCAGATAATAGCTACGCTATGTGGCGTGCAAGTGAAGATAATCATGCTTACCTTGTCAGCTTGAAACCTATGTTAATTCGTCAGTTTGGCGCTGACAGTGATATCACTACTTCGTTTTTACAAACCACTTTAGATATGCGGCAAGCGATAGATAATCAACAATCATTGGTGAAAGAAGCGTTACCTAAAAATAGCCAAGCTTTGCAGGCTGCTGTTAATCGCCATCAGACTGAGAAAAGCCTATATCAAGGTAGTACGATTTTACTTACCGATAAATCTTGCGGCAGTGCTTGTTTAGATTTCGCCGATTTGAGTTTATCAATACCGCAGCTTATTCATGCTGGCCAAGAAACTTCTGCCGATACTGTGTATATGGATGTTCGCGGGATTAATTTACCTAGCAAACTTGGCGCATTTTCACTGGCGCAAAAAGTATATCGAGATCGAAAAAGAGGCCATAACCAAAGTTTTGTTCCACAGTATCAGTTTAATGGTTCAATGACGGATACACAGGGATTACAACACTGGGTTTTAAGCTTGATCGCTCAGAAATAGTGGCTTAGGTTTGCTATGAGTGAGGGAGAACATTTTCCCCTCACTTAAAGCCATCACATTAGCAATAGCTTTAAATCCGCTCACAGTCTTTATCAATCACTTTTAAGTGTTTTTGAGATGTTTAGATTGAACAAGTCATTACACAATAATGACTTGTTCAAAACGGTATTATGTTGATGAGTTAATTCCCTACAAGGGTTATTGAATCGCAGCGACAACGCAATTGCGTCCTGCGGCTTTGGCTTGATATAGGGCGGTATCGGCAGCTATCAGCAAGCCTTGGGCGGTGTCTTCATTATGATGTAATATTGCATAACCTATGCTGATGGTGACGCTAAGTAATTGGCCCTTATCTTCAACTCTTAACTCACTGACTTTCTGGCGTAACTTTTCAGCTATCAGCATGCCGCCTTCTGCCTCAGTGTGGGGCAACACCACCACAAACTCTTCGCCACCATAACGGGCAACAAAATCTGCGGGTCGATTTAAGCTTAGTTGCAATTGTTTGGCGACGGCCACTAAGCAGCGATCGCCGCTCAAATGACCGTGTTTATCGTTAAACGCTTTAAAGTGATCAACATCGACAACCAACAAACACAGTGGCTCTTGGTATCTTTTGGCGTGGTCTATGTCTATTGCCAGTTGTGTTTCTAGATAACGGCGATTAAATAAGCCTGTTAATGTATCTTTGACACTTTGCTGATATAAGGATTCATTGGCCCTGTGGGCTGCGACATACAGACGGTTGACCTCCCATAACAAGGCGAACAGTAACGCCATAGAAGAAACCGAGCTGCTCACTCTTGCAGCATACCAACCTAAACTGAAGCGGGCGCCAGCCAATAGGGTTAACGTGACATCAATCAGGCTGGCCAGCAACGCCACACTCAGCCATGTGTAAAGCACATTGTTACTGCGTGCCCGTCTTACCATAAAGAATAATGCCAGCACATTTAATCCCCACACCATTAAGGCATAAGGGCTATTTAATAGCTGCTTATAGCTGTCTTTATCAATTAAGACGGGTAATAAATGGCTACCCCATGTGGCGAATAAGGCCAAACCTAAACTAACCAGTAGGGAAATAAATACAAAGGCAATCAGCCAATATTTGATATTGAGATCAGCAGGGTTTTGGTTAATGATTTTTTTCGGGGCAATTAATGCCAGCAAGAGCAAGATCGGAAACGATGCATGCCAAAATACCCAAATCCATACCGCACTTTGCTCCCCAGCATGCAGTAAACCACTAGGTGAAAAAACACCTGGAAACACTAAAAGTTGCACCGTCACTAAAGGGATAAGGAATAAATAAGCACAAGCAACAAACCCTGAGAAAACCTGCCGGTTACTGGCAAACTGCGACAGCAGTAAATAGGCCGTAATACTTTCAAGCAATACCACTGAAGTGCTGTATGCCGGCAAAAAAGGGGCAATATCGACCAAAGGTATTGAAATAAAAGGGCTAATTATCAGCGCTGAGATCAGTAATAATGAGGCGGAAAAAAAAGCCGCCCGTTTATGTGGTTGTTTGGATACAAAAGGATAAATTCCCGGCACTACAGCTCGCTAATTGAATGTGTTTATGTGGCTACTATAGGAAAATATCCATGTATTTACCAGCATTCGCGCCCAAAGACCCATCAGCAAAGTGATCATCTGTGGCTCAGTGCTATTTGGCTTTTAAGCGTTTTATCCCCTCGTTGATGCTAGTTAGGTGCTCGGTTTATCAGTGTCATTATGCAAAGCCACTATGGCTGAATTAAAACATGTTTACGGCCTAACCATTTGTCTAGAATACGTGGCCGAGTAAACTTTTAACATTAACTCAAGTCTCCAGTTTTATGTAAAATGCCTCAATAAACATCAAAACGGGTAGGGCGTTAAGCGAAGTACTGGCTTTGTATTAACGATAGCGCTGCGTTATGTTTCTTACCTGACTGTTTTAGTTCACGACTTGCCTGCTTAATGATTAGGAACCCATGAATAAAGAATACCAAGTACGGATCGATCGGGTGCTTCAATATATTGAGGCTAATCTGACTAACCAGATTTCACTAACAGAAGTGGCAAACGTCAGCTATTTTTCGCCTTATCATTTTCATCGTATTTTCTCTGCCATTATGGGGGAGACAGTTAATGATTACATTGTGCGCCGCAGGCTTGAGAAGGCGGTCAACATACTGATTTTTAAAACTCAACTGCCTATTACCCAGGTGGCGTTAGACTGTGGTTTTTCATCCAGTGCTAACTTTTCTAAGGCGGTAAAACTCTATTTTGGCTTTAGCCCGACTGAAATAAGAAACCCAGATAAAATAAAAGATAGCAAGATTGGAAAAATATACAGCAAGTATGGAAAAGTGTTTTGCCCTGCTGATTTGTATCCTAGTCGTATCACCAATGAGGTGACGAAGAGCCCTAATTTAGAGGATACCAATATGAAAGTGGAAGTGAGAGATTTTGATAGCCGACGTGTATGTATTTTGGCTTCAAAACGCGGTTATGAACCTGAGTCGATATATACCGCATGGGACAAACTGATTGATTGGGCAGCAAGCAATGGCATAACGCAAGATGCGCAACAACGCTTTGCATTTGCTTATGATAATCCAACGATAACGCCAGCGGATAAATGCCGTTATGATGCTGCGATAGTCATTGGGAGCAATATAGAGGTTAATCCTCCGTTTACCACATCTGAAATCCCCAAAGGTAAGTATGCGGTACTTTATTTTAAGGGCATCCCTGAAGACACGATCAAGGCTCAACTGGGTCTGTACTCTGATTGGTTGCCAAATAGCGGATTTGAACCTGATAATTTTCCGATGTTAGAACATTATTTGAATGACGCCAGAGTTGACGGTTATGTTGAGATGGAAATTCATGTCAAAGTTAAGACCATTTAATTGTGGTTACAAAAGTGGGGTGGGGCAGAACCTGCCTCACTTTTTGTCGTTTAGGTTTTACCAGTGATTGTATTCATGTATAGGTGAAATATAGCTTTATGGCTGACTTATTAAGCATTCCTAGCATAATTTCATCCTTAAATTTAAATCACTGTAAAACAAAAGCGACCGAATGGTCGCTTTTTTGTTGGTTGAAAAATGCAGCTTTAGCCTTAACCACTTAAATGAACCCTGGGTAAGTCAGTGACCATGTTTATTGCAATGACGCTACAATTTCACGGAAAAACGCGATGGTTTCTTGTTTTGAATTCAACTCATCAAGAAAGCCCAAATCGGCGCTGTTTTTAACTATCACTACATTGTGTTTTTGGTTTACATAAATATATTGCCCGTATACGCCGACACAGAAAAATTCACCTTGTTCGGCTTCTGGCGGTAGCCAAATTTGATAGCCATAACCTAATTTGCCGACTTGAGGTTGTAGGTAATCAGCTTGTGGTGTGGTGGCGGCTTTAATCCAGGCTGCTGACACGATTTGCTTACCATTAAATGCACCATTGTTCAGTAATAAGCGGCCAAAGCGGGCGTAGTCACGGGTAGTAACATTTAAGCCGCCTAAGGCAAAGGCAGTGCCCTGGGAGTCGGTAAGCCAATAGGCATCGCTTTCCATGCCAATGGTGTTCCAAATATTTTGCTGTAAAAGCTCGACTAATGATTTACCGCTCACTCGCCTAAGTATCATGCCAATAACGTGGGTGTCCATACTGACATAATGAAATGCTTTGCCTGGAGCTGACTCATTAACCAGTTCGCTGGTCATTTGATCTAACGAGCCGCCAATCGCCAGTACCCGGCCCATTTTATTAATGTCAGAGTAGAAGTCTAGGTAGTCTTCGTTCCACTTAACTCCAGATGACATTTGCAGTACGTGTTTCACTTTGACATTACCATAACCAGATGTGGCAAGCTCGGGCAGATAAAAGCCGACGGTTTTTTCGATATCAATCTTGCCAGCATCAACCTGCATACCGAACAATATCGATACAAATGATTTGGCCATTGACCACGAGATGCGTTTGTCATCACTTTTAGTGCCGAGAAAATATTGCTCAAAGGTTATTTTGTCGTCTTTAAGCACCAGTAATGCTGTTGTTGCCCTTCGAGTGAGAAAATCGTCAGTGTTAGTGACGTGACCTCTATAAAGAAATGATTCAGGTAAGGCAGCTAAGTCGACGTCGAACACATAGGGATCGCCTTGTTTGACGATTTTTTTGTTAAAAAAGACATTCTTCATATTGGAAAAATTATCTACCACGAGTGCCTCATCAAATAAGCTGACCACGCTGTATAAGCGAGTAACGCTTTGCCAATTAAACGCGACAAGGATGATGACAATAATAAAAATGCTTAATAAGACAGCTTTGATGAACTTAAACACAGTCGACATTGACGTTTCCTGGTAGATAAAATTGATGTAATGACAATAACCTATAGCGATCATCGACATAAATCAAATGCTTAACAAGCAGGCCGTTGTCGCCCTTGAACGTGATGTGAACCATGCAATAGGTCGTAATGTTAAATCCTTAGAATCTGCAGAAATAATATCCTCACCGTGGTGCAGCAATGGTAAGTTGCAGCTGTCTATTTCTATTTAGACACAGCTGTTCAATTTGCTCCGTAATTACAGCGCTTGGTTGCAGAGCTAAAATCGCGGTTGTGTCCAAGTTTTGTTTGATTATCCTCGTGGTTATTGATGATATTATTTACTGTGTGTTTTAAATTAACGTTCGGTTGACGATTTTGTTACGTTTTTCTCTATTGCTAAAGTAGGTGTTGGCAGCGCTTAATACATTATGTGTGATGTATTTTGTTGAAAAATATCAATAACTTCATTTTGTTTGTTTATTTTAGCCCTTCATTACTTTAGAGTATGCGCCGCTAGGAAAGCAGGTTAGCCCGACGGTAAGGTTAGGCTACATTTGAGTTAATGGATAACCCCCACTTTTGATGATTTATCCATGCTTTATATCTGCTTGAACCTCCTAGCGTAAAATAATCAAATAAAGGAATGATTGATGAAAAACGTTACTGCATTAGCACTAGTATTAGGTTTTGTGGCTTTACCAGCTATGGCTGCACAAGATGCACCATTTCACCACGAAGCGAGTTTAGGATATTCTGCTAATACTGAAGAATTCGGTGATGGTCTATGGGACCTTAACTACCGTTTCTATCTTGACTCTGTATCACAAGAAAAAGGTCCATATGCATTAAATGGCTTTTTAGCACAATCTACCAATGTTGGTGCTAGCTATAAAATGCAAGATGATATCGACCTTGATATTTTCTCTGTTGATGGCACTTATGTTTTCGATTCAAAGTGGTTTGTTGGCGCTAAAATCGAACGTTATGATGTTGGTAGTTTTGATACTGACACTTATCAACTTGATCTTGGTTACTACTTCAACGACAGCTCAAAAGTTGCTGCATTCTATGTTGATGGTAGTGATATTGATTCAATCTACGGTCTTGAAGTTCGCAGCTTTATCGATCTAAAAAACACTACTGGTGTTGATTTAGGTACTAAGTGGACTCATACCGATGCTGACGATATTTTCAACGTTAATGCTGATTGGTATGTAACTAAATCATGGTCTGTTGGTTTAGGTTATGACGATAACGGTTCAGACGATAACTTTACCGCCAAAACAGCTTATTGGTTACGTATGTCAGATGCTTTTTCAGCTACATTTGAGCTAGGAAAAGTACTTGATTCTGACGTAGACGGTTTGTTTGTTGGTGTGGGTGTTGTTGGTCGTTTCTAAGCGCTAGTTAGAAATGATTGATATGTAATTGTTGATATACATCGATGATTAATATAAAAATTAAGGAGCCTTTTAGGCTCCTTTTTTATTGTTTGTTTTTTCATCGTTATGCGAACTTTAAGCATTGAGCATTTCTCAGTAATAAGTATTAAGTCATTTGGGCCACGTTTAGGATTACGCATTCTGGCAATGCTTACATCTTTGTCATTCCGGTAATGCATTTGAGCCGGAATCCAGGTTTTGACTTTGTTTAAGGTGTCCAGTGTGCTTGTGAACACTCCGTGGTTTAGCCCTTTGTAGTTAAATCAAGTACGCGTAATCCACCCACTAAAACGGTCATTTCTGGCACCGTTATGTCAAGTTGGTCTGCTTTATTAACTAACATATCAACAGGCGACTTATAGCTTTACTCTGCGTCAAAGTGGTTCCTAAAACGCTAAAGTAAACTTAAGGTATTTACATCTGTCATCGCTTATATGGCATTACCACACTGGAATTAAATGGCACTGATATAGTAAAACCAACATCTTTAGCGGCATTTTTTATTGTAGCGGTATCCTCTAGAACAGTTAAGTAGGCCTGTGATACTTTGTTTTTACGAATGAAGCTGTCTTTGTAGTCTTCTTGAATCGCTTTTAGTGTTGAATCATTCATGCTATCTAACTATCGACTTGATGTACCCGAAGATTAGAATCTGGTGCCAAATGACTAAGCGAAACTAGGGTATAGGAAAGTATCTAAATGGTTCGTCTCACAAAAAGTTCACAACGACTCGTGCCGTCGAAATTCTAATTAAAGTGTGCTTCCTTATGATTCAGCTCACTTATTCTATAAAAAATAGCTAAAGAACATACCCAATATAATATAAAATGTTCAATTTATTTAAGTTTAACTAATTACTTATAAGGTTATGTTGTTGTTTTAAAAGGATTTGATTTTTACATAGAAGTTAGTTACTCTCTATTAATGGATTTTTAGAACATGGAGAGTTAAAAGTGGGACTATTTACAGATCGTAATTATAAGCTTGAAGATGCTGCACATGAACCTGTTATTTACTTAGCTAAGTTAATGGAACTTGATCAATATTCAACTTATATTCGAAGTAATAGCGAAAAAATACTTCCGATATTAATTGGAGTATTACTCTATCGTCAATTAAGTAGACCTGAAAAAAATAAAATTTTACCGATGGCAAATAGCCTAAATAATCCTCAGTTCCTCAATTCGATTCAGGCTTTACTGTCTCAAAATATAGCTAATCCGAACTGGAACAAGTGGTGTTTATCTAACTCTGAATTAAGAGATTACTTCCAACGTAATAAAACTGTAAGTGAGTTTATTGGTACTTGGTTCTTCACAGTTGAACCTAAACTAGAGGTGAGTTTTTTAGCTAGTAGTATTTTTTCAGTGGCAGCATTAGGGGTAAGTGGTTTTGCTCTAGAGGCTTCTGGAGGTGCTGTTACTGAATCGATGGTATCTTCGTTATCAAAAAAAACAGGTTTAAATATTACAAAAAGTTCTGTAAGAGCTTTAGGTAGGAGCACAATCATTGTAATGATTCTAGCAAGCACAATGAAGATGCTGAGTGATAGTGATATGAAGTTAGCTAAAAAAGAGCTCTTACGTAGAGGCTTATTGAATGTTGAGGATCTTTAATTGATATTTTGGATAATAGCTTATTTATTTTCTTTATTCTTAGTCTGTGTTCATTCCGTTTCTATAATAAAGAAATTAAAACTAAAACAGAAAATTAATTTTTTTGATAAATCTATTTTCTGCTTCACTTTGTGTTTGAATCTTTTCTCCATTTCAGTATTTTCAATAATATCTTTAGATTTTCTCAATGTTAGTTCTATATTCAAAGTTGCAATAGTCACTTTGAGTGGAATACCTCTATTTATGGTAGTGTTGTTTTCTATGTCGCTCTCAGAAAAGTCGTAAGGGATGGGTTCTGGTGCATAATGTTTTGAAATATAAATTTATTTTATTTATGGGCTTGTTTTTTTCGGCTAACGCTTATACTAGTGCTCTATCTACGATGACTTGTAAGATATTAGTCATTGCAGACACAGATATTGTCAGTAATCAATCAGAGTATGATCATGATATTAAGTATAATTTCCAATTTGAACATAAAAATCAGATTATAAGCGCTACGGTTGGTGTGATTAGACCCGAACATAAGTCCATATTGCTAAATAAACCTGCAAAAGAAATCTCCAGATTTGAAGTTATGGAAAATGCTTCTATCGAATACGGAAGAATATTGGAAGAAGAGCTTTTCTATGATGTCAGATTAATATATACACAGAATGGTTCTTGGATCCAACATAATACCAAATTAACCTTTTGGGCGGCAGAATTCCCAAGCGTACTCAATAGTCAGACATTATTCGGTTTTTGGTCAATGGCGACCGATGAAGAATTATTTACTATTACATTACTTATATCACCGCAGGCACCAACTTCTGATGAATATGACCTATTAGCCACTGATATAGCAATCGATATCGTCAATCAAATAATAGATCAATGTCAGATTCAATTACTTAGTGATGCAGTTTAATCTATGGCGCTCCGAGAGGGGCAGAGTTAAAGTATCAATTTTTAGCATACCTTATATTAATATATTTCATCAGCAACTCGCCATCGCTTAAATCCGCTTAAAATCCTTATCGAGCAGATTACTGACGAGCAATTGTCCTGCTTGATTGACTCTACATTCGCTATATTTTGCTTGTGCAAATTCCTCTGCTCGGCCTTCTTCAAAAAAAAATGCGTTACCGGCAAGTTTTACTCTGCCGTCACGAATGTGGTACTGAACCAGTCGCTGGGCGGGTGTTAATACCGCGCCACGATAAATGCTGTCGAATTGGGCAATGCGATTGTGGTCGAGAGTGACAATCATAAAGCCATCATGGTTATCGGAGTCTTGCTCGACTGACCAGCTGATCGCAGTCGCAATATCATAATTTAGCTCCATATAGTCGCCTTGCATTAGGGAGCGTGGATCGACGGGGGCCAGTTTGAACAGGATTATTTCGCCATTAGCTAACAGCTGCTCTTGTTGATAGATTTTGTAGTTAATCAGGGCAAGTATCACCACTGCCGCAATAATAGCCCAAAGTGACCGCTTACTCAGCTGACGTGGATTGAGCGCCCCCATGCTATTCGAGGTCATTATGCTTGCTCCTTATTAAGTGGTCTGGGCACTTGAGCGCTTTCAACCATAGCGCTCACTTCAGCCCCATTTTCAGTGATATTATTAGGCTTATTTTTACGCTTAGCGCGAGTATTTTTACTTATGGCAAATCTGAGCATTAGTAATACTATGCCGCTGGCCATTAACCATAAAGATTTATCAAACAAGTCGATGTGGAGTGAGTAATAATACATGCCGATAAAGGCGAGTAGGGCACATACCGAAATGATGACTAATTTTCGTTCGTTGTAAAAATAGCCTAGCAGGAGCATCAATACTGCGACGCTTAATCCGCTCATGACGATGGAAAGTAGGCCGATTAATATTGCCGCGAGGATCACCATCAACTTGTTCCGAGGACGCACAGTAACAATTCGATTGGTATTGCTATCGGTAGTTAAATTGAGCAGGTTAACAATGTGATTCATCAGCCATAGCGTAGATAACAAGCTTATTGTAATGGCCAAATACTCACTGATGCTAGAGTTAAATGCTATTAATACGCTGGGTCTTTCTATGATATCGCCCATATCAGATAACATGAAATTGGCGAGGAGCAAATTAATAGCAATGGCATAACCTAACATTCTAAGACGCTGATAATACTGCGGCCATCGATAAACGTGCGACCAAATAAGCACTAAACACAGCAGCAATAATGGCAATATTAATAGCGTGACCTGGTTAATCACTAAGATAGCCAAAAAGCTAGGCACCATGGCTAATGCAGCCACAAATTGGTTGGTTTTATGAGGAATGATAATCCAGTGAATCATAAACGTGACCAGGTAAATCAGTGCAATCAGGGTCTCATGACTAGACTCTAGCCTTTCGTAAATCCCCAAAAGCCACATTATTTGTCCGCTTAAGCTAAATGCAAATACCATCTGCAGAATAAACTCTTGCCGATTGGCGCCCAGACGGTAATAAACTAAACAGCTTAGACTTAGTGCGGCACCAAGGCCGATAAAAGATTGGTCGATATCGCCAATGATGGATCCACTGACTAGCACACAGGCCAATAAAAACAGCGCCGCAACCCAGCCGCCAATAATTTGCATGGCAATAATGTACCAAGGGCTGGCGAGTGTGGTTTCTGGTGTTGTATTAGTGTTTACCAGTTGGTGGTTAACCAGCGTTTGCCATAATGCCGTGGCGTTGAGGTTACTCATCGGTGGCTACCTCAGTTTTAACATCACTATTGCTCGCGTCTTTATGCTCAAGACTTGCCATTTCGCTGAACTGTTTCTGCCATTTTTTTAGCCAATATAAGCTGCCACTGGTTACACCTACGACTACCATAGCAATCAGAAAAAAACTCGCTATTGAGTCGTTAGATTCTAATAGCGCTCTTGAAAGTAGTGACACAATAGCAGCGCTGATGCTGGTTAATACCAGGGCAAGTGGATATAAGGCGGGGGCGCGATAACGGTACCATATAAATAAGCTAGTCAGGGTGAGTAGGTAAAGTAGCGCATAATAAACAGCATGTTCACTGGCTTCATACTGATAGTTTAAGTCAAAAATGACCCAAATGATTAGCCAGGTAAATGCACTTACGCTAGCAAGTAAACTGCTTTTTTCAACCATGGGGCAGTTAAAGCGTAATTGGCCAGGCCATTTACAGCGTTTAGCTATGGTAAATGCTAGGTGGATGACTAAGTTCGTTACGCCAAAAATAGCGATTTGTTGGATGTCTTCCTGTAAAAAACTAAACACAGAAGCAAAGGATTGAAAATATAGTCCTTGGCTTATATTGATTAAGACCACCAGCAGTAACCACAACAGATCAAAGCCTGCGATGTAGGCAAAGGGTAAAATTAACACTGCCCAAATAGCAAATAGTTGCCAAGGATCTGCGCCGGTTTGGTATGTCTGTCCCACCAGTGCCAGTAATGCTCCAAGCATGATGCTGGCACCGAGTAACATGGCATTGGGCAAACTCCAGCCATAAACATTTTGGCTCTGTTGTTTAAGAGTTTTTTGCGGTGAATGCTGCTTTTTTTGCATGCGGTTAATCAGATAAAACCCACTAATAAACAGAGCAAATAACCCTTCGACTATGGCAAATTTACTCAGGTGCGCTAGTGCGTCCCAATTGAATGCCATGAAAAATATCATCCCAGCGCTAAGTAGCAATACCCCAAGATAGAGTAATATATTGGCAATTAGTTGCTGCCAATTTTCTGTGTTTGGGTGTGGATAAGCTACTAACATTGCAGCTTTAAGGTTTGTGGGCTCGATTTTGTTGTCTAAAAACCATTGCCATATGTGTGAACGTTTTTCAATCATCCTTGTTCGTTATCCTTTTTCTGAATCAATAGCCGTCCAAGTTTGCTCGTACTAACTCTAATTCAAGCTCACGTTATTGATATGCAATTTAAAGCTATGGAAAAAATCAAACAGCGTTTTAAACATAGCTCATCTGCTGAGCACTTTTCATTAATATTAGCCCTTATCATGAGAGCTTAAACTTGGACTCTTGCCTGACAGATGGCATCGCGAGTGTTGTGTAGACAGTAACCGATATTGATTGCGGCTATCAACGACTATTTGCCGATACGATACTGATTTTGCTATTAATATCATCAAAGTTGCCAGCGCTTGGTCTCTGGAGTAGGCAACAAAATGGCAGTAATAGCTTTTATACCTCATATGCGTTACCTGCCGTGATGTAACACTGCGCTGATGTGCATGAGGTTACTGATTAAATCCGTTTTTAAGCCATTGATGAGACATCATTTATATTAGTATCTTCTAGTGGCGACTCACATTTATAGCAGTCGCTATTGAGCATCAGGCTGGTATTGCCTACAATAGCGCACGTTTTATTAACTACAGCACAAGACAATGAACGACACTACAGCTAAACCTGCTTTACCTGATCGCCTTAGCGTTAATCCACGTAGCCCACATCATGTGGAAGCCGTTTTCGAACACGAGATTGGTATTTTACTTAATGGCAAAGAGCGTAATGATGTTGAAGAATATTGCATCAGCGAAGGTTGGGTAAAAGTTGCCTCGCACAAAGCATTAGATCGTCGCGGCCAACCGCTTACGATGACAGTAAAAGGCAAGGTTGAAGCGTTCTATAAATAGAACTGAGCATTATCTCTGAGCCTATTTATTCACTGTGTAAAAAAGCGAACCTGAGAAGGTTCGCTTTTTTGTTAGGCGCTGTAGCTATGTTTTACCGCGGGGATGGCTTCTATTCCATAGCTTGGTGCTGTGTTAAAGCCCATTACCTGAGTATATGTTGACTCGTTTACTCATGCTCAAAAACACAGTTGCTTAACACTCTTTATGGCTAAGCATAGCCTTTACTCAAGTCATACAAACGATTTGATAACTCTGAAGACGAACTACTGACATTCGCTAATTCAAGCGCATCTTTAGCATTTAAGTCATTACTTACTCTAATGTTTTCGGCTAGTTGGTTAATTTCGCCCGATACGCTTGATTGTTCACTGGCGGCCATCGCGATATGCGAGGTACTGCTACTGATGTCACTAAATACTTCAATAATTTCGTTAAACCCTGCAATTACTTTTTCTGATCGAGCTAAAGATTCTACGGATAAGGACTGTGAACTGACGATGATGTTCACGCCCTGACTAGCCGATGTTTGCAGCTGCGCGATCATCGCTTCAATCTTACTGGCTGACTCTTGAGAGCGGCCTGCGAGGGTTCTTACTTCATCGGCAACCACCGCAAATCCGCGCCCTTGTTCACCCGCTCTAGCGGCTTCAATGGCGGCATTCAATGCTAACAAATTGGTTTGCTCTGAAATACTCTTAATCACATCTAACATGGTTCCCATTTGCTGCGAGTCAGAAGCAAGACGATTAATTATATCGGCTGTTTTTTGGAGTACTTGTGACAGCTCTTGGTTAGCTTTGCTGTTTTCTTCGACATCAACCATGCGCCGTTGAATAAGCCCTTGGGATTCGTCGACGGTTTCTGATGTTGATTTTGTGTTTCGTGCCACTTCGGCAGCGCTGGCAGACATTTCAGTGATGGCCGCTGCGAGCATGTGGTTTTCTGTGAGTTGTGATTCAGCCCGTTGTTTTAGCATAGAAGACATTTCATTGAGCTGTTTGGCTCTATCTTTGGCTTCTACCGCTTCGTTTGCTATTTGTCCAAGCAAGCCTTTGAGATGCTCACTATATTGATTAACCGCTTGTTTTAATTTACCTATTTCATCATAACGATCTATCTTGAGCGTTGCAGCAGAACCGCCACTGATTAACATGCGAATTTGCGCAGTGGTCTCATTGACCCATTGCATCACTTTGTTAGCATTAAAAATTAGAATACCAACAAAGAACAGCAGCATGGGAATGAGCGTCGCATATAAACTAAAGCTTAAGTCGCTGATAGGTTTTTGGATAATGGGATCAGGCAAAACAATACCAATTTTCATGCCTTCTTCGGCCATGTCCATTATTGCCAACATAGAACCACTGTCTTCCACTACGCCCTCTGGTAAGTGGATAATGGTCTGGCCGCTATTGATTGCGCTCAACAGCGGTTGAAGGCTGCTATCTTGGGCGGCGACCTCACTGAATTTTTTCATATCAAGTGATGATGAGCGAATACTTGGAAAGCTGATTATTTGATTGTTTTGGCCCAATACAAAGTTAAAACCGCCTGACTCTTGGTTTTGGCGCTTAAATAATTTATCTAAACCCGCTAGCATTAAATCAACGGTTGCGACGCCCCAAAACTTACCTGCTCGATTGATCGCGACAGTACAGGTCACCATAGCAGTGCCACTGACAGGGTCTTCATAAGCTTCAGACCAACCACACTGTCCGGTTTTAAGTGAACGCCCAGCGATATACCAAGCTTCGTTGTGATAGCCTGGACCATCAGGCTTATTGTAATCATCAATTTTGTCTAATTGCCCTGAAGCATTACGTGCCCAAAAAAAGGACTTTAATGCCACACCAGAGCTAAACGCATTAGGTTCTGGCCAAATACCACCACCAGCGATATTGCCATTGCCAAATTGGTCAATAATTTTGGGAAATAACGCGCTAAATTGCTGCTCGTCTAAGGGTAAGGTTTCTGCTAATGAGGCTAAGCTTTGGGTTAGCACCGAACCTTTGCTTAGTTCAATTCTAACCTCGTTGACACTGGCTGAAATACGCAGTAATTCTTTCTTTTCAACTTCTTTTTGAATTACCGGTAATGCTAAGGTCTGCATTACAATATAAATAAGCATAATCACTGTGACTAATAAGCCCACACTAAGATACTTTGCTTTTTGTGCAATCAATAACGTTTGCTTTTCCATAAAAGGGTTACCCTGCGCGAGCTCGCTGAACCGAATGTTACTTTAACTTTAGTCTAGGTTGTTGGTTTTATGTTAATACTTTAGTTACTATTTTTTACATTTGTTGTTATATCGTCATCGACAACTGCCACGCTTAAGTCAACCTTGCCAAGGGTGTGTTACTTTTAGCGCATATTTAGCCGTTGTGGTTGCCTTAGCGTTAAACCACTTAGCCGCATCATGTGGCTGTAATTTTCGAATTTGAGATTTGAGATGGAGATGGTGTTTAATGGCAAAGAGCGGACAGATGTTGAAGCCGGTTGCAGCAGTGAAGGTTGAGTAAACGTCACCTCGAAAGCATTAGATTGTCGCGGCCGAGCACTTAAGATGACACCGACTTTAAGTAAGGCTTATTCCATCTTCACTAAGTGTTGAAAACAACAGGCTAGCCGTCATGACTGACCTGATATATATTCACGGAATATTTTTTAACTTTATATACATGAAATATAATAGTTTATTGCTATTTTGTTATTATAACTAATTAGTCTGTTGTAACAGAAATAGCGAGTTCAAAGGTAGTGTCTGTTCATCATGTATTTCATTCCTTTATCTGTAAACAATCTCTGCCAACTATTACAATGCTTAAACACTGGATGTTGCCCATCATGACTTTCATTCATGTTGAATAGCTGTAGAATCCGCGCCTTGTTTTACCGCTAACCAATATTTGTGTATTTATGATGATAGATCTGGCTTTGCTGCCTTTATATTTAACCACTGTGGTCGCGTTATTGTTAATCCCTGGGCCTGACATGCTGTTGATCGCCAGTTCGAGTTTGAGCTATGGTCGCAAAGTGGGTGTGTATGCCAGCTTTGGTAATGCGACTTCTGGTTTAATTTTAACCTTGCTTGCAGCTATGGGCGTTTCTGCTCTTGTGGCGATGAATCCAATTGCGTTAGAGCTGTTAAGGGTATTGGGCGGAGCGTATTTATTGAAAATGGGCTGGGATTGCATGCGCAGTGGTGCCAGCGATGCGCCCGAGTTTAGCCAGCAAGGTAATGTCGCTAAACTACTTTATCGTCGTGCGGTACTGAGCAATTTACTTAATCCTAAAGCACTGATCTTTTTTGTGTTGTTTCTGCCCCAGTTTGTTTCTACCCAACTCACTGCCAGTTCAGGTGAACAGATGCTGGCACTCGGTTTACTGCTGAACGTAATGGGCTTGACGTTCAATTTGCTGTTGGTGGCATTAGTGGGCAGTTTGGGCAAACCATTGCTGAAAAATGAAAAGTTTCGTGCTTATCAAAATAAGTTTATGGGGATAATATTTTTTGCTTTAGCCATTTGGTTACTGGCATCGCAAGTGCAGAGTATTGCTTAACCATTACGGTTAAAGAGGCCATTAACTAAAAACCACGGTCATTAGCCGTGGTTTTTTGATCTTATTGCTGGCGCATTCACATCGATAATGCATTTGGCGAGCGACGATTTATCGTTATGATTCACTTTTAGCGAGTTTAATCGCCGCTATCTCTTTTTCAACCGCGGCTACCACGGCATGAGGGCTGCTCAGGTATTGTGAATGGTCGATAAAAATGGCGTTATCATTAACTGTCATCACCAACACAGGAAAACCAGTGGTACCAATGATTTGTTGAATTTCTTCTATGCCTTCCAGTACGTATTCTGCATCCATACTGAGCTCATCTTTAAACACTTTATTTGATGGTGATAGCTTAAATTTTTCGACGATGTCATTAAAGTCGTGTTTATTACTAAGCGGGTTACCTTCAATGAAATGAGCTCTTTGTAGCGCATTGAGCACAGCTAATTGCTTGTCAGCTTGTTTGCCCTCTAACCAGGCCATAAAGTTTGCGGTTTTGATTGAGCTTTTAGGGCTGTTTGCGTAGCGAATATGGTCGCGACCAAATTTAAGTCCACTTATTTTTGCCGCTGCTTGCATTTGTTCTTCGCCAGCACTGTCTTTGCCGATGTAATGCGCACTGTGTAATAAGTGAATATTCATTTCTGGATAGGCTTGTTGCAATGCGTTCACCAAAGGTGTGGCGGCATAGCTCCAAGGGCAATGTGAGTCGTAGATAAAATAAAGCTCAGTGGTCATTAAATGAATTCTTGTTTGTGATCAGATGAACTGATCCTAAATAGTTTATCGCTATTATTCAATCAATCCTTGCAGTAATGACGACAACCGATATTGACAGACTGTCGTAGAGTGCTCGATGAGGTTAATACTCATGTACCTGCAATATATTAATAAGTAAGAAACCCAGCAATATCGGCGGTATTGCTGAGTTATACCACCAATGCTTGCGGATCAGGGGCGCGCATGCGATCCCACCATTCTTTGTTGGCAACAATTTGGCCTTGATCATCAATGGCTGGGTAGGGGATTTGCTTGCGTCGACAGGCTTTGGCGTAAACTGGATGACCTTGTTCAAACAACATAGTTTGGCAATAAGCGTGATCAAGTTTGCGGCTGCCGTACATATCGGCTTGCTCACGTTGGCGCTGGGCTTCATACATGACTAATGCTGCCGCTACAGACACATTAAGCGACTGCACCATGCCTCGCATGGGGATGATGATGTGTTGATCGGCCGCTGCAATCGCTTCTGCGCTCACACCATCACGTTCGTTACCCATCACGATAGCGGTAGGTTTGGTGTAATCAATTTCACGAAAATCCACGGCCGTGTTTGAAAAGGTCGTCGTAAGTACCTGCATTTTTTGTGCTTTAAAAACCTGATGAGCTTCTGCAAACGTGTAATGCTTAACCGTATTCACCCACTGTTGGCTACCTGAAGCGGTATTACCAGATACTCGCATATCGATATCTGGCCATACGGCATGAATTTCATGAATACCGACACAATCAGCAGAGCGAAGAACCGCAGCAATATTATTGGTCATATGCACTTTATCAAGGCAAATCGTTAAGTCGACTTGGCGATTATCCAGCATCTGGTTTATTCGGGCAAAACGTTCAGGGCTCATGGGGTAACTCTAGTTGATTTTTCACTCTATTTAACCTTTGCTTGCCGCACAAAATGCGTTCAATGCAACGAATAAATGAGTAATATTGACAGTAAGATGATTATTTCGGCTGGTATTATAGCGCTAAAATGCCAGTCCTAAAAAGTCATTCATCGCGGTAACACCAAGACTTGCCGATTAATGTAGGCAATAATCACAAGATCGCTTTTTTAATGTATGGTGATAAGTAATAGGTAAATAACTGTTTTTAGCTAACTAAACTCATTTAAGCTAATGATAATAACAAGTAGATTTTACAGCAGGCCATGACTGAAGACATTACCATCCAATTACCTTCACTTATTCATCGAATCGGCGGTGAAAAAGCTAAGCAAGCCAGAGAGATTGCGTTGCAATATCACTGTGATGTTAAGCGTGTGCGCCGTTCTCGAAATTGGGCCATTACAGGCGAGGCTATAAGTATTCAATCGTTTATTGAGCGATTAAAAACTGACAATGATGCTGGCTTTGGTTATCTAATTCAAAAAATTGCTACAGCGTTACTGGGTCATGCCGACAAGTTAGAGCCATTAGACGTAAAGCTTAGGCGTTTAATTCGAGAGAATCCTAACTTGACTTTAGGCGAGCTAATCCAGCTTACCCAGTGCACGTTAGCTGAGGCGAGAGTGGCTCGTTTTGACGTTGACTGTTGATTATTTCAACCGTGTGCTTTCACTTTTTATGCTGAAGGAATGCAATCGTTTTTGATGGTAAACATTGCTGTGGTTTGGGGCTGGAATCGCACGTATTAGTATATTTTCGCTACAAGTTAATGAGATTATCTTGGTATTGCAGTGGGTATAGTTGAGGCATAGATAATATCGCAGAAACAAGACCTTTGTGTTGATCCATATGCCCTTGGATAGCAGATTTACAGTATTAATGTGAGCTTTAAATGGTAAACATAAATAAAAGGTGTAACGCAATTTGCATTACACCTTGATGACGATTATTTTTTAAGTCGCTGACGTTTTAAGCTGTCTAGTTATGCTTAAAAACGATATTCAACCCCGATACTCGCTTGCTTGAAATCTGTTTCTGTATCGGAACCGTTAGTAACATTATCTAGGTTAATTTCTGCGTCATACCAAGTGTACTCGGCATTAATTAAAAAACGGTCTGTTACTTTAAACCCGACACCAGCACCGGCAAATACACCTTCATCATCTTTATTGCCAGACAACCCGACCACGTCATAGTCAGTGGAGTACCATAATTGGCCGCCTTTGGCATACAATTCTACTCGATCAGTAATTGGCAATGTGACTTTTAGGCCTGCGGTATAACCATCTGTTTCTGCACGAGATAAGTTGTTGCCGTAATGACCAAAATCAATATAGCTACCTTCTAGAGCTAAGTATTTATTGAAGCGATAACCTACTAAGCCCTGGAGCACATCATTGTCGTCGTCAAACTCATCATCTCCATCGACTTTCAGGTAACCATAATTAGCGCCGACATAAACACCATTTTCTGCCACATCATTTTTTAAGTCATCAGCTTGAGAATAAGCACTAAAAGATGCTAATGAAATTAGTCCAGCTAAAGTAACAATAGTATTTCTCATAAGGTACTCCTAGTTAATTACGTAAATACATCTAGTACTCTACAAAACGGATGCCAACTTTATAAAAACAATGGAGTAGGGGGATTGCTGTTATCAATTTTTTAATTTAATATCATATGGTTATGCTTTGAGATTTTTTTAGTAAATGAAGTGAAACTGGCTATGCAATAAATAAAGTTGCTTAAATTTTATCTGTTAAACGAGGCGGAAATAGTGCGTAACGGTATATTTTTCTGATTGAATTGTAATTTTTTCATATTAAAAACATAATGTTACGATGATGTTGTTGGTGTGTTGTCGTCACTTGTATGATTTGCTGCTGAGTATTTTATAATATGGTTACTTTTCTATAACTGAGCAAATCGAAGTCGTTAATTGGATATGTTGATTTCGCTGTTTAAAGTACAGGTTTGCACGGTAGTGCCCAAGTGTGACTATCAACATGATCGACAACGACAACGATCACTACAAGTCGGATAGTGGAACCATTAACACGATCGGATTGTATTAAGTTCTTATTAAAATAGTAGAAGTGATTTTATGTGGTTTTTTGTTAGCGATTAAGACTAGCCTAAGGTTAATGCTGAATATCAGGTTTGCTGGGGCAATACTGTTATCGTGAATGAGTGCTTTTGATGATGCTAATTAAGTGGTTTGTCTGTGTTAATGAAATTTACTCAATTAAGACCTTTACAAGCTTAGATATTGATGTATTATACAGTCTGCTCTGACATTCAGAGTTATTAATGAACATTAAGTAAAAGAAAAGCCTTAGAATCTCTTCGTTATCGTTGTTATCCTCTGTGTTTCCCTTAGCTTCATCGTGACATTCAATAATTCAAGCTTGAGCGCATCGCATTATCGCGACAGATTGATTAATTTTAAATATATAAGGGACAACAAAATGTCTAATAAAACAACTGGTTTAGTAAAATGGTTTAACGAAGATAAAGGTTTTGGTTTTATCACTCCTGATAACGGCGGCGCTGACGTGTTCGTTCATTTCCGTTCAATCACTTCAGAAGGTTTCAAAACTTTAGCTGAAGGCCAAAAAGTTTCTTTTGATGTTGAGCAAGGCCAAAAAGGCCCACAAGCTGCTAACGTAGTAGCTGTGTAACTCGACGTTATAAAGATAACGCAAACGGTTTAACGACTGTTTGCGTTTTTTTATGTCTAAATTTTAGTATTTTTATTAACTGTACCCTGCGTTAAGCAAATCTTCAGCCTATCTCCCCCGATTGTTTTATCCACTGTTATCCCATGCTGTACATTATCTCCTGGTCACTGACTTCTTGTGTCGAGCGTGAGGCAATCTTTGTTATTACGAGTTGGGTTATGTAGAGTCGTATAGCTGATGATGAATTTATCGGCCATTTATAAGTAAAGTGTTTATTATTTTTTACTGTTAGCTGTTAATATAACAACGTTTTTTAGGCATAAATATTAAGGATAATAGATGCAATCAATTCGAGTTAAACTGCTAGCATTTTTTTCTGCTCTACTTATTTCATTTCCGACTTTCGCGGTAACCAATTGGGTTAATTTTGACATTATTAATGGCCATATTAATCTTCCTGTGACCATTAATGGTATTGAAGGTCGGGCCATTTTAGACAGTGGTTCTCAGCTCAATGCGATTAATTTAAGCTTTATCAATAAGTATAATCTTGAGTTTGATAAAGGCAGTAAAATCGATGTCAAAGGCATTTATAGTACTGAATCCTCTCAACTTTATAACAATGTCACGGCAAACTTGTTTGGTGCCAATATTGAACTTGATCAATTGGCTGGTTTACGTTTAGGTCACTATGATGTGGAGCTTTTATTAGGCGCAGGTCTACTGGAGAAATTTATTTTCCAGATAGATTATCCCAATAGTCGTTTGAGATTATTTGGAAGAGATTCCATTGATTTAGCCAAACTTGAAAACATTGACATGCAAATGGATCGTGGCACTGGTCAACCGATTGTGAGAGTAGAGCTTAATGGGGAAAAGAATGCTTGGTTGATCCTCGATACTGGTAATAGTGGTGGCTTGTTTTTAAAACGCACTCTTGCCACTGACTCAGATTGGTTAACGCATTACGGTGCGCAAGCCACAAACTCATTTGGTGTCAATAATGCAGGCACAACGGAGAGTTTCCGATTGCCAAAAGTTAAGTTCGGTCCTTTTACGATTGAAAATGTGCAAACGAGCGTGCCAAGCGAAGGGCAGATTGAGGTGATTACAGGGCAAGATGATCGCAACAGCATATCCCATATTAAAGGTAAAAATATTAAAGGTCTTCTTGGCTTTGATATTCTTAAGCACTTTGTGTTGACCATAGATTATAAATCTGGACATATGCACGTAGGCTTACCTGAAGACTCTTAATCCAACTCAGATTTAATTGAGTGTGCTTGACGACATTGTAATGTTATTAATCTTGCATCATCCCGTGTGATAGAGACGTTATTTTTGTCACACGGTTATTCAATGTAATCAGCTTCATCCATGTCTTTTGTGTGTTTTTTCACCTCAACAAATCAGTATCTTGCCAACTTTTGGTTAATTAACCCAAGACTATTGGGTCAAAAACACCGATAATTCACCTCAATTAGATTAGTAGGCCGTTTGGCCGCGTAAGACTGTGGACATATTCAATGGAAATCAAAGTAAACTTTCTCGACAATTTGAAACTCGAAGCCAAATTTGACGACTTTACCGTTACGGCAGACCAACCTATTCGTTATAAAGGTGATGGCTCAGCTCCAAGTCCTTTTGATTATTTCTTAGCTTCGTCTGCGCTTTGTGCTGCCTACTTTATTAAGGTTTATTGTAAAGCCCGTGATATTTCTACTGAAAATATCAAGCTTTCGCAAAACAATATTGTTGACCCAGAAGATCGCTACAACCAAATTTTTCAAATTCAGGTTGAGTTACCAGACGATATTTCTGACAAAGATCGTCAAGGTATTTTACGTTCAATCGATCGTTGTACCGTTAAAAAAGTGGTTCAAACTGGCCCAGAATTTAAAATTGAAACCGTTGAAAATCTTGATGCTGACGCCAATGCCATGCTGATGGGACAACCGGCTGGTGACGCGAGTACCTTTATTTTGGGCAAAGACTTGCCACTCGAGCAAACCATTCAAAACATGACCCGTTTATTGGCTGATTTGGGCATGAAGATCGAAATATCTTCATGGCGCAACATAGTGCCTAACGTATGGTCGTTACACATTCGTGATGCCGCCTCACCTATGTGTTTTACTAATGGTAAAGGCGCCACAAAAGAAAGCGCACTATGCTCGGCTTTAGGTGAGTTTATTGAGCGTCTTAATAATAACTTTTTTTATAATGATCAGTTCTTTGGTGAAGAGATCGCCAATAGCGAGTTTGTGCATTATCCCAATGAAAAATGGTTTGCACTGGAAGAGGATGATGCACTTCCATCAGGTTTGTTAGATGAATACTGCTTAGATATTTACAATCCAGATGAAGAGTTATGTGGCTCTCACCTAATTGATACCAACTCAGGTAATACTGACCGAGGTATTTGCGCGATTCCATATACCCGTCAATCTGATGGTGAAACGGTATATTTTCCGTCTAACTTAATTGAAAACTTATTTCTAAGTAACGGCATGAGCGCGGGTAATAATCTGCAAGAAGCGCATGTACAGTGTTTATCTGAAATTTTTGAGCGTGCTGTAAAACGTCAAATCATTGAGCAAGAAATTGTACTGCCAGATGTTCCTATGACAGTACTTGAGAAATTCCCTAGCATATTAGCGGGTATTAAAGGCCTTGAAGAACAGGGTTTTCCTGTCGTGGTGAAAGATGCTTCGTTAGGTGGTCAGTTCCCAGTGATGTGCGTCACTTTAATGAACCCTAGAACCGGCGGTGTATTTGCCTCGTTTGGTGCGCATCCAAGCTTTGAAGTGGCGTTGGAGCGTAGTTTAACTGAACTATTACAAGGCCGCAGTTTTGAAGGCTTAAATGATGTGCCAAAGCCGACATTCAATAGTATGGCCGTCACTGAGCCTGAAAACTTTGTTGAGCACTTTATTGACTCAACAGGGGTTATCTCTTGGCGCTTCTTCAGTAGTCAGTTTGACTATGAGTTCTGTGAGTGGGACTTTAGCGGCACCAGTGAAGAAGAAGCCGCAGGCTTATTTGGTATTTTAAAAGCCATGGGTAAAGAAGTGTATATTGCTGAATTTACTGATTTAGGTGCATCAGCTTGCCGCATTTTAGTGCCTGAATATTCAGAAGTGTATCCTGTTGATGATTTGATTTGGGACAATACCAATAAAGCGCTTCATTACCGTAAAGACATCTTGAACCTGCACTCACTAAGCACTAAAGCGTTATCTAAGTTAGTAAATCGCTTAGAAGAGAGTCAATTAGATAATCAGACCGATATCCGTACTTTAATAGGTATTGTGTTTGATGAGAATACGGTTTGGGGCCAGTTAACCATTATTGAATTAAAAATTCTGATTTACCTCGCATTGGGTTCTCATGAAGATGCGATTGAGTTAGTTGGTGAGTTCTTGCAGTTTAACGACAATACAGTACAACGTGGCTTGTTTTACCAAGCTGTCAATGCTGTGCTTGAAGTGACCTTAGATGACGACTTAGAGCTTGAGCATTTTATGGGTAACTTTAACCGCATGTTTGGTCAAGAAGTGATGGACAATGTGGTTGGTTCGGTTAATGGCACAGTGCGCTTTTATGGCCTAACAAAAACTAGCATCAAGCTAGAAGGTATTGAGCCACATTTACGCTTGATTGAAAGTTACAAAAAGCTGCATCAAGCGCGGAAAGCTAAAGCGGGTATATAGTGCTTAGTTAAGTATTAGACCGTGATAAATCTGATAGTGAAAAAGCGAACCTAACGAGGTTCGCTTTTTTATTGTGGCAGTTACCTTATTTTTATTGCTGATGTAAATTGCTGTCTGTTGTCGTGGCTCGAGTTAGAGCCTTGTCTTCAAGCTTGTCGATGGGGACTAAGACTTGTTGATGATGGCTATTTAAGTGCTGAGAATAACCGAAGCTCAACACGATCGATAAATGAGTTTACAGTTAGGCTATTTAACTTTAGGTTAGTGAATAATCAAAATATGAATGTGTGTAATAACATGATGTTATTTACTAACAAACAAGGACGATAAATGAAACTGTCACTTTTATTGATTGGATGTATTATTTGCAGCCCTGCATTAGCAGATAATCCATTACCACCTATTTTAGATTTTTATCCTCAATGCGTGTCTCAGGTTATTAATACTGCGAGTAATAAAATCATTTATGATATTGATCCTGCATTGGCGACCTCTTCTACGTCCGGTGTAATGGCACATAGAGAGATGTATTTACAGCGGGCATTGGTGGATATTCAGCGCCAAGCTCAAATCGACAATGCTGATGCCGTGATTATCCAACGGCTCAATGTTACTGGGGTTGATAGAAGCATTAATCTTCAAGATAGCAGTGGCAAAGTAAATTCCAACATAAAACAAATTCATGTGTCATCTACTGTTGAACACCTTAAATTGTGTGATGATAAACAACTCACCGCTAATTCAACCCCCTATAACAGTAAAGGTAAGGCCGTTTCATTTACTGAAACCGTAGTGAAGCTTGCTTTACCTGAAGATGGCCGTTTATTCACACAGGCACAAAAACACAGTGCGCCCGATGCCGCTATTACTATTGATAGCGCTTATGGGGTGCATATAGGTGATAGCGTTGACAGTTTGCAAAGTGCGTTAGGGCCGCACAGCATTCAGTTGCAACTCAGTGATGGGACAATCGCTTATGGTTATGGTCGTAACTTATGGTTTTTTGTGAAAAATGCTTATGTCGTAATGATTTCACAAGACCCAGGACTAGTAAATAATCATGGCAAAAACCAAATTGCATTAAGCGAGAATTATGACAATGATGATTGGATTATTGAAGGTAAAATCCATCCTGGCGATAAACAGGAAACCGTAGCGAAATATTTATTAATCAATAAACATAATGGTGATTACCGCGTTATGGGTAAAAACAGTCAGCTGACATTACAGTTTGAAGATTATAATGAAAGTATAACTAAAGCCGCAGTGTCTAGACTTAACCGTTTTGCCATTATGCCCTTAGTCGATGCCAGTCATAAGCCTGAAGTGAACTTTGCCAATTTTGATAATATTGATATTGCAAAGATTATCGCACTGGATCATAAGCAGACTTATACCTTGCAGCCGCAGCAGCTGGTGAATCAAATTCAGCTTAATGAAAATGGACCTAAGGCAATAGTAAACAGCAACGTGTTACTTGGGTTTAATGAGCAAGGTACGATCAATAGTCTTAAGGTGACCGAGTCAATGTTTGAACCGCAAGACATCGACGAGTTTAAAAAAGTATTAGCGACTTATCAAATCCCTACCACCAAGACGGCCTTCTTGGCGCGTTATCCTGATGCCGAAGATAACTTTGATAATGTCATGATCACTAAAGGGACAATATTAATGTCGGTTAACTTTGATTCCTATGACGATGATGCTGAGTTAATTGATTTAAGCATCGTTTTTTAATATTCATATTATCCTAGAAGGTATATCGAACGCCGATGCTCAGGGCATCGGCGGTACCTTATTTATTCTCACTGCGCTAAAATATGTGGTAAACGAGTTAAGCCAATTGGGTAATAAATGAATATTGAAAATGATGTGATCGACAATTTAGCTGAATTAGAACGCTTTTTACTGTCGGTGGAAAAGGGCGGTTTAGGTTTAGAAGGCGTTGCCGGTGTCGGTATGGCAACCAGTAATGCCGATGGTCGTCATTTTGTTGCGGTATTTGGTGATAACCACAAGCTATTACTCGGTCGCTGGGTGACACCTGAGGTTTTCGAAAAAGGTCAAGAAATAGTTAAAAATGGGGTTAAATCGAAGCACTGATTGTTGACTCTATTTTATTTTAAAAAGGGGGCAGAAATTCATTTCTGCCCCCTTTTTACGATTTACTACTTAGCATAATTACTTATCTGAATTGGTTGAGCCAATTTTATGAATGGCTAAGTCTGCACCAATAAATTCATCTTCTTGGCTCAGGCGTAAACTCGATAGTTTATTCACTAAGCCATAGACGATAATACCGCCAACTAATGCGACAACGACTCCGGCAATAGTGCCAACAAGTTGCGAAGTAAAGCTCACTCCGCCAAGGCCACCTAAGGCTTGCTGACCAAAAATGCCTGCAGCAATACCACCCCAGACACCGCATAAACCATGTAAAGGCCATACACCTAAAACATCATCTATTTTACTGCTGCGTTGTAATTTGGTGTACACCAATACAAATAACCCGCCAGCCACACCGCCAACCACAAATGCGCCAACCGGATGCATTAAATCAGAACCTGCACACACAGCCACTAAGCCTGCTAGTGGTCCGTTATGAATAAAACCAGGGTCATTTTTGCCAACAATAAGCGCCACAATAGTGCCACCCACCATGGCCATTAAACTGTTTACTGCCACTAAACCGCTGATCCCGCCAAGCGTCTGTGCTGACATGACGTTAAAACCAAACCAGCCGACAATCAGCACCCATGAGCCTAAGGCTAGAAACGGAATGTTCGATGGCGCAAATGCAATGCCGGGTTTACGGCCGCGGCGGGCGCCAAGCAAATAAATAGCGACTAGTGCTAACCATCCGCCCATAGCATGGACGACGACAGAGCCAGCAAAATCATGAAATTGAGCACCAAATTGGCTGTCTAACCAGGCCTGAAAACCAAAGTTACCGTTCCATATAATCCCTTCAAACAGGGGATACACAAAGGCAACAATCAATGCTGAAGCCAGTAAGAAAGGCCGAAAGCTCCCGCGTTCAGCAATCCCCCCAGATACAATTGCTGGAATGGCTGCTGCAAAGGTTAATAAGAAGAAGAATTTAACCAGTTGATAACCGTTATCTGTGCTTAATGCTTCTGCGCTGACAAAGAAGTGGTTACCGTAAGCAATTTGATAGCCAATGACAAAATAAGCGAGGGCTGAAAAAGCAAAGTCGGTTAAAATTTTTACCAAGGCATTAACTTGGTTTTTGTGTCTTACAGTACCCATTTCTAAAAATGCAAAGCCAGCGTGCATGGCTAATACCATAATTGCACCAAGTAAGATAAACAAGGTGTCCGCGCTTTGTGCAATTACGCCAATAGCATCACTAATATTATTCATTTTAGTTTCCACAAAACAATTCTCTATTGAAATTCATGCGTTTATAGAGCAAAAATCATTCCTAAATCACAGGCCACCTATCATTTAGTTGAACTCTCGTGGTGCAAACGTATGAAAATATTGCTTAAATAATCTATAAAATGTTCAATATGAGTGCAATTTTTGGGCAGGTGAATGCTGAAAAGTAACACGTATGACTGATAATTATGCTGTTAATGCTTTAGTTTGGTGCATTGTCGCTTGCATTTGGTGCGTTGCATAATCAGCCGATTAACTTTATGTTAACAATATTGTTTAAGATAAATCGTTTAAGTAATCAGTCGACAATCAGACGTTTTATGACTGTTCGAATTCACGCTTTTGGTTTCTAGTTCTTAATGTTAGGTTCTTAATTCCAATCGTTAGAAATCTTAATGCTTTATCAGTACTAACAAGTCACTAGCATGCCCAATAATAACTAAAATGGCGGGAGTAATATGACAGCAGTAAGAGTGGCAGGCGTGGGGATGATCCCCTTTTGCAAACCGGGCCATCATCAACCGTACCGAGTTATGGCGGCTAAAGCGATTAGGTTAGCATTAACCGATGCCAACCTTGATGCTAAATTGATCGAGCAGGCTTATGGTGCATATATTTATGGCGATAGTACCTGCGCTCAGCATGCATTTTACGATGTCATTCAAAGCGGTATTGCGATCATTAACGTCAACAATAATTGCTCTAGTGGTTCGACAGCGTTATTTTTAGCGCGCCAGGCGGTATTGTCAGGCCAAGTGGATTGCGCATTAGCATTTGGCTTTGAAGAAATGCAACCTGGAGCATTGGGCTCTCACTGGACAGACAGAGAAAGTCCGTTCGAGCGCCTTGACCCCGTGTTACAACAATTCAATGCCCCACAAGGCCCAATCGCACTTCGCGCCTTTGGTGCTGCCGGGCGTCACTATATGGACCAGTATCATGTAGGCGCTGATATTTTTGCTAAGGTAGCTGAAAAGTCGCGGCGTCATGCATTACAGAATCCGTACTCTATGTTTTCAACGCCATTAACTTACCAGCAAGTGCTTGATGATAAAGTTATCTATGATAGTTACTTAACTCGGCTTATGGCATGTCCACCAACCTGCGGTGCTGCTGCAACCATAGTGTGCAGCGAGCAATTTGCTCGCAAACACGGGATTACATCCAAGGTAAATATTATTGCGCAGGCAATGGCGACGGATACCGAGCTGTCGTGGCAAGATCCAATGTATGTCGTTGGTAAAGGCATGACACAACGGGCAGCTGAGCAGGTTTACCACCAGGCCGGTATTGGTCCTGCTGATATCGATGTGATTGAGTTACATGACTGTTTTACCCCTAATGAAGTGATCACGTACGAAGCATTAGGTTTATGTACTGAAGGCGGCGCTGCAGAATTGATTGCCAACGGTGACAATACCTATGGTGGCCAATACGTTATTGGTCCGTCTGGGGGCTTGATGTCTAAGGGGCACCCTATTGGTGCGACTGGGCTAGCACAATGTACAGAATTAACGTGGCATTTACGCGGCCAAGCAGGAAATAGGCAAGTGGATAATGCCAAATTGGCCCTACAACACAATGTTGGCTTAGGTGGTGCGGTGGTAGTGACCTTATATGGTGTTTAACTAACGGTTTTATTTCATGCTGCGCTACATTGCCGTCGATATATGAGGGAAATGAAGCGCAACACTGTGGGCAGTTCGTTAACTGGCTTTTTTACGACTAAAAGTACGGCGGGAAAAGGTCACCACACTGAATGAAAGAATCAAGGTGCCAATAAGCGATACCAAGGTGATCAGCATGACATAACTGGCAGGCATATTAAGCCCATCATGTAATGGTCTAACAAAGCTAGCCACTTTACCTGCAAATGCTCTGTCACTGTGTGTGAGTACCGATTCAATTGTGCCTTGTTGGTAATTGATGCTGATACGATCGGCTTCTCGTAACCAAACACCCTGATGTTGATCAAATTGGATGCTGTATATCAGCTGTTGTGGCATGTCGGTATCAGGCTGCGGGCCTTTATTCGGTGTTGAGCGAGGCTTACTCACAGAGATCAGTTCTGCCTCAGGCCAAATTTGCTGTGCGCTAGTGAGCTGACTTAACCAATCGTTTGCTTGGCTAACAGGATAAGCAACTTGCTCGAGTGCGGCTTTTGGTTTGAGAGCACCAGTCCATAAACTGTTATAAGTAATTAAAAAACCACTGACACACAATATAAATAACGGTACTGAAATAAACAGTCCTAATTGAATATGGCTTTTAAGCAAACTGCTTGAGCGAGTATTTTTAGGCAAGCTCTGCTTTAGTCGAAATCCCTTACGAACTCGCCACCACAGATAAATACCAATTAAGGTGACAATACCGCCAGCCAGCGAAGCCCAAGCATTGATGTATTTGCCGCCATTATCGATCAGAAAATTACGATGTAACCAGAAAGCCGTTTCATAGAAAGGTAAGTCAAATGAAGAGCTACTGCTGAGTTCATTGAGTTGATTGTCTAGGGCTATCGCTTTACCCCGAGTACTAGCTTGAATATATGGGGTATGCTCGGTCGGAAAACGAATAGTACTCATGCTAGGGTAGCGCTCGAATAAACGGCTTACCGTATCGGCTTTTTGTTCAAGGGTGAGCGGCACAAATGCCTGACCTTTGTTGTCTGTGCGTTTAAGTAAATCAACGCTCCCTAAATAAACGCCTGTCGTTAATACAATTAGCATTGTGATACTAATGAAAAAACCTACCCAGTTATGAAACCATTTTAACGCCGAAACCATGCTCATTTTGTTTACTCTATTACACACTGTCGAATTGCAGCTGGTTATAAACCAGCTGATTTTTATTGTGTTTTCAATTTAATCATCAAACCACAATCTGGGGAATGATAATTAATCTCATTTAATTATTCAATTAAAGAAGTGTAAAGATGGCGTGATTGAGTAGGTTTCAAGCTTTACTGTAATTCGTCGTGCGGCTATTTAACCCAAGCTAAGGTTAATTGATTTACTGACCACTGTGGTTAAGGTGTTTACTGACAAATCATCACTCTTTGTAGGCTGGCGCATTATAACTCGCTAACATGGACTCTTAATATGCCCCCTAATATGACCCCTAATACCAATGCCAGTGTTTACACAAATGGTATTGGTATTATTTACGCTTAGTCATAGATTTTTTGTGAAAGAGTGTATGTCGACACTCTTATACTAGTGCCACATTAATCACTTGTTTACTTGATGGCGTAATGATCACCGGGATCGATTTTGATGTTGGGGTAGATGAACCGACTCCGACACTGTTAATGGAGACTAGCGGATTTGTTTCAGGGTAATAGGCGGCAATGTTACCGCGCGGGATATCATAAAAAACCACACTGAAGCCTGATACTTTGCGAACGATGTTGTCGTTGGCGATAGACTGTATATCAATAAGTTGGTCTTCAACGAGATTAAGCTGAACGGCATCTTGTTGGTTCATGAACAATACATTCCGCTTGCCTTTAATCCCGCGATATCGATCGTCCATGCCGTAAATCGTGGTGTTGTACTGGTCGTGAGACCGCAGGCTTTGCAGTAACAAAATAGGGTGTTCGGCGGATGACTGAGTTGTTTGAGCGTTGCTTGAACAATCTGCGATGACAGAATCGGGCAACTCACTCGGATTAAATTGAGCTAACTGATTACTGGTATTCCAAACCAGCTCAGCTGCGCTATTGCCGAGATAAAATCCGGCTGGTTGTTCGATTCGTTGATTAAAATCGCTAAATCCAGTAATCGTGTTTTCGATAAGATTGCGGATAAGGCTATAGTCGTCGCGCAGAGCTAGCCAGTTTAGCTTATTGCCTGCATGACTTTGATTAGTATGGCTGTGATTGAGATGACTGAAGGTAGCATGAGCCATTTGGGCGACAATATCGATTTCAGATAAACACTGTTCTGAGACTGGGTCGGTCATACCTGTTGACGCATGAACCATGCTGAAGGTGTCTTCAACGGTGATTTTTTGAATACCGCTAACTTGCTGATCTAATTCGGTGCGACCTAGACAAGGCAAAATTAATGCATCGTGAGTCACTTGTAAGTGGCTGCGATTAAGTTTGGTGCTAATTTGCACATTGAGTTCAGCATTGCGCATTGCTTGGTAAGTAAAGTCGGTATCAGGTGCCGCCGCTGCAAGATTACCGCCTAAGCATATTAGCACTTTACTCTGTTTACTGTGCAGCGCTTTCAGTGCTTCAACCACATTGTGGCCCGCTAGGCGCGGTAAGGTGGTAGCAAAGTAATTATCCAATTTATCGATAAAATCGGCAGATGGCTTTTCATTAATGCCCATAGTGCGGTTACCTTGCACATTACTGTGGCCACGGACAGGGCATAATCCAGCGCCTTTTTTACCTATTTGACCACACAGAAGGTGCAGGTTAATCACTTCACTTATGATGTCGACCGAATGCTTGTGCTGAGTTAACCCCATGGCCCAGCAGCTGATCACGGTTTTACTGTTACTGAACAGCGTGGCCGCTTGAATAATCTGTGCTTTTGTTAGCCCAGATTGTTGTTCAATTTTATCCCAGCTCGTGTGCTTAACTTTGTGTTGATAGTCTTCAAAAAACGCACTGTGCTGTTGAATAAAGTCATGGTCAATTTTGTCTGGACGTTGTTCAATAATAAATTTAGCCATACCGCGCGCTGCTGCCATATCGCCGCCCAACTTAGGGGTTAAATACAAATGACTAATGGTAGTGGCTGCTGGAGTGAGCAATTCTATGGGATTTTGTGGACTGGCGAATTTTTCTAAGGCGACTTCTTTAAGATTATTAAAGGTCACAATTTTACAGCCTTGCTTGGCAGCCTTACGCAGAGTATTCATCATTCTGGGGTGGTTGGTACCAGGGTTTTGGCCAAACACAAAAATGGCTTCCGCGGCGTCAAAGTCTTCAAGTACCACGGTACCTTTACCAATGCCGATTGATTTTGTTAGTGCAACCCCGCTGGCTTCATGGCACATATTAGAGCAATCGGGAAAATTATTGGTGCCATACAGCCGCCCAAATAATTGGTAAAGATAAGAGGCTTCGTTACTGGCGCGGCCAGAAGTGTAAAACTCAACTTGATCTGGGCGACTTAAGCTGTTGAGCTTGGTGGCGATGATCGAAAAAGCTTCAGACCAGGTAACCGGTTCATAGTGATCGGTGACAGCATTAAAGCGCATCGGTTCGGTTAAACGGCCCTGATACTCTAACCAATAGTCCGTTTGTTTTGCCAGTTGGCGCACTGAATATTGGCTGAAAAACTCGCGTCCAACTCCTTTACCGGTCGACTCCCATGCCACTGCTTTAGCACCATTTTCGCAAAACTGAAATGCACCTTGTTTGTTATCACCCCATGCACAACCTGGGCAATCAAAACCATCGGTTTGGTTAACGCGAAGTAAGTTTTTGAGATTTTGCTTGGTCTGTTGGCTACGCAGTACATGAGTAAACGTCGCTTGCAGTGAAGGAAAACCACCGGCTTTGGTTGGTTTTTGATAATGACTAGACATTGATTTCTCCGATAGGGCTCAGCGATAAACGGTTAACATCGAAATGAGCATCGTAATTTGAATAATAAATAGGCGCTGAATACTTGGGGATGTGAATAATATTAAGGTTATATTGTAGTGCCAGTTTGACTGCGAGTTGGCTGGGCGAGGCTAGACTAATAAGGTTATTAGCGCCAAAAAGAACCGCTTTATGGATTAACTCACTACTGCAACGACTGGTAATTAATAAGGTATTACATGATGTTTCTTGAGTCGTAGTTGTTTGCCTTAATAACATGCCGATAAGTTTATCTAGGGCATTATGGCGGCCGATGTCTTCACGACAGGCAACAATATCGCCTTGTGCGGTTAAGCCCAGGGCAGCGTGTATTGCGCCACTTTGCTGCGCTTTTATTTGGCTGTCAGTTATGCGCTGTTTCAGGCTTTCAACATCAGTAATGTCAATGGGACGGGTGATGGGCAATATGGATAATTGTGGCAGTGCATGTTCTATTGCTTCAACCCCGCAAATCCCGCAACCGGTAGCCCCAACGAGTCGACGTTTTTTACTGTTTAAGGCATATAGACAACGATTAGAAATGGTTACTTCAATAATAAAGCCGTTATCAGATGGCGTTATTTGAATATCATGCACGTCATGATCGTGTTGAATAATCGCTTCTGAAAACAAAAAACCAATGGCAAAGTCTTCAATGTTATCTGGCGTTACCATCATCACAGCATAGTTAATGCCGTTAATGCTAATGGCAGCCGCCGCTTCCTCTACCAGATGTTCTATGGGGGGTAACCATTTGTATGCAGCATTCATGGGCGTAGACTCAAAACGGGATCTTAATCACAGTTTAGTGACCGCTAATGCACAAAGCCAATCAAACAAATTTATGTGGTGATAGTTTTTATCTATTAATATGTTGAAATTGATAGCTAGTATTAAGGGTGAGGGATGAATCTTAGACAGTTACATTATTTTTATGAGCTAGCAAAGTTTAAGCATTTTGCTAAAGCAGCCAAGGCTTGCCATATTACTCAGCCTACCTTATCGGCCAGTATCACGGCTTTAGAAAAAAGTTTTGGTACTGAGCTGGTGGTGCGTGGCAGTCAGTTTGTCGCGTTAACCGATGCTGGGCAGATTGTGTTGCGCTATGCTGAAAAAATGCTCTTGGATCAAGTGGCGTTAAAGCAAGAACTCAGTGTATTTAGTGGGCCGTTAATTGGTTCTCTTCGGATTGGTATTGTGCCGCAGTCGAGTGTGGATATTATGCCGATCATTAAACAATTTAATGAGCTGCATCCTAATATTACGATTACCTTGTTGGTGACCACTAATGAAAAGCTCATCGAGCAACTGACCTTACATCAAATCGACATAGGTTTGGGGTTTGATGACAATCTTACTGAGGCGAATCGGCGCACATTTTATTTTTATCCTCAAATGGATAACGATATGGCCGTGCTAGCAAGTCAAACATTAGTGTCGCAACTTGATACCCCACTGAGCGATGGAGCATTAGCCCTTAAGGATTTGCAGCAAAGGCCATTGGTATTGTTAAGCCAAAATATGCAGTTTAGGCAATATATAGATAATGCGCTGGCACAATCTCAGTTACGTTTTAATGTGGTGTTAGAAACTGATTCGCTATTTCATTTAGTCAGTGCGGTAAAGCACGATATTGGTTATGCCATTGTCAGTAGTGGTATTGCCAAATCGGCTGAAAAATTATTTAATTTACATTATTGGCCATTGCAACATATTCAATCAGGTAACACAGTGTTTATTACCCGTAAATACAGTGTGTCGCCAGCAATGAACGAGTTTGTGAGTTTGATTAATACGGGCTAATTTCTGCCTTTGTTTACCATTTGAGCGCCATGCTAGTCAATCTATGGTGGTGAATATGATGCATCACACTTGATTAAGCTTGGCTGGTGACATCCTAACGGCAGCAAACATCAACCCCACTTAAGACAACAGGATTTTTGATAGGTTATTGGCGCTTTAAATGATTAGCAGTTAACTGTGGTTTATGTTTGCTGCTAGCCTGTGAATGTTGATATAATAGCGGGCTAAAAAATTATCTATTCACAGACTTTTTTATCTCGCAATCACTGCCACATCGCCTGCAGGAATAACTATGATTAACCACTTTAGTGTACTGGGCGTTAGACCCAATGCCAAAGAAGATGACATAAAAAAAGCCTATAAACGTTTATCGAACAAGTACCATCCTGACAAGTTACTTGGGGCGTCTGATGATGAGAAACAACAAGCATCGGTTCAGCTCCAACGAGTCAAAAAAGCTTACGAAGTGTTATCAGATAAAAAGCAGCGAAATGCGTTTATCAATGATTTTAACAACGTAATTGTCACTGATCCCACTGCCGCAATGCGGGAGTTGTGGGACGAATATTATTCCTGAGTATCCCATGGCTAAACATCTTAATATTTCACGCATTAATGAGCTAAAAAATAATGCCCATGACAATATCGAATCTTATAACGATCCTGATACGCCCAATGCACTAGCAAAGTTTACCAGCCAAATCAGAGCGATATTGTTGGCCGATCCTGGGATGCTCGATTCTGTCCCTGAATATTTACCGGTAGCGCTTTATGATAGAGTCAAGTTCTCTCCTGAATCAAAGCGTCAATGGGCACATTGGATTAGCTTGAATATTCATCCTAGCTGGGATGAGTTTAAAACCACGATTGCATTTAACAATGCAGATCTACCTCTAGCACTTGCGGTACGCAAATACAGCGAAGATCTGCTCATTGAAAGTTGTGCTGTGGTGTATTTGCTGGAGACGCAGGGAGAATCAGCGCCCAAGCAAATCGCTGATGAGGATGATTCTGATGGTCTTCATGAGCATGAGCGTGATGAGAACGATGACGACAATGACTATGATAGCGATGAAGAAGGTTATTATGACCAATATGATGAGGATATCGAATGAACAGTCTCATTGAAATAACCGCCGCTGAAATACAAGAGCTGGCGAATGTTGAGCCTAAACAGGCAAGCAAGAGATTTGAGTTAATTGCGTCGTCAATGTCTGATGATCAGTTGGTTGAAGTTATAGAAAAAATGGACATAGTTACGCTGACGCAAATTAACAGTCAGCATGATATTTCGTGTCCATCGATCATGTCTGAGCTTATGTCGCCAGAACAGATCCGTGACATCGTCTGCCAGCAACCGCTTTACTGGGAAGAAAAAATCAAGAGTAATGCTGAAGAGTTAATGCATCATACGTTTGATTTTATGACTTACCTTATCCGTATCCAGGACAGCGAAGAAAAACAAACTGCTATTTTAGAATGTTTGGCTGAAGACCCAGCGGCACTGTTTTATCTATCGATCCCATTTATTGAGCTTATCTTAGGTGGTAGCAGTGATGATGAAGATGAGATTAACGATACTTTTGATGATGAAGCGGATGAGGAAACTGTGGGGTATTCTGATTGGCAAGCCGATGAAGAAGCTCATAGTCTGAGCATTGATGATCCGCGAAGTTTGCTGGCGCTGATCCGCGATAGAGCACCTAATGTCGAGAAGTCGATCAAGAACATGCTGCGTAATACTGGCTCTGACTGGCAGTTAATTATCAGCCAATTTGCTAGCGAATTAGTGATTCAGGCGAAAGAAAAGAACCAAGTCACTGACGAGTATGCTGAAGTTGATGACATGTTTAGCTTTCTTGATTAAGGGTTCTGCAAATGCAATTGGTATTACGTGACGAAAATCAGGGTCCCTATTTGAGTCGGGTGTTGGCTTATGGCCGAACCGAAGATGTGCTTAGTAATGAGCAATTGGGACAGATCAAAGCGAAAGCCATTTTGATGAGCCTTAAGTTCGCAGATAAGTTTTATAACAAGTATAAAATGCATTTGCTTGAAGAAGCGGCGCAAGATGTGATTGGTATTGTGAGTATTGGTTTGATGGCGTTGTCGAACCAAAATCAAGATATTGCTATTGCGTTGCTGCTCAATGATGACGGCGTGGTTAAGTCGTTTCAGAAAGGCTGGGGTATGCTAACTAAAGTGAGCCAGTACAGGCTTCATGGCAAATCGGTTTATGGCGATGTGGATAAAATCTTGCTTGATCAAGTGTCGAGTCCACCGGATTGTGATGAGTGGCAAGGTTGGGTTTATTATCAAGAAGCCTTAACCGAGCATAATCGCCAGCAATCTATTAATGCATTGTTAGCTCAGTTTTATATTGCTGGCACCTTTGACCCTATGGATTATATCAATCTGGAAAGTACCTTAGCAGAAGCTGTGCTTTATCGGATATTTTTCGACGGTAAAAAAGTGCGCCCAGATCTTAAACGGCGTATGACGAGTGTAGAACTTCAGCCGCAGTGGTTTAGTCTCGAATTTATCGAGCAACAAACTAAGCTCGCCCTGGCTGAGTTACCTAAGGAGCTTGAAGCTGCTATCCGTTTGGATTTAGGTAAAAACTTTAACTCTGCACTGCTACGCACATTAAATTTCTCTCGAAGTTATCAAGAGTTGGCTGCTCAAAATGCCTCTCCTGAGCGATTAGAGCGATTTGAATACAAGGAAGGTTTAGTCGGTCTTCTTGGTTGGCCCATCTATATCGTCATGTAATGTCACTTTAGGAAGCTTACTTGTGTGTAAGCTTCCTCTATTCGCTTGGTATCTTATTGGTTTTGTGCCATATTTTAGTTCAAACCATCATCTTGTCGTCACATGTTTTCGTGAGAAATACCGCTCAACTGAGTGATAAGTGACTGTATTTAAAAGTTAACTTATTACTAGCTTGTACGTTAAGTGTTCCTTAGGCCGTGTTTGCTGGCCATTTTTTGTGTTGATTAACTGTCTTTAGGAGCCATTATGTTCAGTAGCCTACGTGCTTATCGTTCGTCAATCATATTGCTGGGTGCTTTATTGCTTGGTGGGCTATTCGGTGGCTTAGTGCCTGAACTCGCCATAAAGCTCAAGCCGATAGGGCAAATTTTCCTAAATCTATTGTTTATGATCATCGTACCTCTGGTGGCTGTGAGCGTGATGTCATCTATCGCGCACATGACGGATTTAAAGAAATTAGGCGCGATACTGGTGTCGATTATGCTGGTATCAATTGTGATGGCAATTATTCCCGCTGTCGGTGTGGTATTGCTGGCGTTAGCGTACGATCCTGCCCAAGGCGTGACACTTGATTTAGCCAATACGGTTGATGCTGCATCAGGCGGTATGGATTTTGTTAGCTTGTTAACCACCAATGATTTTGTCGGTTTATTGTCTAAATCAAACATTTTAGCTTTGATCATTATGTCGGTGATTGGTGGTGTGGCCATTGGTCAATCAGGTGAAGATGGCCAGAGAGTTGGACGCATGCTAGACAGTTTAAATACTGTGATCATGAAAGTTATTTCGCTATTAATGTATGTTGCGCCTATTGGGCTTGGAGCTTATTTTGCTGCGACCATGGCTAGCCAAGATACTGAGTTAATGGGCACGTTTGCTCGAGCTGTTGGATTATTTTTTGTCGCAATGGCGTTATATATTACCTTAGGTTCAACTCTATACGCATGGATTGGTGGCGGAGTAAAAGGGGTTAAGCAGTTTTGGCAACACATGCTTGAACCCGCAGTGACCGCATTAGGCACTAGTTCATCATTAGCGACATTACCTGTGACCATTCGTAGCGCCGCTAAAATGGGCTTAAACGAGCAAATTGCAGAGATTAGTTTGCCATTGTTAGTGAATCTTAATAAAGGTGGTGCAGCAGCGATCACCGCGCTAAAAATCGTGTTTATCTATTCGCTATTAGGTCTCGATTTTACTCCAGATGTGTTTATGCTAACGATTTTGATTTCGGTATTGTCTGCATTTATCATTGGTGGAGTCCCGGGAGGAGCATTTTTAGGCGAAATTTTTATTGTGACTACCTTGGGTTTACCGATGGAAGTTATCCCTATTTTAGTGGTCATTGGTGCAATCACCGATGCCGCATCGACAGTGATTAATGTGGTACATGATTTAACCGCGACCCAAATTATTCAGCGTATTAATGGCAAACATTATGTGCCTAAAATACTCGATAGCGAGCTGAGTGAGGCAATTAATAAAGCCAATTAAAAAGCTTACTATGCTATGTCATTGCTTGATATTGATTATGCAGTGGCATTTATTAAGCCACTGCCACGCAATTGCGCCCTTGTGATTTAGCTTTGTATAAGGCTTTGTCTGCACGCTCTAATATGCTGTCAGCAGAGTCTTGTGAATTGTATTGTGCAACGCCTAAGCTTATTGTGAGTGCCAGACCTTGAATATTTTGCTTGGCGACATATTGGCGTAATCTTTCGGTTAGCTCTATGGTGTCATTTAAGGTTGTATTGAGTAATACCATCACAAACTCTTCACCTCCCCAACGTACTAGTAAATCATCATTGCGCATTTGGCTTTGGAGTAAATGCGCCAATTCACATAAGACTTTATCACCTACCAGATGACCGTGATTATCATTGATGCGTTTAAAATGATCGATGTCGATCATCACTACCGAAATAGGCGATTGAAAACGAGATATCAGCTTAAGTAACCTTGGTTCGGTGGGGTTTTTATTATCTACGCCGCCTATATCGATCGATGGCGATTTATTATCTCGGCTGCCAGAATCAGGCATTACGTCGTTATTCACGGCTTTAATGGTCAGCAGTTGTTCTAGAACCTTATCGAGTTTGTCGCGGTTATACAGCCCGGTGAGTTTATCTGTTTCAGCCATTTTTTGGATTTCTAAATTGCGAAGTGCGAGCTTCTGATAGCCGGAAAAACGAGTTTTTTCGTAAAACCTAATCAGTAAAACTTGTGCTATACACACTTCGATAATATTAAATAAGGCTTGAGTTCTAATCGTTACAGGCTCAGGGTCTTGAGTTTGCTGGTACACCAAAAAAGCACATACGGCGAAGGTGAGGCATGAAATTAGTGTTCCCCATTTCCGTCCTATAAGAAAAAATGAAATCAGTGGGACGAGCGTTGACCAAAATAATGAGTAGGATTGACCCTTAGCTGAAATGGCAAATAGCATGATTAAGCTGCTCACCATTATGGTGGTCGCCCAAGAGGCTATTTTAACATGTCCTGTTTTGCGGAAATGGTAGAAAATAACAAATGAAATACATAAGCCAACACTATCGAGTAAGGTGTATTCTAAGCTGTTAAAATACAAAAGATTAATCAGGGCAAGAATGGAAAAGTAGCTCATTGTAATCAGCAATGTATAGCCGATTAATTGGACTCGCCAGTAATCGGGATGATCTGGTGGATATTGGGCGAATTGTTTTAACCAAAATTTCATCGTAAGCAAATTCCAAAGTAAAATTCTATCAATGCTAACCGTTAAGCCTGGTAATCATAGGGGCTATATTTCAGATTATGCGAGCACCAGCAATAATGATTATTAGAGAAAATATAATAATAACGGCCACCTAGTCAGTTGTTTTATGTGCTGTGGTATCGAAACAAATCCTATTATTGTATGACTCGGTTAAAACAGACTTAACTTGATGATAATTAGCGTAGAGCCCCGAGATAAGCTGTTTGGTGTATGGCTGATGGATATTTCTTTTGATTGTCTTTAGTTCAGCGGCGAACCCAACAGCCTCTAATGCTCAATAATTTGTCTGTATGAGTATAGGCTATTTTAGCTATGCCATTGTCTATATTGATAATCACTAAGGTGACATTAGTTAGCTTCACTGTTTGAGTGAGTATATTTTGCAATAAACGGGTGTTAACTTGTTTATAAGCAGCTATTGAATGAGTGTATACGCACACTTGAAGCCTGAGCTCTGGCACAGTATCATGCGCTTTTTATTGCGATGAACCCGTATAATGCGCTATTTAACCACTCGTTATCATACTGATACTCCTGCAGAATTTATTGATGCCAATCAAAAAACTATGCTGACTCGTATTGCTGCCCGTGCAATTGTCATTCGTGATAATCAAATATTGATGCTTTATACCCAACGTTATCATGACTATTCATTACCAGGTGGTGGAGTCGATGCGGGCGAGGAGATAGAGCAAGGGCTCATTCGGGAGTTACAAGAGGAAACCGGCGCGCAAGAGATCCGCAATATTAAGGAATTTGGCTTATATGAAGAATACCGCCCATGGCAGCGAGAGGGTTATACATCGGTGAACATGCTGTCTTATTGCTTCACTTGTGAGATAGACAATCAGCTGGGTGAGACTCAATTTGAAGCCCATGAAATCAATAATGGCATGGTGCCGGTGTGGATTGATATTGATGAGGCTATAGCGCATAACTTAGATACGATTGCCAATAACAGTAAAAAAGGCTTATCGATTGAACGAGAAACCTTTTTACTGAAGCTGATCAAACAAGAGTTACTGTGAGCGAGGCGTAAGCTACTCGTGAGCCTGTCATCAGTGAGTGCGGGCGATAATCAAGTCATTCTCAGCCAGAACAGTGCCATTGGGCCAATGGTATTAACATCAGCCTAATTCATCGACCTAACCAATAGATAACTCTTTTGCTCTTGATGTTGCACACGCCATTGCATTGGCGACAAGCTCATCGAGATCGCCATCTTGAAATGCCAATATTGCCTGTTCTGTTGTGCCCTTAGGGGAGGTCACTTGGTGGCGCAGGTTAGCCAAATTATGCTGACTTTTCATCGCCATAGATATTGCTCCCATTGCACTTTGAAGCACTGCTTTAGTGGCAGTTTCTTGTGGCAGACCTTGTTCGACAGCCGCTTTTTCCATTGCTTCTAAAAATAAGAATAAATACGCTGGAGAGCTACCCGCCGCCGCCACTATGGTCGACATTTGGCTTTCTTCTGTTAACCATACCGTTTCACCAACAGCCCGCATGAGTTTTTCTGCTAGGGCAATATCATGTTTGTGAGTGTCGGGACTTGCGTATAATCCTGTTAATCCTTCACCAATGGCGGTCGGTAAGTTTGGCATGGCGCAAATGACTTTGGGTGAAAAATGTAATTTCTGGCGCAGTGTGGCATGTTTGACTCCTGCGGCAATTGAGATAACTAATTTACGGTTATCGTGCTGCATCACTTCACTCAATTGCTCACACACTACCGGTACAACAAAAGGTTTAACGGCAATAATGATGACATCAGCAAACGCAACTGCGGCGGTATTATCTTGATGTACTTTTACATTGAATGTATCGATTAAGTCGTGTCGGGTGGTTTGACTTGGGGCGCACACTAGAATATTGGCACTGTTGTGACCTTGTTTCAGTAGGCCGCTGATAATAGCTCTGGCCATGTTGCCACCACCGATAAAGGCGATACAGGTATTGGGATCTAATGACTGATGTTGAACGATGGGAACCTCCGAAAGTGTCGCTAAAAAGAAAAGGCCATGCTTTCGCTTGGCCTTTTATCTGTGGTGCCGATTGGATTATGCGCGAACTTGACCTTCACCACTGACTAAGTATTTCTCAGTCGTGAGTGACTCAAGGCCCATTGGGCCGTAGGCATGTAATTTACTGGTCGCAATACCAATTTCTGCACCTAGACCGAGTTCGCTACCATCAGAAAAACGTGATGATGCATTTACCATCACGACTGAGGCATCCACTGTGCGTTGAAAACGCGTAGCCGTTAACTCATTTTGGGTACAAATCACTTCTGTGTGATGGCTACCAAAGCGACGAATATGATTAATCGCATGGTCAAAGTCAGTCACTTGGCGAATAGCAATTTCTAAATCTAAATACTCTTGGCCAAAATCATCATCGCTAATAACATTGGCATGCTCAAAGTATTGTTGGGCATTCTTGCTGACATTAATACGTACTTTATGAGCGGCAAGCTCGGCTGCTACTTTCGGTAAAAATGTGGCTGCTACGTCTTGATGTACCAGTAATCCCTCTAGGGCATTACATACGCCAGTGCGTTGGGTTTTACCATTCAGTAATAAAGACATTGCGATATCGAGGTCTGCGTCTTTATCGACATATAAGTGACAAACACCTTTAAAGTGTTGAATAACAGGGATTTTACTGTTATCTGTCACAAAGTTGATCAAACCTTCTCCACCGCGTGGAATAATCACGTCAATAAAGTCACGTTGCTGCATCAGCTCCAGCATTAAAGCGCGATCTGGGTCGGGTACAACCGTGATCAGTGCGGTAGGTAACTGATATACTTGCAACACATTTTGTAAGATAGAAGCAATGATTTTACTTGAATTAAGCGCTTCTTTACCACCACGCAATATCACAGCATTACCTGATTTAAAGCATAACGCACCGGCATCAGCGGTAACATTAGGGCGTGCTTCATAAATCATGCACACAACCCCTAAAGGCACGCGCATTTTTTGAATGTTAAGCCCATTAGGTCGCTGGCATATTTCGCGCACCATACCGACAGGATCGGGTAATGATGCTACGGTTTCGATGCCTGCCGCCATGGATTCAATACGATCAGGTGTCAGTGTCAATCTGTCTATCATCGCCGCGCCTAAGTCAGCTTTTTCGGCGTGTTCAAGATCTAATAAATTCGCTTTAATGATATCGTCGCTGTGTGCCCTAAGCGCACGAGCCATATCAAGTAAGATGGTGTTTTTAACTTTTTCATCTAATAGGGCTAGAGTTTGTGCAGCTGTTGCTGCGGCTTGCGATAAATCTTTAATTAAACTCATATGTGCTCCAAAATGGCGATGTTTTTGTCAGAGATCAGTGGGCCCGTTTTTTGTTGGGCGTTATTGGCAAATTCACGATCTTCCTGGTCTGCAATAAAATGTAATAAACAACTACTGTAGTTTGATTTGGCTTTTGCCAATTTAGTGCCATCGCCTTTGCGCACTAAAACAGTATCGCCGACGGAAAAGTTGCCTCTTACGGCCACTACATCGTCAGTGGTTAGTTGGGTATCATGTTCTTCAAGGTCCGCGCTAAAGTCATTGTCGACAATTAACTCACCTTGAATTTGTGAGGTATGCATCATCCAATGCAAGTGTTCTTGCATAGGTACATCATACGGGGTAAATAGCGTGCCCGGATTCTGACCTTTTAAAAGTTGATTAAAGGTATCTGCGTCGAATCCATCGACAATCATGGTTTCAATTCCGTGAGAAATCGCTTTCTCTGCCGCTTCGATTTTAGTTTGCATCCCGCCAGTACCTACACTACTGGTCGCTCCGCCAGCCATTGCGTAGATTTCAGCATTAATCTCACTTACTTGCTTAATTAGTGTGGCATCTTCATGTAAATTAGGGTTTTTGTTATAAAGCCCTTTTACGTCAGAGCAAATAATTAACGCATCAGCATCTGCTGCAGCTGCCACCATAGCTGATAAATTATCATTATCACCCACACGTAATTTGGCTGCTGTGACAGCATCATTTTCGTTAATAATGGGCAGTAAGCCATTGTCTAACAGAGTAAAAATTGTATTTTTAATGCTGATATAACGGTCACGGTCGCGTAAATCACCATGGGTCAGTAATAGCTGCGCTGAAGGGAAGTCAAATAACTTATCCCAGGTCGCCATCATATCTGCCTGGCCTGCTGCAGCCATGGCTTTTTTAAGTGAAATACTTGGCTCTGCAGTTTCAGCAAATCGATGTTTACCAGCGGCAACTGAACCCGAAGATACCAAAACTACTTGGCACCCTTGAGCACGACAGGTCGCGATAAATTGGGCTATACCTAACAAATAATGGCTGCTACAACCTTGTTGATGGGGCGCAATTAATGCGCTTCCCACTTTAACCACAATCCGTTTCCAATGTGAAGTTGACATAGTATTGTTCTCCATTACTGTTGCTCGGTTAAAACACGATTCGCTTCATGGAAGGTATCGACTGTTTTATTACAAGGATCCGAGTCAAGAGCACTGGTAATCCAAATCACTACGCTACTAACAATAAAACCTGGGATCATTTCATAAATCACGCTGGTTAATGCTTTTCCGTCGCCAAGTACAGGAGCATATATCCAAAAGAGGACGGTAGCTGCACCCGAGACAATACCCGCAACAGCGGCTTTATGAGTAAGGTTTTGTTTATAAAGACTGAATAATACTAATGGACCGAACGCTGCACCAAATCCAGCCCAAGCATTACTCACTAACGATAAAATACTGTTAGAACGATCAAGTGCTAACAAACTCGCCACAATGGCAACGCCTGCTACACCATAACGGCCCATTTTGACCATTTCTTGTTCAGTTGATTCTTTCTTTGATACCACTCGATAGATATCTTCAGTTAGTGAGCTTGATGATACTAATAACTGTGAAGATATCGTGCTCATAATCGCGGCTAAAATAGCTGCCAATAAGAAACCACTGATTAGAGGGTTAAACAATAATTCTGAAAATATAATAAAGATGGTTTCAGGATCACTGACTTTCATATCAAATTTATTGGCATAAGCAATACCAACAAGACCTGTCGCCAGCGCACCAACGATAGTGACTGTCATCCAGCTCATGCCAATTCTGCGGGCAATTTTGATATCAGACACTGAACGGATAGCCATAAAACGCACAATAATATGCGGTTGGCCAAAATAACCTAATCCCCAAGAAAGACTAGAAATTAACCCGAGTATGGTGACATTTTGCATAGCATCAGAAAAGTGCGGAATCGACTGGTAAGCGTAGTCCAACATTTTGTCTGCACTACTGAACTCTTGGTAGGCAACAATAGGTACCAAAACCAAGGCAACAAACATAATACAGCCTTGAACAAAGTCAGTCATACTCACGGCTAAAAAACCACCGAGTAGGGTGTAAGAAACCACAACACCTAAGGTAACTATCAGACCAAGTTCATAATTTAAATCAAATGCCGAAACAAATAACTTTCCGCCAGCAACTAATCCTGCAGAGGTATATAAGGTAAAGAAGATGACAATGATAACCGCTGCGATAATCCGTATATGACTATTAGGTGCATGAAAGCGTTTTGCAAAAAACTCTGGGATGGTCAACGAGTTGTCCGCTACTTCGGTATAAACCCTCAGTTTTGGCGCGACAATTAAATAATTAACCAGAGCACCAAGTAATAGGCCTATTGCAATATAGATGGTTTCAAAACCCACTAAGAACATTGCACCAGGCAAGCCCATAAGCATCCAACCACTCATATCCGATGCGCCAGCTGATAGTGCGGTAACTTGTGGGCTGACTTTTCGGCCACCCAAAATATAGCCAGATACATCGCTTGTTGATTGTTTATAAGCAAACAATCCAATGCCTAGCATTACCATGAAATAAATTGCTAATGAGACATAGGTTAGGTAATGCATGAATTATTTGCCTCCCAACGCTTTGTGATTTTGAATCCCTTCAGGTTTCAACATAACAAAGAGATAGGTGCTTAAAAGAGCGCACAAACATAATAATTGCGAAGCTTCTTTCAGCTTTAACGTCACTGTGTTCCACATATTCGTAATGAGATTTTCTTCGCTTAAAGTGCCTGTTGACATAATGTCCTCCTGGGTTAGAGCTAATCGGTTTATTGTTTAAGGATTTAAATTTAACAATAAAAAACCACCAAGATAGTTAGTGGTCTAATCATAATAGCATGATTAGACGTCAAATTTCCAATTGATTATCGGATAAGGCTACTTTAGAGGGTTTTATCTCGACTGTGCATGCTGTTATTGGCCATGCTATTTGAGCTGACAGGGCCATACTTGATGAGCTGGGGAGGGCTTTTTAGCGATTGTTATTATTCAATCATTTAGGTGAATACTCTCATGAGAATATAAATTGTTGTAAATTATATTTTTTATTTATATGTAGGATCAGTTTTGTTGTTTTAGGGCCATTTGATTGGCATATCAGAGTCTTTGATAGGGTGTTTAATCATCGAAATATTAATCGAATAATTATTTTTATATTTTATTTCAGTATCTTATGTTTGTTTTTGATAGTTAATGTGTAACAAGTAAATAGACTTTTCATTATGTTTTATTGATTTACACACTTTTTATTGATGCATATAGAGGGTTAGGATAAATGGTAAAGCCATAACACTATTGTTATTGCTGACTATGATTTTTCATCTCAGTTAAAGTGACTCGTTATGTTATGGCGCGATTATCTAATCCATTACTCGATTCAATATGCACGTTCGCGCAGCGGATGTATCGATTAGTTCACCTTGTTAATAATTACAGCTCAAATGGTTTTTGTTCAAATTATTTTTGTGGTTGACAGTTTGTATCGCAAAGCCACTTTTAGCGTTAACGGTTCGGTTTGCAATTGGGGTTGAGTTGATTATGTAAAGTAGTGGATACATTTTATCGAGGTTACTAGTGCCTGATTTTGCCAGTATCACCTTGTTAAACAATCTAAAATTCTTATTCAGTTTAGTCAGGCTTAGGCATTTATCTGATGTATTATTAACATAAGTTGCCCCAGTGATAGCGTTGATATTTGAAGAATGTGAGATCCAGGTTGCGCTTAAACACAATAATATTGTATTTAATTAGACGTTCGGTCTAATATGATTATTATGAACAATTTAAGCTTAGATATAATAATGAGTGCAGATATAAGTCCAAGCCAGAAACCACGTCGTGGAAGGCCTCCTAAAGTGTCGCGTGATAATCCAGATACACGGGCTGAGCTTATTCGAAGTGGTCTCGAACAACTGACAGAACAAGGCTTTGCCTCATCGGGTATTGAACCGATTTTAAAAAAAGTGGGCGTCCCCAAAGGCTCCTTCTATCATTATTTTGCTAGTAAAGAAGCATTTGGTCAGGCGGTATTGAAAAATTATGCCGACTATTTTTTATATAAGCTGGAAATTCATTTACTGGACGAATCATTTTTGCCATTAAGGCGAATTAGGAATTTTGTCGACAATGCCAAAGCAGGCATGATCCGTTATGAGTTTAAGCGTGGTTGTTTAGTGGGTAACTTAGGGCAAGAAGTTGGCGTATTACCAGAAAGTTTTAGGCCGCAAATTATTGAGATATTGGTGAGTTGGCAAGACTGTCTAGCTCGGTGTCTTAAAGAGGCGCAATTACATGGAGAGCTGGCAGAAAGTGCAAACTGTCAACTTTTAGCTGAAAACTTTTGGGTCGGTTGGGAAGGGGCTGTCAGTCGAGCAAAGTTGGTGCAACAGGCCACACCGCTGGATAATTACTGCGATCTTTTTATGGCTGCATTACCTAAGTAACGTTAGCTTAGCCACTCTATTTTAAGTTGGTGTATTTTTAAGTTTGTACAAGTTCACTCAAAATGTATTCATTAATAGACGAGCAGTCTAAATTAGGAGAAGACAATGTTTCATGGCATGTTAATTGAAAAAGATGACCAAGGTTATCGTACTACAGTAAAAAGCATTGATGAAAATGTGCTTCCTGCAGGAGATGTGACGGTAAAAGTACTTTATAGCACGCTTAATTATAAAGATGCCCTCGCTATTACAGGTAAAGCACCTGTGGTGAGAACATTTCCTATGGTGCCTGGTATTGATTTAGTGGGCGTAGTCGAACATAGCGATAGTGATAAATTTGCCGTTGGTGATACGGTATTATTGAATGGTTTTGGTGTCGGTGAAACCCATTGTGGTGGTTTAGCCACTAAAGCACGTTTAAAAAGTGAGTGGCTCATTCCACTACCAAGCGCATTTTCCCCGCAGCAAGCCATGGCGATTGGCACCGCAGGCTACACGGCAATGTTATGTGTAATGGCACTTGAGAAAAATGGTGTCACACCCGATAAGGGTGAAGTGTTAGTGACCGGTGCTAATGGCGGTGTAGGCAGTTTTGCTATCGCAATTTTGGCCAAGCTTGGGTATCAGGTAGTGGCATCTACCGGGCGGGTTGATCAAAGTGATTATTTGAAAAAGTTAGGCGCTAAAGACATTATTGATCGTGCGAGCTTATCAGAAGCTGGTCGACCTTTGGCTAAGGAGCGTTGGGGTGGGGCGGTAGATTCTGTTGGCAGTCATACATTAGCCAATGTGTGTGCCAGTACAAAATATGGTGGGACTGTGGCTGCATGTGGTTTAGCACAGGGGATGGATTTTCCAGCGAGTGTCGCGCCTTTCATTTTACGCTGTGTGACGTTAGCGGGTGTTGACAGTGTGATGCGACCGTTAGCCGATCGTATTGAAGCATGGCAACGTCTTGGTGAAATCCTTGATCCTGCCATTTTTGATGACATAGTTCATGAAATCAGTTTGATTGAGGCGATTGATGTCGCCAGTGACTTATTGGCAGGTAAGGTTCGCGGCCGTGTTGTTGTTGACGTAAATCGTTAACATTCATGTTTAATCAGTTAGCCTAAGTTGATGATCGATTAGCTCGCTAAATATTAAAAATGCGACTAAGTAGGGTTATTTTGTTTAAGATGAGCTAATATTGATTTGTGGTTTATTTTTGAACTATTATGTTTGTGAGATAGTATCAAGCAATCAGTAAATAAACGCTGATATTAAGATATTTTTAGTGTTGATATCAGCGTGATAAGGCCATTAAATACTTTAAATATTATAATCTTAACTCTTTTTTATTTTACGATTATTTTTATGATGACTGAACCGTAACAGTTCTTAATCATTATGGTTAACATGTCAAGGATGATGAAATATTTATGCGCGAGAACATTCTGCTACACAAGCAAGTGACAATATTTATTGTTGATGACGACGATGTAGATGTCCTTGGTATTGAAAGAGCCCTCAAGAAACTTAGAATCGCTAATCCCACCATACGCGCCAAAGATGGTATCGAAGCGCTAGAACTGCTTCGTAAAAAAGCCATTGCCAAACCTTATATTATTTTACTTGATATCAATATGCCTCGAATGGGCGGAATCGACTTTTTGAAAGAACTCCGTGCTGACGATGACCTATGCGGAAGTGTTGTCTTTATATTGACGACTTCAAGTGACGATCAAGATAAAATGTTAGCCTACAAAAAAAATGTTGCTGGATACATAGTCAAAAAACAAGTTGGCGAATCCTTTTTGAACATTGTTGATATGTTGGGGCATTATTGGCGTGTAGTGGAGTTGCCGTACAATGAATAACGTCGCTGCTAACCAAGAGTTACCTATCACGCTGTTAATTATCGATGACGACCTTGTGGATAGGAAATCAATTAGGCGTGCTTTAATGTCCAGTCATCGGCCTATTATTATAATAGAGGCCAAAACAGGCGAAGAAGGGATCGCTCAGTTCGAAAACAACATTGTTGATGTGCTCTTGATTGATTACCGGTTGCCAGATATTGACGGTTTAGCATTAATTAAAGTTCTATTAGCGCGAAAAAAAACAGACGCAACGATTATTATGGTGAGTCAGCATGAAGATGAAATTTTATCATTAAATGCACTCAATGTTGGCGCGCACGACTTCCTGTTAAAAACCGAGGTCAATTCCGAACGTTTAATGAGAACTATCCGTCAGGCGCAACATCGTCAGTTTCTTGAAGGCGTAGTGCGTGAGAAAAATAACGCATTAGAATGGCTAGCAAATAGAGATTCATTAACACAATTAATCAATCGTTATACTTTTGAGAAAACACTTAAAGATGCTTGTACTAGAGTGTTATTCACCGGTGATAACATCGCGCTTCTGTTTATCGATTTAGACAATTTTAAAAAAGTGAATGACACATTAGGCCATTTTACTGGGGATAAGCTGTTACAAAACGTAGCCACTAGATTAGCTTCAGTAATTAAAGACGGTGATTGTTTAGCGCGTCTTGGCGGTGACGAATTCGTTATTTTGGCGAATAATATTGATTCAGAGCAACAAACATTCGCCATTGCCACTCAAGTTATTGATGCATTGACCCCTCCTTTACAAGTCGGAAATACGGCTTTTTCGATAACAGCCAGTATTGGTATTTCTATGTTAGGTGAGTTTGCCTCTTCACCTGAAGCAATGATGAAGTGTGCTGATATTGCCATGTATAAAGCTAAGCAGAACGGTCGAAATCACTTCTGTTTGTATACCGATATTCTTCATCAAGAAACACAGAGCAACGCCATTCTTGAAGAAGAAATGTCTTATGCGCTGCAATTGGAGCAGTTCGTAGTTTATTACCAACCTCAAATTTGTACAAAAACGAAAAAAGTTAAAGGGGTTGAGGCACTGATCCGTTGGGATCATCCTACCCGAGGTGTTTTAGCGCCAGGCGTATTTCTTGATATGGCTGAAGAATTAAACTTAATTAGTGAGATCGGTCAGTGGGTATTACAAACGGCTTGTAATCAATTAAAGCAATGGCAGTTGCAATATAACCTCTTAGACGAAGAGCTGACCATATCGGTCAATTTGTCTGCCTTACAATTACAAGATGTGCGATTGCTCAGTTTAGTTTCTCATGCCTTAGAATCGAGTCAATTATCACCATGTTGTTTAGAGCTAGAAATTACTGAAAGCTCGATTATTCATAGCCCTGAAAACATAGTTGAAAGGCTCCATGAGCTGACCAGAAAAAATGTAAAATTAGCTTTGGATGACTTTGGTACCGGCTATTCATCGATTAAACATTTACACCTGTTTCCTATTCATTCTTTAAAAGTGGATAAGAGTTTTATTGCTGCCTATAAACAAAAAAAATCCCAAGATAAAGTGCTTGAAGCCATGATTAACTTTGCTAAATACCTTGGACTATATGTGATTGCCGAAGGGGTAGAAACTGCAGAGCAGCTTGATTTTTGCCAATCTCAAGGCTGCGATTTGATACAAGGTTATTATTATTCTAAACCGATTTGCGCCGCAGATTTTGAAGCTAAATATTTAGCCATATAGTGAGTGAACTGCATATTTGGTAATGAAACACTATTGAGATAATTATGTTAAAGCAAATACCTTTGTTAAATCGTATTAAACCGCATTCATCGGCAATCACTTTTGTATTTGCGGCAGTGTTAATGCTGATTATTTGTCATTTTGTTTATTGGCAAGAAGTCGGCTCGATACAGCGTGAAATTGATACCGTCGCGCGCGCGAAAGCCGACATACTTAGAGAACACATAGATAACTTAAAACGTGAAACTTTATTCCTATCTAAACTGCCTGATGTAAAAGGCATTGCATCACTTGCTCACCAACCAGTATTAGACACTGAACAGCAAGCCCAATTTAATACCCATATTGCTCACTTAAAAGACGTATTTAAATATTATATTCAAAGTATTCCTGAGCTAGAACAAGCGCGTTTTATTGATAGTAAAACGGGCTTTGAGACGATTCGAGTAGAACGAATGAAAGGTAGCGTAATCGCGTTACCTGATTCATCTTTACAACAAAAAAGTGATAGAGATTATTTTATTGAAGCTCAAAAATTACAAGAGGGTGATGTATACGTATCGCCTTTTAATCTCAATCAAGAAAATGGCTCACTTGTCTTCCCTTACTTACCGGTAATGCGGGTGAGTACATTAGTTTTTTCTCAAGCGAAACCGCAAAAAGAATCGATTGGGCAAATCGTGATTAATGTGTCTGCTGAAGTACTATTTTCTCAACTAGATATCACCAGCACTTACTCAAATATTAATATCTATTTAGTCAATGATGCTGGTGATTACTTACTTCATCCAGATAAGACGAAAACCTTTGGCTTTGATATTGGTCAACGATACACACTAGAAGACGATTTTACTGATGTTGGTGACGGTATGTACCTCACCAAGGATGACAGTGATTTTTTTAGTTGGCTTAAGGTATTATTTTTTTCTGATGAGAATGTTTACTTAGATAGCACCAATACACAGCGAAAAGTGGTGGTGCTTGCGGTGGCAAATAATCACCTAGCAATAACCAAAACACTCACGGTGATTTTTTGGTATTGGGTCATTATTGGCATTTTAATACTGCTATTGAAGAACACAAAAAATGAAGTCGCATTAAAGGCTAAGCAACAACACCTCAATACTGTTTTGACTATGGAGCAAGAACTAAACTCAATATTAAGCCATGCCCCTAATGGTATTATGGTGGTTAATCGACAAGGTATTATCACCCTCGCCAATACTCAAGTTGAACGTATTTTTGGCTACGCCCAAGGTGAGTTGTTAGGCCAATCGATGAATGTACTATTACCGGCAAGGTTTTGTCATGTACACCCTAATTTTATGCAAGCGTTTTTCTCTGCACCTGAAACTAAATTAATGGGCGGCGGTCGAGAATTATATGGCTTACACAAAACCGCCAAAGAAGTACCGCTAGAGATAGGTTTGAGTGTTATTGAATATAAGGGTGAGTTACAAGCTATTTGCGGTATTGTTGACATCACATTGAGAAGGCAATTAGAGCATTTGTTTGAGATGGTTGTAGATACCTTACCCAATGCGGTTTTGCTGGTTGATTATAATGGCGTTATTGAGTTAGTTAATAAACAGACTGAGAGGTTGTTTGGTTATTCAAGAGACGATCTCTTAGGTAACAATATTGCTATGCTGGTGCCTGAGTCTTTTCGTGAACAGCATTTAGCCTGGCGACAATCGTTCTTTATTGCCGCGGGTGAAGAGATTGATACCGAACGCTATTATATTAGTGGTTTATGCAAAGATGGCACTATATTCCCGTTATCCATTGGGTTATGCACTATTGAAACGCATAAAGGTAAAAAACTGCTTTCATCTATTGTTGATTTAACGGATAGCGAACTCGAAGCAAGCGCATTAAAAAAGGTCACCGAAAATTTAGACCGCACCAGTAAAATGGCTGGCATTGGTGGCTGGGAGCTCGATTTAATCACCAACGAGTTGTTTTATTCTGAAGAGACCTATCGTATTCATGGCTTGCCATTGGGTTCTAAATTATCTCTAGACGAAGCAATTGCATTTTATACGCCAGATTCACAACCGATTATCCGCAAAACCCTTACAGAAGCCATTGAAATGGGGAAAGATTGGAATGTTGAGGTGCGTTTTACTAATGCTGCCAATAAGCTCATATGGGTCAAGGTTGCGGGCACTATAGAGTATGAAAATGGTAAAGCCGTTAGGCTTGCAGGAACCATGCAAGATATTTCAGAACGCAAATATTTCATTGAGGAACTTTCCAGAAGTAATACCGAACTGGATAACTTTGCCTACGTTGCCTCCCATGATCTTAAATCGCCTTTACGCGGCATTGATCAATTAGCCAGCTGGTTAGAAGAAGATTTAAAAGACAAATTAGAAGCTGAAGATGCTGAGCATTTACGCTTAATGCGTGGTCGTATTAGCCGGATGGAAAAACTGTTAGATGACTTACTCTCCTATTCAAGAGCGGGCAAAAAAGGCGATGTTATTCATTCAATTAATATAAAGTCTGTGGTCGAAAATGTGTTTGATTTATGCAATACCAAAAATGCCTTTTCGCTGGAGTTTGAGTCCGCGACAACCGACATAACGACTGCTAGTGTGCCACTTGAACAAGTGATAAGAAACCTGATTAATAATGCGATTAAACATCATGACACCGGAAAAGGCACTGTATATGTATCTATGGAGGTGAACGCTCCTTTTTATGAATTTGTGGTTAGAGATGATGGCCCAGGGATACTTGATGAGTTCTCTGAGAAAATATTTACCATGTTCACCACCTTAAAACCTCGAGATGAAGTGGAAGGCAGTGGCATGGGATTAGCGATTGTGAAAAAGATAGTGGTCGCCATGGGGGGCGAAATTAGCTTAGATACGAGTGTGCAAAAGGGCGCTTGTTTCAAGTTTACTTGGCCAATGGAAATACAAAACTTGATGCCTAACTCCAGAGATGTCGAGTAGTGTTAATTTTGCCATCGTATGGGTTATCGTTGAAAAAGATTTTATAGGCGCCTCAGCACTTTAGTTTAGCACTTTAGCTCAGCTTTTTAGTTCAGCAACTTAGCTTGGCACCTGATTGGTAAGCTAAATTCCGCTGTAAATCGCCACATAAACTGAAATGTTTAGCCCTTCGGATAACTCAACAGTTAGCGTATCTGTTGAGTCTTTTGGAGGCGATGTTTGGTTAATTTATAAAGTCGTTTATTTGGGTGTCACTATTTATCGCTTATACGCTTAATAATGAAATAAGTGATAGTGAAGCGTCATCTGTAAGAAAGTCCATTTAATTTCAATACGCATCAGCGACTATGCAAGATGCATAAAGACGATAGCGTCATTTCACGGTAAACTATGTAGATTGTAGAGACAGCTTTTTGAGGTCATGAGAAAACATGGTAGAACTGCAGCAAAATAATCCACTTCACGGTTTAAAATCAGAAACGATGATTTCTGAGTTAGTGGCATTTTATGATTGGAAAATTTTATACGCCGCGTTGCGTTTAGAATGTTTCAACACTAATCCCAATATAGAAGCTTGTGTTAAGTTTCTTAAAAAAACCGAATGGGCCAGAGAACGCGTTGAAAATTTTTATTTGTATCGTTTTAAGCGTATGCCAAAAGGTAACTCTGCACAATTTGAACTAAAACCCCGAGAACGTGGCTTTGCTGACGGTATTTTACCACGCAAACCGCAACCTTTAACGGTTGAGTTAGTCGCAGAAATGAAAGCCAAAGCAACCGCCGATTATGAACAAATGAAGCATAATCAAAGTCGTTCATATGCTTCTCCGTCATCAGTTTCATATTCATCATCGAGTCGTTCAAATGACAGCGATGCAGCGACACAGCGTAGTAATAAAAATAAGCCTCAGCCGACATTTGATCCAAACAATCCGTGGAATAAATAACGGCTCGATTAATCTCATGTCCATACTAACGCAACCCAAAGATAATCATAATATTTTTGGGTTGCGTTTTTTATTGGGCATAAATTATATCTTAGTTAGCGATATAGCGTTCAGTGCCTTTCTAAGATTAGGTTGGCTATTTTTGTCAAGGTGTAGACACGCGACACAATGATTGCTTAAATAGAAATGCATGTCTTTGTTGTAATTAACTACGGCGCATTCGTATCAAGGTAACTGGGGTTATGTTGGTCGTGCTGTTAGCTTAATTTGAGGCATAAGGGATTAAGTACCTCACCCATTTTGCTATTAGCATTGGGATACAACAGGATAATAATAATGAAACTGAATAAAACCTTACTCGCCATGGGTATCGCATCTAGCGTGGTTATTGTTGGTTGCGGTGACGACACTCAATACGGTAAAACTCCTCAAGTCACACCTGAGCCTGAAGCCGCTCCTCTACTGCAAGCTTTTGCCCCTAATGGCACTTTAAAAGCGCAAATTCGTCGTACCCAATATGGGGTGCCGCACATTACCGCTGACAATTTAGAAAGTCTTGGTTTCGGTAACGGTTATGCCCAAGCGCAGGATAATTTATGTGTGATGGCGGATGGATTTATCAAAGCCAATTCAGAACGGTCGATGTACTTTGGTCCTCATGCATCGCTTGATTTTACAACTGGTCTTCCGACCAGTGAAGATAATGGTAACCTCATTTCCGACTTTGCATATAAAGCGTTAAAAATACGCCAGCTTGCTGAAAACCAATATTCGCAGTTTAGTTATAATTCGCGAGCACTAATGGAAGGGTTTAGTGCTGGATATAATCAATATCTTAGTGACATAGAAGCCGGGACTCAAACTGGCGAGCCATTTTGCGCCGGTCAGCCGTGGGTTAAACCCATTACCGGTGTTGATGTGGCCAGCTATTTATTTTCTATTGCATTATTACCTGGTGCGGCAAACTTTTTAGATTTGATTTTTTATGCTAACCCCGGTGATGGCCAAGAATATTTACCGCGTATAGTGGGGCCGGCACCGTCTGCAGCACAGACCGCGTTTGTACATGATATGAACAACACCTTAATTGCCCGTGCGGCAAACATTACCACTCCAGAAACGAATCCTCGTAATTTGGGATCTAATGGTTGGGGATTAGGCAAAGACAAAACCGAAAATGGCAAAGGTATGGTGTTGGGTAATCCACATTTTCCGCATACTGGTAATTTACGCTTTTGGCAGTCACATTTAACTATACCAGGACAAATGGATGTGATGGGCGGTTCGTTAGTCGGTATGCCAGGGTTGGTTAACATAGGCTTTAACAAAGATGTTGCTTGGACGCATACCTTTTCTACCGCCGAACACTTTGTAATGTATAACCTTGAGTTAGTTTCAGGTGATAGATTGCAATATTTGTATGACGGGTCGCCATTGCCGATCACCAAAGAAACGGTTTCGATATTAGTTAATGGCGGCGCGGCAGGCATGCTGGTGGCGGAAAAAGATATTTATACCACAGCTAAAGGTCCAATGGTTGAAGCGCCGCCCACATTAGCGCCGTTTGGGTGGGATGATGGCCAAGCTTTCTTTATTCAAGATGCCAATATGGCCAACAAAGATCCGATTGATCATTGGTTAGCCATGAACCTCGCTAGCAATAAAGATGAATTTCAACAAGCGTTTAAAAATTATGATGGGGTAATATTCAATAACACCATGTATGCCGATAAAGAAGGTAATGCATTTTATATTGATGATTCTACTGTGCCGGGTTTTTCTGATTTAATGATCGATATTATTAGAACCACCCCAGCGATTGTTGCGGCTAAAGCACAGGCGGGATTTACTATTTTACCTGGTAATACCTCCGCATTTAGTTTTAGCGAGCCTATGCCTTACGAGCGTGCGCCCAAGCTTGAGCGAAGTGACTTTGTACAAAATTCAAATAACTCATTTTGGTCGACCAACCTTGCTGCTCCTTTAGAAAACTTCTCTCCTTTATACGGACCAGAACGAGGCCCATTGTCGCTCCGCACTCGCATGGGGTTAACCTTAATGAATGATGCTGCGGGTGATGACGGGAAATTTAATATTGACGAATTAGAAGCTGCTTTGTTATCTAACCGCGCCTATCTCGCTGAAATTGTGTTAACTGATTTAATTAGCCAATGTGATCAACAAGGTTCTACGCCTGTGATGGTGAGTGCAACATTGTCTAAAGATATCTCAGCATCGTGTGCAGCATTAAAAGCCTGGAACGGTAAACAAGATAATGACAGTAAAGGGGGAGCGTTAATTCGTGAGTTTGCCCATCAATTTGATCAAAATACTATGTTAACTGAGCCGTTTGATTATATGAGCGCCGCAAGCACACCTAATAAGCTTAATACTGATGGCAGCGCATTAATGGCTTTAGCCCATGCGGCGTTGAATCTCGAAGCGGCAGGCTTTGCTGTTGATGCTGCATTAGGGGACGTGCAATTTGTTGAAAAGTCACTCCCTGATGGCAGTGCTTCTAGGGTTAAGTTACCTTGGCCTGGTAGTCATAATGCTGAGGGGGGATTCAACGTATTTTCAACCAGCTTATCTGGTGATGACACCTTAATCCCTCAACATAAATACGCACCAGTATTAGATGTTGTGACAGGTAAAGCGACAGCATCAGGATTAACCGCACAAGGATATCAAGTGCGTTATGGTTCAAGTTGGATGATGACCGTCAGCTTTACTGATGATGGTCCTAAAGCAAAAGGCATTTTGACTTATTCGGAATCGAGTAACGTACTAAGCCCGAGCTTTTCTGATCAGAGTGAATTGTATTCTACACAAAAGCAGTTACGTCCGTTGTTATTCACTGAGGCAGAGATCCAAGCATCACTTGAATCCACTACAGAGCTGACCTACCAACGAAATTAGTAGTGGTCAGACCAAATAAACCAACCTGTTAGTTGCAGGTTGGTTTTCCATCAACAATTAACTAAGTTTGTGATTAAAATCAATAAAGCTATCAAATTAGCCCCATTCTGTGCCGCTTTTAGATTATCAACCCCTACTTTGGTATAAGAAGACCTAGCTTGACCTATTCTTGTAACTACAACAAACTCACAACTAAATATTATTATAATTAATGGGATAACAAAACAATGTTGATTTTTCTTATTTGTATTGGCGTGCTGCTGCTTGCATACAAGTTTTATAGTCCGTTTGTAGAACGACAAGCTGGTATTGACCCTAACGCAAAAACCCCCCAAGCGCGTTTTGAAGATGGTGTTGACTATGTTCCTGTTCATCCAGCGAAAGCGTTTTTAATTCAATTTCTTAATATTGCCGGAGTTGGACCGATATTCGGCCCCATTTTAGGTGCGTTGTACGGCCCTATTGCACTGGTGTGGATTGTGCTGGGTAATATACTGGGTGGTGCAGTACACGATTATTTTTCTGGCGTAATGAGCATTAAGGAAGACGGTAAAAGCTTACCTGAAATTGCAGGGCATTATTTTAACATCTACTTTAAAGCGGCCATGTTGATCTTTACCGCTATGCTGCTGTTCTTTGTTGGCGTGGTGTTTATCATGAGCCCAGCAGGTTTGCTGAGTAACTTAGATTATTTTAAAGATACTATTTTTGCTAATAATACCTTTTGGGTATTAGTTATTTTAGCTTACTACTTCTTCGCAACATTACTGCCGATAGACAAAATTATTACTAAGCTTTATCCCTTTTTTGGCGCGCTAATGATTGTGATGACAACCTCTATTGCAGTGGCGTTATTAATCCATGCGCCACAACTACCAGAATTTGGCGATGTATTTGCTTATTTTAATCACAGCCACTACAACAATGATTTATTAGAGCCTAATCCAGACGGTTTACCTGTATGGCCATTATTGTTTGTGACCATTACTTGTGGTGCCATCAGTGGTTTCCATTCAACGCAAGCTCCGATTATGGCCCGTTGTTTAACCAACGAAAAGTATGTTCGTCCAGTGTATTATGGCGCCATGGTTGCTGAAGGTATTGTTGCTTGTGTATGGGCAACAGCGGGTATTGCTGCATTCCCTGGTGGTTATGTTGAGCTAAAAGCTATTCTTGCTCAAGGTGGCCCAGGTATGGTGGTTAATCAAGTCGCAACCACTTACTTAGGTGTTATCGGTGGTATTATGGCGGTTATCGCGGTTGCTGTATTCCCTATTACATCTGGTGATACTGCATTTAGATCGTTACGTCTAACCATTATCGATGCGTTTAAAATTCCACAAAGCATGACTAACCGTCTGTTAGTTGCGGTACCTGTGTTAATTATCGCTTACTTTATGACCAAAATTGACTTTACGTTAATTTGGCGTTACTTCGCATTCTCTAATATGTTGTTATCTACCAGCGTATTGTGGCTAGCGACTAAGTATCTGTTTGATCGCGGCGCGTTCCATTGGATTGTTAGTCTGCCTGCTATTATCGGTACTTGTGTGACTTTGTCGTACATTTTAACTGCCGGTATTGGCTTAGGTTTTCCACAAGAGATGAGCCAGCCAGCGGGTATCGTGGTGGGGGTAGTGTGTCTTATTGCTCTGATTATTGCGCACAACAAGCGTAAAGTGACTCCTGCTGCATAATTTTTTACAGCGTTAATTCATTCAAAGGGCTGCTTAATGCAGCCCTTTTTATTGTTCAGCTAAAAATCGATGTGATTAGTGACCCACACGATCAAGCTTTTGTATCAGTTCCATCTTAATACTATTGGGTGTTTGGCTGTGCCAGTAGCCACTGACGTAAGCAAATAGCGGTAACATAAACATAGTGGTCAGCAACACTATTAATATCCCTCTGGCGGATAGCTGAATACCATTACGAGTACTAAATTGTAGAGCTTGTTTTTTTGGACAGGCTGATACACAACGCATACAGGCTTGGCACTCGTCGGAGCGAATATTTTTTTGAGTATGCACTGATATATTAGCAGGGCATGCGCGAGTACATTTATCGCAACTCATGCCTTTGGCATCAATTAAACAATGTTGAGTATCGCGGCGTATTTTGAATGGGCTTAAAAAACTGACAATACCTAACAGTGCGCCATAGGGGCAAATATAACGGCAAAAACCTTGGCGACGCCATGCTGCTAAGACAAAGATAATACTAAAACCTATTAGTGCAACTATGGATGGCATCATAAAAAATACAGCCATTTTTAAGTCAGCTACTTTGTGATAATTGCCCTCTAAGTAGTGTGGAATACTTGCCGATGGCATAGAAATGACCAAATAAAGCAGCGCTGCGAGTAGCAAATACTTGACCATTCTCAGTGGCCAGTCAATCCATGCTGGTGGTAATAGTTCAGCATGAATAACACGCTTTCTTAGTTTATACAGGTATTCACCAGCAAGTCCCAGCGGGCAAGCCCAACCACAAAAAGCGCGTTTGCACACCACACCGGTCAGTAGGACGACACAGAGCATCACTACCGCCGCGGGGTGATTTTGATCCCATAGGCCTAAGGTTAAAATTGCTTTAAGTTCTATGCCGCCAGCAATAGGTAAAAATGCATCACCGATATCGGGTCGCATTAACCAAGGTGTTTCTCCTGCATATAATAAGCCTGCGTTGATGGCATATTGCACCCCGACTAATAACATCGCCAGGGCAAAAAAATGTTGGCAAATTTCACGTACTTGGTTGGGTCTACCTTCAGCATTAGCAAATGCAGGTTGGTATTGCCCTACTGCGGTGACGATTAATACTGACACGAGCAATAGGAGCAATAATGGCCAAAAAAAACTGGCTAAGGTGGCACCAAGTAATAATGCTCCGCTAGCGAGTGCCCCCCATTTTTTGCCACTCCAATACAGTAGGCTAGTGCTATACACTAGGGCTAGCATTAAGGTGATTGATTCAATTGTGCTCATTATCCAATGCCTGTGCTGTGGTTCTCTCGGTTAATAATGATAAAACCTCAGCATTCAAGCGAATGTGAGTTGGGTCGCCAAACTTAATAATAGTTTTCTAAATATATGATCTATATTGGTTTGTTTTATTTATGTAAACATTGTTAAGTCTTGTGTTAATTAGCTTGTTTCAATTGATTGTCATTAACCTGTCTTATTTTTTCGTTAACGTATTAAGATGATTTTGTGACAGTAAAAAGTGGCTAATGGCTAGGTTTTCATTTGAGCATTCCTTCGAGATAGATACCTTAAAGCGCTTGATTGCTCAGCATCAGCAGCAATTTCGCCATCAGTCCTTGGCAGATTTATATTACCGTGGTGAAAAATTGTCGGTTACAGCCATTGAGCTAGGTCAACAGCAACAGCCATGTCCTACGGTATTGTTTGTTGGCGGGGTCCATGGGGTTGAGCGCATCGGTGCCCAAGTGATTTTGGCCTTTTTAGACAGCTTACTCAATCGGTTACCATGGGATACTCACTTACAGCAATTATTGCAACACGTGCGCTTAGCCTTTGTCCCCGTGGTGAATCCGGTTGGCTTTTTGCGTGGCAGCCGAGGCAATGGTAACAATGTTGATTTAATGCGTAATGCTCCCATTGATTCAGATGAAGACGTGACCTTTCTTGTCGGCGGTCAGCGACTTTCGCCGCGTTTGCCTTGGTATCGAGGGCAAAATGGTATGGAGCTAGAAACCCATGCGTTAGTGAGCTATGTGCAACAATTACAGCAAGACAGCAGCAGTGTTATGGTGCTCGATGCTCACTCAGGTTTTGGTTTACAGGATCATTTGTGGTTTCCACATGCGCATACTCGACAACCCTTTGAAGGAATAGGTTATATTTATCAGTTAATGCAGTTGTTCGAAAAAGGCTATCCGCATCACAGCCATTATCAGTTAGCACCTCAAAGCCATTTCTACCGAACCCACGGTGATATTTGGGATTATTTGGTGGCGAGTAATGTCAGCGGGAAACCGTTTATTCCGTTAACCTTAGAAATGGGCTCGTGGGCTTGGGTACGTAAAAATCCACGTCAGCTATTTAACTTCTCTGGTTATTTTAATCCGCAAAAAACACATCGGCATCAACGTATTTTACGCCGTCACCTGGTATTAATGCAGTTCATTATAGATGCAGCTTATGCGCAAATTATTGAACAAATAAAACCCCAACAACTGACGCAATTGACTCAACAAGCTAAGCGCTTCTGGTCTAAAAAGGCTAAGTGAGGATAAACGATGACCACCTTAGTGTTACTCAGAGGCTTAATGCGCGACAGCCGCCATTGGTATGGTTTTGATCAGCGTTTAAACCAGCAAGGGCTCAATGTCATTTGTGTTGACTTGCCCGGTAATGGCCTATTAGTCAATCAACCTAGCCCAGGTAAGATGCAAGACTATTGCGAGGCGGTGTGGCAACAAATTGATGCCGCTTTGCTCAAGCAGGCCATGCGGCCAAGCCAAGTTAAGTTGGTCTTGGTGGGATTATCGATGGGCGGTATGTTGGCGCTAACCATGGCGGCGCAGTGTCGCTCACGAATTCAGCATGTGGTGTTAATTAACAGCAGTGCGGCCAACTTGTCGCCTTGGTATTATCGGTTTCAATGTGTCGGCTTAGTGACCTCTATAACGCATGTTTTGCTGAGGTTTTTGCGCTCTGGCTTAGCGAGCTCTCAGCAAGCCAACACAGGCAAAGGTCACTGGTTAGAAGCGATTGTCGTTGATTTTACCAGCAGGCATTTTAGTCACAACATTGAAGTGATTAATGCTTGGAGTTTACTGAGATTGCAATGCCATACATCATTTATCAATGGACTAAGGCAATTGTACGCTTCGGCCCGTTTTCATAGTCCTGAATTGAATAACATACCGGTCAGCGTGATAGTCGCCAATCAAGATAAGTTAGCTCACCCCAAATGCAGCGAACAGTTAGCGCTATTTTATCAAACACAGTTACATAAAATGGATGATTGCGGCCATGATGCCAGTCTCGATCAGCCACTGAAATTACAACAACTATTACTGGATATTATTCGTTAGAAGTCATTTATTAGGGCTTATCGAATCGTGATTAGTGACTCTAGCTTGCTTGCCATTTTTTTATGTCTTGCTGCCAAGCATTGGCGGTAAAGTCGATAAATGCTCTGACGACGGTTTGTTGATAACTGCGTGACAAATACACGGCCCATATGGTTTTACCTGGTACCGTCAGTTGGGGTAATACTTCAACCAGTTCTTGGCGTTCAAGGTAGCCATTGGCTAAATCGGTAGGTAAACACACTATGCCATTGCCGCGACGGGCTGCATTGATTAATACGCCCATGTCGTTGGCTTGTAAATTACCGCTCACATCCAATAGGTGAGGTTGTGAGTCTGCAATTATTTCCCAGCGTTGCTGACTAGAGTGGCGCAAACAGTTGTGTTGCAATAAGTCATTAACCGATTCGATGGCTGAGTGTTTGGCGAGATAGTCTGGGGAGGCGCAAATGACGCTATCGATGTGCATTAAGCGTCTAACTATTAAGCTTTCATCTGGCTGATGGGTGTAACGCAGGGCGATATCAATCCTGTCGTTAACTAATTGTGAGACATTATCCGACAGTAATAGTTGTATATTAACCTGAGGATGTTGCAGGCAAAAAGCCTCAACTACGTCATACAGTTTGTGTTGCCCAAGTCCAATGGGCGAGGCGATACGGATACTGCCTACCAGTTCATTATTATGACTATTGGCGCGACTCTCCATCGCGGTGACTTCACTTAAAATACGCTGGCAATAATTCAGTGCTTCTTCGCCTTGTAAGGTAAGACTCACTTGGCGAGTGGTGCGATGTAATAATCGCAACCCTAACCATTGCTCAACTTCTTTGATATGGCGTGACACTTGTAAACGGCTTAAACCTAGTTGCTCGGCAGCTTGGGTAAAGCTGCCACAACTGGCCACTTCCACAAAGCTGCGTATAGCAGATATTTTGTCCATAACATCATCCTATCGCGACAGCCAAAGGTTATAAGCTTTCTATATTTTCCAATAGGTTATCGGCTTTGTTAATAATGGCCTGTTGCGTGTGCGCATCCATTTTTTGCCAGTTTTTATACACCATAGTCATGCGAGGGTTGTGTTGAAATTTCTCTTGATGGCGTTGAATAAAATGCCAATATAAACTGTTGAATGGGCAGGCATTATCTTCTGTCTTGAGTTTGACATTGTAATGGCAGCTTTTGCAATAGTCGCTCATTTTGTTCAAATAGTTACCGCTGGCGGCATACGGTTTGGTGGCCACAATGCCGCCGTCGGCAAATTGAGTCATCCCGCGGGTATTGGGCATTTCGACCCATTCGATGGCATCAATGTAAATGCCCAAATACCACTGGTCGACGTCATCTGGATTGATACCCGCGAGTAAACTAAAACAGCCCGTGACCATTAACCGTTGAATATGGTGGGCATAAGCATAATCGAGCGACTGTTTTATGGTGTGGTGCATGCAATTCATCTTAGTGTTGGCGGTCCAAAAATACTCCGGCAGGGGTCGTTGTGCTTGCAAGGCATTTTGCGTCGCGTAGTCGGGCATATTGATCCAATAAATACCGCGGACATATTCGCGCCAACCGAGTATTTGGCGGACAAAACCCTCTACTTGGGCCAGTGAAATATCATCTTGATGCGCTTGCCAATGGGCGATAACTTTATTGATGACTTCGCTAGGTGAAATCATTTTGCTGTTAAGCGCAAACGATAATCTTGAGTGATATAGACTCCAATCCGCACGACTATTTTCGGTCATTGCATCTTGAAAATGACCAAAGCGGATTAATAAATTCTGGCAAAAAAAGTCAAGTAACTCACGTGATTGGCGTCGATTAAGCGGCCATAATAATTGGCTTTCTGCTTTGCCTATAGTGTTGATATTATGACGCTTAAGTCGGGCTAAAATATCACTGACGTCATTGGCAAACATTAATGGTGCAGGAATATCGCCAAGGTCATTCTTTTTAAAGCTGGCACGGTTTTGCTGGTCAAAGTTCCACTGGCCTCCCAAAGGTTCTCCATCTTGCATCAGCACATTAAAACGTTTGCGCATCCGCCGATAAAAGAACTCCATTTTGGCGTGTTTTTTCGGGGTGAATTCAGTTTGAATATCGCTAAACGGCAGTAAAAAATGTTCACTGTCAGTGCTATTGATAGCAATGCCTGGTAGTAAAAGAGAGCCCAATTGCTGGGCTAAACGGTATTCGTCAGCGTGTTGGTATTGAAAATGGGTTAATTGATGCGTTGCAGTAATGTGTTCAAGCAAGGCGGGTAGGTCTGCATAGTGCTGGGTTTCATCTAAGGTCAGGTACAAAACTTGATGACCACTCTTGGCTAAAGCCTGTGCAAATTGCGCCATAGAGGCAAAAAAGGCGCAGACCTTTTGCACATGATGAGTGACGTAGCTTGCTTCTTGTCCCAACTCGGCAATCAAATACACCACATTAGGATCGACTTGTTTAAACCAGGAGTGTGACGCATTAAGTTGATCGCCCAAGATGAGTCTCAATGTGCTGGTTTCCGGCAATAATGTTGGTGAAGCATTGGTGTAAAGTGTCGTCATGGTGATTACCTTTATTCAGATTTATGTCGGCGACAGCGTTCAGAACAATATTTAACCTTGTCCCAATCTTTAGCCCATTTTTTACGCCACGCAAACGGGCGTTGGCAAACTAGACAGACTTTATGTTCAAGATGGAGTTTTTTATGTGTCATGACTGTCTTTAGCCTGAGTTGTTGTGGCTATCGGTTTGCCCTTAGTTCGTTTTCGCTTAGGGCTAACATGACGACCTAATACTGCAGCGATATGGCGTTTAACTTGAGGTTGATCGCGATATGACCACAAGCGATCGCGGGCAATTTGTGATGCCAGAGTAAGATCTATCATAGGTTCAGGGTAATCACGGCCTAAGATTAGATCATTGAAAATAGCTTCCATTGGCGGTTGCAGCCAAGGTTGATGAATATACTCATTGGGTAAGTTAGTGAGCTCTGGGCACCACAATCGAATAAACTCCCCGCGTGGATCTTGGTCTTGTGACTGCTTGATGGGATTGTATAAGCGTATGGTGTTAATGCCTGTCACCGAGGCTTGCATTTGCAGTTGCGGGTAATGGATCCCAGGTTCAAAATCGAGAAAATAATTGGCTAACGGTAAGCTAGCATGTTGCCACGCAATGTTTAAATGATGGGTCACAAAACTGACCAACATGGCGCGCATTCTAAAATTGATATAACCAGTCTCTCGTAAACAGCGCATGCAGGCATCAATAATGGGGATCCCCGTTTGGCCTTCAGCCCAGCGCTGAATATCTTGCGCTACGTTGTCGTCACTGCGATAAGGATAATCTAAATACCCAGGGTTTACCGGGGTGAATTCCATACTGCATTGGCTTTCAAATTTCTGCATAAAGTGGCAATGCCAATGTAGGCGCGACATCATCGCCAATAAAGGCTTTTTCCACGCTTTATTGCTGGTTTGTACTGCGTTATAACGGGTTAATGTCGCTTGATACACTTGCTTTAAACTGATGTTTCCCCATGCTAAATAAGGTGATAAGCGTGAACAGTGGCTGCGACTTAAGCTCGGGCTCGAAATACTGCGTTGGTAGTCTTTACCACGGTAGCTTAGAAAACTGCTCAGTATTGCTCTAGCCGCTTTAGGACCACCCGTTTGGAATTGATCATTGTCTGTAATGATGGCCTGATCGATAAGCGGAGTATGGTAGTTGTCGAGCTTTTGCAGCTGACATTGTTGCCAATTGGGGATCGCAATAGGGCTGTTCATCACTTGTTGCCAGTGTTGATCCCAGGCTTGACGATGCTTGCGCCCTCGAACTACCGCACCTGTTGGTGATTGTTGCCAAGGGATCTGTTGCTGATGACACCAGAGTGCCACCGCTTTATCGCGCTCAAAGCTGTTGTGTAGACCAATCTCTTGATGGCTGAACATAGTGTTAATTTCAAACTGTTGTGATAACTCGTCCAGTAAATCAATTATTGGTACACAAAAGACATACACCTGACCATTAAATCGCGCCAGTTGTTGATTCATATCTTGCAGCGACTGCCACACAAAGCGCCAATGACGTTGATTATAATGCGAGTCAGCCAGCATAAAGGGTTCAAAATCATAAATGAGCAAGCAGGGTAAATCATGGTTAAACGCATCGACCAGCGGCTGATGATCAGACAAGCGCAAGTCGCGTTTAAACCAGACGATATTAATAGCCTGTTTGATCGTGTCGGGCATGGCGCCAAAAATCTCATGGTGAATTAGGCTATTAGATACGCATTAGCACGCCGTTTAGATTGCTTTAAACTACACAATTATGATTTATTTTGTATCTCTAAATGAAACAATTAAGCGCAATAAGTGATATTTATCTCGGATTATGTTGTCTATACACTGGCTTCATTGTTAATTAATAGAGCGAGACAAAACATGAAACTAGCAGTATTAGGCGCAACAGGTTGGATTGGTGGCACTATCATGCAGCAGGCTATTAGCCGTGGTCATGAAGTGGTTGCCGTCGTTCGCGACGCCAGCAAAGTCAGTCAAGATGTGGCCGTACGAACACTTGATTTAACCACTATGACAAGCGATGCCATAGCTAGCGCATTTGCCGACGTTGATGTGGTGATAGCGTCAATCGGCGGCCGCGCCGCACAAAATCATCAAGTGGTAGCACAAACCGCACAGCAATTATTACAGCACTTACCTCAAGTAGGCACACCGCGTTTGTTGTGGGTCGGTGGTGCTGGTAGTTTAGAAGTCGCGCCAGGCGTGGCGTTAGTGTCAACAGCAGAATTCCCTGAAGAATATAAAGCCGAAGCCATCGCCCAAGGTGAAGCATTGGCAGTATTCCGCGCTACCGATTCTGCTATCAAGTGGACTTATGTTAGTCCCGCCGCCTTTATCTTCCCTGGCGAGTCCGAAGGCCCGTACCGTGTAGGTGGTGATGAATTCTTTACTGATGCAGACGGCCAAAGCCGAGTGTCAGTAGTCGATTACGCCAAAGCCATGTTAGATGAAGCCGAAAATGCCAAGCATATTAATCAACGTATTAGCGTTGCTTACTAAGTTTATTGAGTGTGCTGATTTATAGAAACAGGCCTAAAACTATACGTAAAGGCTATGCTCTAAAAACGATGCTATTGATAGCATTTTGAGTTTAACGGTACATGCCAGATAACCATGAAACAATCATTTATCATCGTTAAATGGGTACTAGGCACTACCTATTATCTTATATAAATCATAGCTATAATAAAAAGGGTGCCAAAATTATTGGCACCCAGTAGCCTTAACCTTTTTTCTTTCTAGGTTTGACTATCTCTGTCGTATTTGACTCTTTTTTCAATTTACGTTTTTCTTTTAACGATAACAATGGTTTTTTCATTTCATGCTTAGACATATTATCACCTAATAATAAATAAAATATTAATAATGCTTATTTAATGCAATAAACGAGATTGTTGAAATAAATAACCCATCGCCCTCCTTAATCATCTGTCAGAGTTAATGCGTAGCTTAATTTAAAAATTTAAGCGTAGATTACCTTTCTACTCAGAATAACGTTTCTCAACCATTTAATAAGATTGTGAGACATGACTATTTAATAAATCTATTTTTAACAGTCAATATAATTAAAATTCGCCATTCTAAGCGAGCTTAAAACTATAGCAACTCAATGATTTAATTAAAGATGAGTATTTTTTTGATCTGTAAAAACAGATGGGCGTAAAGGGACGCCCGCTTAAACGGGGAATTCTAGGGCGAAGCTCCCTAAAAAAATAATAGAATAAAATATAAGAATTGATATTTTCATAACGTCAATATAGCAGCTTAAATAATAACTTCAAGCAAATTTGTGGAAATAAAAAAGATAACAGTAACCTTAGTAATTTAAATATATGACAAGTCATGAAACCATCAGTTTTCGCTAGATTTAATAAAATTACGGTCACATCGTTATGGTCTGCTATTGATTGAAATCGCTTAATGATGAGTATGCACAATTGGTAACGTCAGTGGATCCAACCCGCTAAATCTCTCGACCCAACATACACAGATTTTTAACAACATTTAGATTAACATTTCTGGGTAAAAAGCTTCGGGATAACATTTTTAGGATAAAAAAGGCTCAATGATGTATTACATCAGAAGGTGAAACATTTAGTAAGAGCATGATATATATTTCTATGAAAAATATATCATGCTCTTAGGTTTTAATATTAAGCTTATAAGGTTCAAGTGATTGATTTTATTTCAATTTTTTAGATTTAATTTCAACGTGTATCAATAATTTCGAGCTTAGCGGTTGTATTCGCCAGCTCTTTCAGGTTGATAGAAAATTTCTTTAATTTTAATTTTTATTAACCCTCCACCAGGCTTAGGCCATTCAATTTCATCACCTTGAGAAAGCCCAAGTAACGCACTGCCAACAGGTGCAAGAATAGATATTTTATCACCACTTAAATCAAGGTCTTTGGGATAAACAAGAGTCATCATAAATTCATCACGAGACGATTCGACAGTAAATTTAACTGTTGAATTCATCGTCACAATTGTAGGCGGCACTTCCGTTGGTTCAACTATATTTGCACGGGCGAGCTCTTCTTCTAGCTCACTAATGCCGACCATTTTTTTTGTCGGTAATGACTCAATTAACTTAAAGAGTCTTATAGAATCCAGTGACGAAATAGTTATTTCAGGTCGGTTACTCATTTATCCCTCAAACAGTCCAGTAATTAATGCTTTAAAATTCACCTTATGATCAAACTTTAATTTAAAAGAAAGTTTAATGAGGTAAAATATATTGATTATAAAATTTATGTACGATCTGAGATGCTATCCCTAATACATTAAAAATACCTTAATAAATTTAATTATTAATCTATAGTGATAAAATATATACGTCGCCTAAATAATTAACCATAAGGACATCAATAAAGCTACTATCACTACCGCCCTCGGTATTTTTATGTATTATCCCATTGATGGCAAAACTCAATAAAGCTTTTCAGCAGCGGGCTATGGTATTTGTCTTTATGAACCACTAACCAAAATGGTCGTTGCATATTAAGATGATTGCTCGCTTGAGGTAGATCCAGCCGAACTACGCGGCCATCGTTAATGGCATATTGTGCCGCTAAAGTAGATAAGCAACCTAAGCCGAGTCCCGCGGAAACACTGTTAATTAGCGCTTCTGTAGTATTAAGTTCAAACACTTCATGCCACGACGCTATTTGCGGCGCTATGGTATGTAAAAAAAACTCTCGCGAGCCTGATCCTGCTTCACGTAATACCCATTCACTGTGTTCTAAATGGCTAAATTTGCACTTAGCTTGTTGGCTTATAGGTAACTGAGGCGCTGCGATAATACACATCTCATCATGGCTGAATTGAGTAGCGATAAGTTCTGGATGATGACTTTTCCCTTCGATCAAGCCGATATCTAGTTCGTAATCCAGCAGTTTTTGGCAAATAAGCCGTGAATTAGAAATCACCACACTTTGCGAGAAATGCTGATATTGCTGCCGAAATTGGCTCAATAACCCCGGAACAACATGGTTCCCTAGGGTGTCACTGGCACCTATTTTCAATTGACCTGAAAAAGCGTGGTCTGCATCAAACAATTGGCTGATGTTATTTGCTCTACTAAGCAGCTCGTCGGCCAGAGGTAACAGCTTGTGACCTTCTTGATTAAGAATTAAGCGGTTGTTAACCCGATCAAATAGCGCATGCCCGAGTTGTTTTTCTAATTCTGCCAGTGCCATGCTCACCGCTGCTTTAGACAAATATAACGCCTCGGCTGCTGCCGTTAGGGTTTTATGTTGAGTAATGCTGCTAAAAACATTGAGCTGTTTGAGTGAAATATTCATCGCGCCTGACTTAGTGAAGGTATTGGCTAATAAACCGATAAAATGGCGGCAGTGACTTTTAAACCGCTAATCGTTTAGTTTTTCTGAACGTGTGTTCCGTATAATTGGATATATATAAACAAAGTGCAAGCGTAATATTGGCTTATTCTCTGATGGGTAGTTTGAGGTTGTAATGATTCGAACAGTAAAAAATTCACTAATGGCCGTACCAACGCCGATGGCAGGGCTGGCGTTGGGCATTGCAAGTTTAGGTTGGAGTTGGGAAAACCTTTTGGATTTGCACCATTATGGACAATGGTTCTCGGCTGCTATTGCCAGTGTGTTGTTACTGATTTTGAGTGGTAAATTTATATTACATTCAAACCTATTGCGTCAAGATCTTGCTCATCCTGTGGTAGGCAGTGTGGTGCCTACCTTTGCCATGGCATTAATGGTGGTATCAAATTCGTTGGGCCATGTCTCTGCGCTAGCGGGTGATTTATTATGGTCATTTGCGGTATTGCTGCACATTAGTTTTTTAGTGGGGTTTATTTATCATCGCAGTAAGCAGTTTTCATTAACTCACATGGTACCGAGTTGGTTTGTTCCGCCGATTGGCATTGTGGTTGCCGACGTTTCTTTTTCAGGTAATGAGCATTTATTATGGGTTGCACATGGGGCACTGTTTTTTGGAATGTTGTGCTATGCGGTGATGTTACCCATGATGCTTTACCGTCTTATTTTTAGAGAACAAATTCCCGATGCAGCTAAACCAACACTAGCCATTCTAGCCGCGCCAGCCAGCTTATCTTTAGCAGGCTATCTAACCATTACTCAGCAACCGTCTCCGGTGATCGTTGGGCTATTATTTGGTATTGGGGTGTTAATGACGGCAATTATTTATCTGTCATTTTTTAAGTTATTACGGCTTCCTTTTAGCCCTGGTTACGCCGCTTTTACCTTCCCTATGGTGATAGGTGCGACTGCGTTATTTAAAATGTCGGTATGGATGGAAAGCATCGGTATTGCAAACGAGTATGTACAGCAAATTCATGCTTTAGCAGAACTTGAACTGCTTGTCGCTACTGTGGTGGTCAGTTATGTTTGTCTGCGATACCTGCATTTTTATCAGCCAAAGAAGGTACAACTGGCTTCTTAATTTGCAATAAATATACTATAGGTCAATGCCTTCACTAACACTGTATGCGGCATTTAATATGAGCGAACCAGCATGACTCCAGCAATTGAAATGGCGAAAAAGCATAAAATAGATTTTGAAGTGCATGAATATCATCATGATACTAATAGTGAATCTTATGGTTTAGAAGCGGCGCAAAAACTGGCTGTACCCACTGCACAGGTGTTTAAAACCTTGGTGGTGAGTGTGGATAATCAATCGCTGGTGGTTGGCATTGTGCCTGTATCATCGATGCTGAGTATGAAGTTAATCGCTAAAGCTGCGGGTGCTAAAAAAGCCCACATGGCAGAAGCATTAGCAGTAGAGCGTTCGAGCGGTTATGTATTAGGTGGTGTTAGCCCATTAGGTCAAAAAAAGCGTTTAATGACAGTGATTGACGCCTCTGCGCAGCAGTTCGATTGTATCTATGTCAGCGCTGGCAAAAGAGGCTTAGAGATTTCACTAAGCCCAGCCGATTTACAATGCTTACTCAATGCTAAGTTTGCTGATATTTGCGCTCAAACATAATGACATTTGCCATTAACTAACCGCGATGCCTTTGTGTGGGGCTCAAGCAGCTGATCATTGCACTATCAAGAGTCAAACTAGTAAGATCCACTTCAGCAATCATAGTGATACAGGATTATTAATTTATTTTTGCTTTAAACTCTGCTTGAGTTTGGTTATTGGCTTTTTGGTACCAATAATCCAGCATTCTCATCACTTCTGCTTGGGTGATATCTTCAGCTGTAACTTCAATTACGTCAGCGCTCGGGCTAATGACCTGACTACTGTGATCGCTTGCTATGGTTGCCCCAGATACAGGATTAAGTGATGGGTTGATTACAGTGCTAGACGCGACAGCCGCTATGGCAGCAGAAGCATTATATTGAGCCATTTCTTGGACAAAATCGCGTCCAATTTGTAAGCCTGATTTAATCAATTTATCTTGGGTAAATGCAATCTTGTTACCACTGCTATCGGTTAATGTTATGGCTGGTTTTAGATTAAATTTTTTGGCACTTGCCGCTGAGTTTATTGGCGGTAGCGTTAATCGATAATCTTGCTCACTGGCGTTAAAGCGCAAGACAATTACGTCAGAGATAAAGTCATTTTGGCTACCATTATCGCGGTAACGAGCTTGATAGCGAAAGGCTATTTGCTGCATACCATTAGGCAGAGTTGAGTCTAGCAATACCTTAGACTGTTGGTGTGATGCCTTATTATTGACGAATACCGTTTCGGTTCTGTCGGGCAAATGCAAACTAGCCGCGATAGCGTATTGGCTGAATAAACTAAAGCAAAGTAACGCGATAATGCTACGCATAATGTGATTCCGTGTAGATTGATTAAGTGGTTGTGAATGCTGGGCGATAATGCTCTGGTAATTCAAAGGTTTTTAGACTGTGACTGATGGGGCATACAAAGCGGAAAAAACACGATGTTAGCGCTAAATCGGGGCAATGTTCAGCACCATTTCCATGTAAACGGTCGCCCACTACCGGATGGCCAAGACTAGCCATATGAATCCGAATTTGATGTTTACGTCCTGTGTCTATTTTTACTTGCACCTTGGATTGATCCAACGCAGCGTCGTAGGTGAGTAAAGTGGCGTATGATAGCGCGGGCTTATTATCAACAGGGCTATCAATGGTAATGGGCTTGCTCGGAAATGCACCTTCAACAATCACTTGATAGTATTTTTCTAATGCACGTGTTTCAAATAGTTTAGCGATGGCTGCAGTGGTTTTTTTACTGTGTCCAAGCACTAATAAACCGGTTGCAGCGCGGTCCAGACGATGAATAATAAACGCATTGCGTTGCGGTTGTAAGTTCAACTCGGCGTAGCGGTTGATGGTGGTGTGATCACTCCACTTTGAACCTTGGCAACGCATACCATAAGGCTTATACCAAATACTGTATTCACCTTCATCAAACAGTAACTCTGCTGGAGCAACTTGTTCGTCTAAAATATATTGATTGTAATAAAGATGCAGTTTATCTCCGGGTTGCAGAGGTTTTTTCGCGCGACGAATACGATTGGTTTGCTTGCCGTGACTGTGCCATATAGCGCCTTTTTGCATGGCATCTTTTAGCACTTGTTTACTCAAACCACTGGTTTGTGCCAGTAAATTGATAGCATCAGTACCATGTTCAGTTACATCAATATGGTATTCAGTTTTATCTACAATCATTTGCAACTCTATAGATCCATTCGGTACACGGTCATTTAGGGGTAAATGTTACCTTATTTGGCTGCTGTATGTTTATTAGTTAATGAAACTTTCTCTTGAGTCGCGTATCTGGGTATCATCTGCGGCAAAGTTGTTTTAGCATAATGCGACAAAACATAGCAGCAATTGGAGTAGGTAATTTGGAACACATCATTTGGGATCTTGACCCTGTGCTGATCTCGTTCATGGGGTTAAAGGTTCATTGGTATGGGGCATTATTTGCGTTAGCGATTGCGACTGGCTTTCAAGTGATGAAGCGCATTTACACAAAAGAGGGTTTAGATGTTGAATCTCTCGACAACCTGCTGGTTTATTGTGTGGTCGGCATTATTGTTGGTGCGCGTTTAGCCCATTGTATTTTCTACGATCCGAGTTATTACTTGGCACATCCGTTGAAAATTTTCGCCATTTGGGAAGGGGGACTTGCCAGCCATGGTGGTGGACTAGGGGCGATATTGGCCTTGTATTATTACCAGCGCAAAGTGAAGTTACCGTTTTTATTTTTACTTGATCGTTTAGCGATCGCGACTGCCATATTTGGCTTTTTTGTGCGTTTGGCAAACTTTGCTAATTCAGAGATTATAGGTGATCCAACCACGCAGCCATGGGGCATTATTTTCAAGCGGATTGATATGATACCGCGTCACCCTGCGCAACTGTATGAGTCGTTTGCTTATTTATTGATATTTGTTGGCCTTTACGCCATTTATAAATATACCAATATGAAGCAAAAGCACGGTGCGATATTTGGCGTGTTTTTAGTGTCGGTCTTTAGTGCGCGTATTGCGATTGAAAGCGTTAAAGTCAGTCAAGCGGCCTACCATGAATCAATACTCAGTGCCGGACAATGGTTAAGCTTACCGTTTTTATTCACTGGCATTGTATTGCTGATTATGGCTTACCGTAAACCCAGTTAAGCGCTGAGATACTATATAGAATCTATAACAAAAACGTCCTATGCCAGATGGCATAGGACGTTTTTTTACAAGGATGATTTAGCCATAAGTGACTTATTTATCCTACTGTTATTTTCTATAATGGTTTCATACCAGCAGGCAAATATTTAAAGCGCTGCATTTGTTCGTAATGCGTGTTGACAATTTTTTGCACTTGTTCAGTCGTGAGTTTAGTTTTCCACTGATGCTTGCCACCATTTCTAAAGAAGGCATTAGCATTTTCGTGTTTCTCTACAAAGCCGCGTTTATTTTCTTGGGCTTTTAGTTGTGCGAAAGAAGAGTGCTTAATGGCATTTTTTAATCTAACAGGATCCTTTTTCAAGCCTAAAAATGACTCCACTTTTCTGAAGGCTTTTTTGGGGTCATCCAAAATATCTTCGTAGCGTAAAATCAACTTTGAAGCATCATCGGCGGTCCAACTAGACACGTGCATAGACCAAGAGGTAATGATTTGCGGCACATGTGGTACTTCATTTGGTGTGCCAGTCATTTCTTCTGCCATATAAGCTATGGCTTCATCTATGGTGTAATCAAAGTAATTGGCCATTGAAATGGCCACATCTAGCGGGTTACGGACCACATAAATTGCCCCTGATGTTACCGTCGAATTATGCAGTGGCTGGCTATTATATTCGCCCAAGTAGTTGTGGGTTTTGACAAATGTAGTGCCATTGGCTTGGTGAGCAATATCAGCCTGAACCTGTGGCCTCAGTACACTAATTTCTTCTAAAGTCAGTTCGGTGGTGGCCGTTTTATCTTTGGGTAAATAAGGTCGATAACGGTGCGCAGCCGATTCCGCTGTCGAAATGGTGTGCATGGTATTGATGTCGATTGGCTGATCTTGATTTTGAATGTAATTTTCTAAAAATGCACGCACCCAGGTATTACCCGATTTAGGGTAAGAGGCCACCCAAAGTATGTTTCCCATCCGTAATCCTTTGTTATTATTTTTGCGTCGTTCAATACTGTAAAACTACCGATAATTGTCCGAAATGGCAAGTTTACTGGGGTGTTTAGCGAGGAATTAGAGTGTGATTATAGCGATGATAATATCACTCAATGTAAACCTTGTTATGCATATCACCCTTGATCCCCCACGGTTTATTGTTAAGTAATAAGATTGATTGCTTTACATCAAATTGCGAGCAAATGTAACATGCTTGTTAATGAATGCCTTGCGACAGTTTGCTAGAGGTAATTTAGGCTGTATTAGGTATAAAACAACAAGGAGAGTTTTTGATGAATGTTAATGCAACGCTGGTTGGTCAGTTAATTGTTATTTTCGCATTGGTAGTGGGTGTTATCAGTTATTTTATTGGTCGTCGTAAAACACAATCGCCGATTCTGGCTGGTGTGCTTGGCGCTGTATTATCAATTGTACCGCTATTTGGTTTGATCTATTTAGTGGTGTTGATGCTAAAGAGTGATGTTAATTTAGGCGCAGAAACCGCAAGTCGTTAGCAAGGATGTGTACAATATTGTGACTAAGGACAGCACATATGAAGTATTTACCTTGTTTAGTCGCTAGTGTTTTAGTGTTATATGCGAACTCACTAGCATTTCAACTATCGGTAAAATATTCGCCGGTAATCGATTATCTTCTATTGGTGCCCGATTTGAATAGTCACAGTTGGGAGTACTTATTAATCGCGGGATATGAATCCTTGATTCGGCTGCTGGCAACTTTGTTTATTTTATTGATATTTAGGAAGATTGTTCCTCAGTCTCCCTTTAATGTTAAGGCTGCTGCTTTGATACAGTTGCCATTCGTGCTTCTAGTCGTACTAAATTTCGATTCAACTGATTCAACATTAATTCCTGGCTCTGCTTACGAAGCATTCCGTTTAATCGGTTCTATTTCAGAGTGTGTTTCAGTATTAATGGCTTACGGCTTAATCGTTGCGTACAACAAATTCACCTCAGAAAAAATTGCGGTTACCTCTTCACCATAGCGTTGGGTATTATCAGTTGAGCCTTAAAAGGTGATAGCCAAGTTTTGTGGTACTTTACCGCGCTAACTCGGCTCTCATTCAGTCGCTGTGTCCGTGGGGTTACCCTGTAAACGCTTTGATTTTACCTAAGCAACCCTTTATACTTGCCGCTGCATTTTTATGCAGTGCGCGTTTATTAAATTTTAAGCTTAATGTACATATATTAAAGAGGTTGTCTTTCCGTAATGAATATTAAGCCGCATTAGTTTTTCCTCCCCTATTTGGATCGCTAAGATCCGTCCGTAATTGCTGCCTTGTTGGTAGTTTTTGTTGTATATCATTATCCAATATCATTTTGTCGTATTAATGAGTTAATTTCACTGCTGACGCGCGCAGATATTTCTGGCGTTAACATCTGTTATTGGCATATTGGCTAACATTAAAACAGAGTAAAACACATGATACAAAGCATGAAAAAAGAGTGGTTCTCTAACATCCGTGGAGACCTATTAGCCGGTATTGTTGTCGCGCTGGCGTTAATTCCTGAAGCGATTGCCTTTTCGATTATTGCCGGGGTGGATCCCAAAGTTGGCCTATATGCTTCCTTCTGTATTGCAGTCGTGATTGCGTTTACCGGCGGTCGTCCGGGCATGATTTCGGCCGCGACTGGCGCTATGGCGCTATTGATGGTGACCTTAGTCAAAGAGCATGGTCTTGAGTATTTATTAGCGGCGACGTTATTGACCGGCCTGTTTCAAATTGCAGCAGGTTACTTAAAACTGGGCAGTTTGATGCGATTTGTCTCGCGTTCGGTCGTGACCGGTTTTGTGAATGCGCTGGCCATTTTGATTTTTATGGCACAGTTACCTGAGCTTACAAATGTGACGTGGCATGTGTACGCCATGACCGCAGCTGGACTGGGGATTATTTACTTATTCCCATTAATCCCTGTGATCGGAAAATCCTTGCCGTCACCTTTAATATGTATTGTTGGCTTAACCATTTTTGCGGTGTATGTGGGATTAGATATCCGTACCGTAGGCGATATGGGGCAGTTGCCAGATACCTTACCGATTTTCCTTTGGCCAGAAGTGCCATTAACCCTTGAAACCTTAATGATCATCTTGCCTTATTCTGCTGGTCTTGCGGTTGTTGGTTTATTGGAATCGATGATGACAGCAACTATTGTTGATGACTTAACCGATACCCCAAGTGATAAAAACCGCGAATGTAAAGGCCAGGGTATTGCCAATATCGGTGCGGGTTTACTGGGCGGTATGGCGGGTTGTGCCATGATCGGTCAATCAATTATTAACGTTAAGTCTGGTGGTCGTGGGCGTTTGTCGACATTTTCGGCGGGTCTTTTTCTGTTAGTGTTAATCGTATTTCTGGGGGATTGGTTAAAAATGATCCCGATGGCAGCACTTGTCGCGGTGATGATCATGGTGTCTATTGGAACCTTCTCTTGGGATTCTATCCGTAATCTTAAACATCATCCTTTATCGACCAATCTTGTGATGGTTGCCACAGTAGTTGTCGTTGTCGCTACCCATAATTTAGCGATTGGGGTATTTGTGGGTGTGCTACTTGCCTCGTTATTCTTTGCCAATAAAGTGGGCCGTTTTATGGTGGTTAAAAGCAGCGACACTACTGCAGAAACCGGGCGTCATTATCACATTATTGGCCAAGTCTTTTTTGCCTCAGCAGATAAGTTCAGTAACTCATTTGATTTCAGAGAAGTGGTTGATAAGGTGACGATTGATTTATCTCAAGCACATTTTTGGGATATTACCGCCGTATCTGCTCTGGATAAAGTGGTGATTAAATTCCGCCGTGAAGGGACTGAAGTTGAGATAATTGGCCTTAACGCCGCCAGCGCGACCATAGTCGATAAATTTGGTGTGCATGATAAACCAGAAGACGTTGAAAAAATGATGTCTGGTCACTAAGCCCATAGCAACAGCATAAAAGGATAATAATGATGACAAATGTGATTGCCTGTATTGATGGTTCAAAAGCCACACACGCGGTATCTGATGCTAGTGGGTGGGCGGCGATGAAGTTGCATGCCCCGGTGACGTTATTACATGTATTGGATAAGTCTGCCTACCCGACAGAGTTAAATTTGTCGGGAAATATTGGCCTTGGGAGTCGTGAGCATCTGCTGGCTGAAATGGTTGAGCTTGAAGGACGCATGAGTAAACTCGCGCTCGAACAAGGTAAATATATGCTCCAAGATGCTCAAACCAGCATTGTAGCTGGACAACCTTCAGTGGTGGTGCAAACACTGCAGCGCCATGGGGATTTAGTGGAAACGCTACTGGAGCAGGAAGCCGATGCCAGACTGGTGGTTATTGGTCGTCAAGGTGAGCAACATCAAGATCAGGCGCAAGCGATTGGCAGTCATTTAGAAAGTGTTATTCGCACGCTTAAACAGCCAATTTTAGTAGTGATGGCTGAGTTTACAACGCCAAGCCGTTTTATGATTGCCTATGATGGCAGTGCCACCTCGAAAACCGTGCTTGAACGAGTGATAAGCAGCCCACTACTTAAAGGGCTCGAATGTCATTTAGTGATGGTGTCAGATAATCAGTCTCAAGCGCTAACCGAATTGACCTCAGTTGCCGACTCTCTTACTGAGGCTGGTTTTGAGGTGATAACCGCAGTTTGTCAGGGCGAGGTGCAAACGGCTCTTGAAGCTTATCAACTCGCACACCAAATTGATTTAATGGTCATGGGGGCTTATGGCCATTCACGTATTCGTGAGTTTTTTGTTGGGAGTAATACCACACGGATGATCAGTAAAAGTCATATTCCATTGTTGTTATTGCGTTAAGTAAAAGACGGCGTCCTGCTAGGGATAGCTTCGCTGCTAGGGCGTGACTTCGTCACTACTAGGGTCGCTTCGCTGCTAGGATTTTATAGGATCTCGCCGCGTAGCGTCCTAGCAGCGCAGCGATCTAGGCTTTTGCTTTTAAGCGTTCTGCGCTTTAATTCACTAAGACACTAGCGGTTAGGCCAAGCTCGTCGTACTTGGCCGTAGTGACTTTTCTGCTTTAACTGCACACACCTTATACTCAGGGATTTTAGCAATCGGATCTAATGCATTGATGGTCAGCTTATTGGCTGCCGCTTCGGCAAAGTGAAACGGTAAAAATAATACTCCAACCTGAGCCCGCTTAGTGACAAAGGCGGCTATCTCTATTTCTCCTCGGCGAGTGCTCAGTGTTAGCATATCACCGTTATTGACACCCAATTGCTCGGCATCAAAAACCGATATCATCACTCTGGGCGCACCTTTAATATCCAGTTCCGGGGTTTTGCGCGTCATGGTGCCAGTATGGAACTGTTCCAGCAAACGGCCTGTTGACAGGGTTAATGGATACTCGCTATCGGGCATTTCGGCAGGGAGACGGTAACTCACCGGGATCATTCTGCCTTTGCCGCGTAAAAATGTCTCTGTGTGTAAAATCGGTGTGCCAGGATGGTTTTCATCAAGGCACGGCCACTGTAAACCATCTACCTTGTGTTCAAGGCGTTGCCAGGTTAACCCTTGGTATTGCGGGGTAACCTGGTTAATTTCTTGCCAAATATCTTTGGTGCTGTGGTAATGCCAGTCTGCATCAAGGCTATTGGCAATCATTTGGATTATTTTCCAGTCTACCAGCGCATCTCCTGGTGGAGTTAACGCCACCCGTAATTGTTGTACCCGACGTTCGGTATTGGTGAAATGGCCATCTTTTTCGGCAAAGGCGGTTGCGGGTAATACCACATGAGCCATTTGGGCGGTTTCGGTTAAAAAGATGTCTTGCACCAGCATAAATTTAATTTTGGATAGTGCGGCGATCACATGGGCTTGATCCGGATCGCTTAGCACTGGATTTTCACCTAAAACATACAGTGCATCGATTTTGCCTTTGACAATTGCTTGCATGATTTCTGTCGCTGCTAATCCTATGTTTGGATCAAGCGAAGTATTGCCCCAAGCTTTAGCAAACTTAGCTTGATGAATCGGGTCATTAATTTTTTGATAGCCGGGATAATAATTGGGTAAGGCACCCATATCACAAGCACCTTGAACGTTACTTTGGCCGCGCAACGGATTTAGCCCGCCGCCATTGACGCCAATATTGCCGCACAGTAGTTGTAAGTTAGAGGTAGACACCACGTTGTCATAACCCGAGGTATGCTGGGTGATGCCCATGGCGTAATACAAGGCCGTTTTGTTTGCGGTGCCGATCATTTTTGCCATAGTGGCAATATCTTTTGCCCTTACACCAGTAATTAACGCCGCATTGGTTAAGTTATAATCGGGCTTCATCACTTCTTGCTTAAGCAATTGATAGTCTTCAATACGGCTATTGATGTAGTGCATGTCTTGACAGTTATTGATGATAATTTGCTGCATGATGGCATTGAGTAACATCACATCTGTGCCCGGCTTATGTGAGACATATAAATGGGCGCTGTCTGCGATAGTGGTTTTTTTTGGGTCGGCCACAATTAAGCGCGCGCCGTGTTGATTGACGGCTCGTTTAATATGCGAGGCAATAATAGGGTGGGCGCTGGTGGTATCGGAGCCGATGATAAAAATCACATCTGAGTCTTTAATACTGGGAATATCATTGGTCATGGCTCCGCCACCAAGGGTATCGGATAAGCCGGCAACTGATGATGAATGACACAGTCTCGCGCAATGATCTATATTGTTGGTACCCATAATGCTACGGGTGAATTTTTGCATTAAATAGTTTTCTTCATTGGTGCATTTAGCAGAAGACAGTGCCGCAAACTTGCTTGGCCCAGTGGCATCTTTAATAGGTTGCAGTTGCTCGGCAATATAGCGAATGGCCTCGCTCCAAGTGGCGGGTTGTAGCTGACCATTTTTACGAATTAATGGCGTGGTAAGACGTTTAGGGCTGTTTAAAAAATCAAATCCAGAGCGTCCTTTAACACAAAGCATCCCCTCATTCACCTGTGAGTGAGTATCGCCTGTGACGCGCATAACGTGATTTTTGCTTTGGTCGACATGCAGTTCAACCCGGCAACCAACGCCACAATATGTGCACACTGTTGAGGTTCTAGTTAACGCTCTATCGCTGCCTTGGGTTTTATCGCGGGCATCAACCAAAGCGCCAGTGGGGCAGACTTGTACGCAGTTACCACATTGCACACAATCGCTGTCATTCATCGACGCAGTAAAGCCAACACGAGGGGCGTTGCGGCTAATGCCTGCGGTTGTAGCGTCAGGAAGTGCTTGATAGCTATTGGCTTCAAAAGCGATAACATTATGACCACTTTGCTGATGGCAGGCGTCAATACAGGCTCCGCAACTGATGCAACGATTGGCATCAAAAGTAATAAAAGGTGCACTGTTATCGACTTTAAATTTACGCGCCTGGGTTTGGTCTAGAGTTTTGCCATCGACTTTATATTCGGTGGCATAGTCACGTAACTGACAAGCGGTATTAGCTTGGCAAGCACATTCTAAACAGCGCATAGCTTCTTTTATTGCCTCATCGGCAATGAAGCCTAGCTCAACTTCGCCAAAGTTCAGTGCGCGATTTAATTGCGATAGCTCAGGCATTTTTAGTCGCGAACGTTTAACTGTGCCCGGGTATAAGTCTGCAGACAATGACGCCGTGTTATCGGCTTTTGTGGAGTTAAAATCTTGAGGCTGTAAATGACAGGTTAACCCCTCAGTGAGTAATCCTTCAATTGCTTCAGCGGCTTTTCGGCCATCGGCCACCGCACCCACGGCGGTTCCTGGGCCGGTGCGAGAATCACCAATAACAAACAGTTTCTCCACTCCAGCAGACATGGTTTGCTCACAACCAAGAAAAGTATGCCAGCGGGTGAGGGCAAGGTGACCGGTGTCGATTTGGTTTTCTGGTTGCTCTAAAAAGTCTAAATCCACCTGTTGAGATACTGCCGCAATAACGGTATCAAAAGCTTCTTCAAAGGTTTCACCTGTGGCTTTAGGCGAGCGTCGCCCTGATGCATCGGGCTCACCGAGCGCCATTTTAGCAAACGTCACAGACTTGACTCGGCCTTGGTCATCACTGTGGTTTTCAATTGGATTGGTAAGAAAGTGAAACTTAACCCCTTCGACCTCGGCTTCGTGTATTTCATAGGGTTCTGCGGGCATTTCATCGCGACTACGGCGATAGATTAAGGTCACATCAGCACCATCGCGCACAGCGGTTCGGGCACAATCAATTGCGGTGTTACCCCCACCAATCACGGCGACTTTTTTGCCAGTGATCAATGTCTTGTTGGTGCAATAATCGCGTAAATAGTCGACACCCAAATAGCAGCCGGCTAAATCGCTGCCAGGGTAATTCATTGGCACCGCTTTTTGTGCGCCAATGGCGAGGCAAACAGCATCATAATTGGCGACTAAATCGTGTAGATTGATGTCACGACCGAGTTCTACGCCAGTTTGTATCTTAAGTCCGTTGCGAGTGAGTAGTTCAATTTCTTTATCCAGAATGTCTTTGGGTAAGCGGTACTCTGGGATGCCGTAACGTAACCAGCCGCCCGCTTTTGCTGCTGATTCCATAATAGTGACATCGTGACCATTATTAGACAGATAATAACCGGCAGTCAGCCCCGCAGGGCCACTGCCGATAATGGCAATACGCTTATTGGTTGCCGGTGCTCTTGGTGGTACATAAGACTCTAGATCATGTAAATCTAAATCTGCGGCATGACGTTTTAATTGGCGAATCGCCACAGGTTCATCAACAAGCCCTCGGCGACACTGGGCTTCACAAAAAGCTGGGCAGACACGGCCAATTGACAGTGGCATAGGTAAGGTTTTTTTGATGACTTTGACCGCTTCTTTATGCTCACCTCTGCCGATATGATACAGATAAGACTGCACGTCAACGCCCGCAGGACAGGCAGTTTGGCAAGGGGCTTCACAATCGGCAAAATGGTCGCTGAGAATATGCTTAAGTGCATCTTGACGGATTTTGCTTAAAGCGCTCGATCGAGTTATCACCTCTAAACCCGCTTCAAGCGGCGTTTCACATGCGCGAACACATCGTAAACTGCCATTATTATTTTTTATGTGTACTTGGCATAAGTTACAGTGCTGTTTGGCTTGATTGTGGGAGAAATCACACAAGCTGGGGATATTAATACCGGCGTCAGTGGCAGCTTTTAATAAGTTATCTGCCTGAGGCAGCGATAACGATATGCCGTCGATAGTGATATCTATCATTGCAATACCTTCTAATTGGTTGAGTCACTGGCTAGGTTTTGCTGCCATTGAGAATACGACGATGAGTGCTTTATTGAGCGACCAAAGCGCAGATCGACTGTGTCTATAGAGGGGAGAACTATCAGTCATGCAGGTCCATCTTGATAACTTTTTTCTCGCCTCCCTAGTCGTATTAACAGCCATTTACAATAGCCATATACAATGTAGCCAGTTTAATTTGCTGGGCGATACTCAATTGTGACCTAGATCATTTTTAATGAAGATAAATAAAACTCATAAATTTAATTGCTATTAAACAATTGCTTGGAGTATTTTTTAACTTGTTGGTATGACGCGTTTGGTGAGGTTTTTATATTGCTGTTCTGTATGTTAAACAGTTGGATGCGTTAATGGTTTCGCTGGCGCTAAATTGAAACAGGCTCAACGGATGCCGTTGAGCCTGTTTGTTGTTGCTGCAGTATTTGTTGCCTTGTATTTGTGGCTATTACAGTGGTTATTTCAGTTTAAATACCACTTCGACTCTGTCGCTAATTGTCACTTGGCCTTGCTGATAAGTTTGCGCGACATCTGAACTTACTTTCATGCTGGCGCGGTACATTTCTGGTTGATTTGATTGTTGCGGAAAGTATCTCACCTGCCATACTCCGTCAATTTCTTCACCAAAACCTTTGGCTAACGATTGCGCTTTTTGCTTAGCATCCACAATGGCAGCTTGGCGTGCTTGCTCAATAATATCGGCTTCTTTGCTGGATTTTAGCTGTATATTACTGATGTTATTAATGCCTTCTACTAAAGCGCTGTCGAGTAATTCATTTAAGCTGTTCAGATCCACTACTGTGACTGTCATTTGGCGACTAGCGCTATAGCCGGTTAGCTTACGGGGTTCATTTTGCACATACATGTATTGTGGGTTGAGTTGTAAATTAGCACTTTGAATGTGTTTTTTATCAACACCCGCTTTGAGTAAACGCTGCATAAATTGGCTGACCGCTTGGTCGGCTTGATCTTTAGCCGCTTTAGCGCTATCGGCTTCGACTAATACTTCAACATTGATGATAGCCATGTCTGCAGACGCTTCTATGGTGCTGGTTCCCACGGTTTCAATATTTGCGAAACTAAGCTCGGCCGCTTGCACCGTGGATAAACTGCTGCTGGCGGTTAAGGTAAATAATGCGCCAGAGATAATGCTGGTAAGTAAAGTTTTATTCATTGATGACTCCGCTAATGGTTAGCTTAATGCTGTGAAAATACAGGTTTAAATGGGTCTGTTAAGAGTGTAAACGTAGCCAAATTAAAAAAGGGTTTTTTTATTGATCATTATTTACATTAAAAGATATCAGCATAGGTTTTAAGCTGCTCAAGTCATATGAGCAACCCAGACTTTATCATCTTAACATTCATATTGCAGGGTGCGCTTTTTGCTGCTGGCGGTACTCGCTTGGCGTGGTACCTTGCCAGCGCTTAAATGCTCGGCGAAAATTAGCCACATCCACATAGCCTAATTGATAGGAAAGTTGTTTAATACTGCCTTGAGATTGTGACAAGTAGTGCTTGGCAATCTGATGATTTACCGACGCCACAATACTTTTATAGCTACTTTGCTGTTGGGCTAAATGGCGATGTACCGTGCGAGGTGTCATGTGAAAGTGCGCTGCAGTGTCGCTTAAGCTTGGCAATGGCACCGGGCTTTGCAGTAAATACTGGTATAGCTTGTCGCTCAAACTTTGTTGACGGTTAAGCTGCTTAAGTTCGTTAATACACCATTGTTTAGCTTGCATAAATGAGCTGGGGTCGGCCATATCAAGAGGTTGTGTCATTGATGCTAGGGTTAACATTAGCTGGGTCTTAGCTTGATTAAAATGAACCGGAGCCTTAAATAATTCTGCGTACTGCTGCCAATAACTGGGTGCTGCAAAACTGATATTCACCTGGCATAATGGCGACGATTGCGGCGTGAGTTGTTGTAATAACTTAGTCAGGGTCACTAAAAGAGCATCCATATAGGGTTGCTGTATTATGCCCAGTGGTTGAACTGCTTCAAGGGTAACAACCAAAGCCTTGGTCGTTTCATGGATGCTTATCTTAACCAGCGGCGTACGAGTGTTAATAAACTGCTTTAATGTCTCAATGGCTTGTTTGAGAGTGCTGCTGTTAAGCATGGCAAATCCCATCATGCCATGAGTGTTAATACCGATACGATTACCCACATGTAAACCTAAGTCTGGTCTGGCCGAAAGGTGAATGGCAGAGGCGATTAGGCGTTGATAATCATCAAAACTCACTTGATAGTGCGGGTCTTGTAATTGCTCAAGAGTCATACCATTATGAGCTAGCCAGATATTAACATTACAGTCCCACTGGCGCAGCTGTTGGTAAACTTGGTTTAAGTAAAAAATCGGCAGTGGCTGCATAGCATCCTTATCAATGGCTTTTATAGCAATCCTGTTTATCAGTTGTAATGGATTTATCCGTACTTGTCTATTAATGACCCCTTTATGTCCATCTCCCCCTCTTTGCTAGCTTGTCTGCTGGCGTAAAGTAAACCTTTAACCTTTAAAGGACTGTATATGTTGTCGATGTTTACCGCCAAAGCAGTGAGCTTAACCATTAATGACGCCCTTGTGGTTGAGCAAGCCAGCGTAAAACACACTATTTTAACTTCGGCACTGGCAGCCAATATTGCCTTTCCCCATCATTGCCAGGTTGGCAGTTGTGGCGCTTGTCGGTGCCAGTTAGTGTCCGGTGAGGTTAAACAATTAACCGACAGTGCTTATGTGCTGTCAGCCAAAGCAATCGCTCAAGGAATGATTTTGGCGTGTCAAAGCATGCCAATATCTGCTGTCAATATTAAGGTTAATCTGCTTCAGCGTCAGTTGGCTGATGAACCGCAAGAGTGAGGAGATGTTAATGTTTAAGTACCTTAAGTTTATGTCGCTTCACCTTATGGCGCTGATCGCCATTGCCAGTATTACTTTAGGTGAGTCGTACATTAGTATGGGTTTTGCCATTTGGGTAGCGGTGTACTTAGGCGGCGATATGATATTTGGTGATGATGTACAAGCGCCAAGCTATCGCTTTACAGCTTTACTGACGTGGCAGTTATGGCTGGCGTTGCCCTTAACCGTGATGTTGGTATTTGTGTGCTGCTGGCAATTTGCCAGTCAAGATATTGGTCAATATGGGGCTTGGGTCAGCAGTCTTAGTGGTTATGATGTGTTACTCGCGCGTGAAAATACCAGCGTGGTTCAGTATGGGGTGATGGTGATTTATTTGGGCTTAGTGGTTGGGGTAATGGCCACCATTACTGGGCACGAATTAACTCATCGAACTTGGCAGCCGGTGTCATTATTGATTGGTCGCTGGTTATTGGCATTTAGCTTTGATGCTAACTTTGCCATTGAGCATGTGTATGGGCATCACAAATATGTCAGTACCTTGGACGATCCCGCCACTGCGCCTCGTGGTCGTAATGTCTATGCGCACATTGTTATATCGACCATTAAAGGCAACATAAGTGCATGGCATATTGAACGCCAAAGGCTGTTGCGTAAGCAGCTTGCTGTATGGAGTTGGCATAATAAAGCGTTAAGAGGCTATGCCATGAGCTTAGTCATTATGCTGTGGGTGTTCTGGCTGGCGGGTTGGCAGGGATTAAGCTTTTTTGTGCTAATGGGGTTATGGGCTAAAGCGACCTTAGAGATAGTTAATTATATGGAGCATTATGGCTTAGTGCGAGCCGTTAATTCGCCAGTACAGGCGCACCATTCTTGGAATACAAATAAACGAGTGAGTTCGTGGGCGATGTTTAATTTAACCCGCCATTCGCATCATCATGCTCAAGGGCAATTGCCTTATCATCAATTATTGCCATATCCACAGGCACCGCAAATGATTGGTGGCTATCTTAGTACCTTTGTTATTACGCTTATTCCGCCATTATGGCATCGGCTCATGTTGCCTAAATTACAGCATTGGGATGGGCACTTTGCCACGCCTATTGAGTATCAACTTGCTCAGCAAGCCAATGCAAACAGTGGTATTGCTGCTTACCAAGCTTGTGCTTAACCTTACTATTCAGTTAGCGTTAGCTACTCATATTGATGCGGTTACGGCCGGTTGATTTAGCGCGGTAAAGTGCTGTGTCTGCGGCGCAAACCAGTGCGGTTGGCGTGCGGTATTGGCCACTGCGTTCACAGGCGATGCCTTGGCTAACACTGATTTTAGTTTGTGCAGGTAACCCTATGTCGGTAAAGGTTAACTGGTTAATACGGCGTTGAATGTTTTTAGCTATATATTCTGCTGTTAACGGGTTGCTGTTAGGTAAAATAACCACAAATTCTTCGCCACCATAACGGGCAGCCATGGCATTGTTAGAGGGGAGCACGTCTGCCAGTACTTGGGCAATTTTTTGCAAACATTTATCACCGTTAACATGGCCAAACTGATCGTTAAATATTTTAAAATAATCGACATCGATAATGATTAAACACAGCGGTTGGTCGTGATTAATGCTGTCGTTCCAGTTGGTTTGCAGGGCATCATCAAAAGCATGTCGATTGGCAAGACCGGTTAATTTGTCGGTATGCGCTAAGTGGCGCAGTTTATTGTATTCGGCTTTGTGCGAAGTCAGGTTATGCATAATGCCAATAAATAATGGCTCCGAGCCTATTTGTATTGACGGTAAACATGACAATGATAAATCGGCTTCGAGCAACGTGCTGTCGGCGCGGTTAATGATAATTTCTTTAGGCCCATGGTTAAACTGAGTCACTTTATTGCTTTGATCGCTGGCGTTGTTCCACAGGTCAAATAAAGATTGATACTCATCTTTAAAAGGACTTTGTAGATAATCGGTCCAGGTTTGACCAATTAACATTTCAGCTGGAGCACCGAATAATTTAGCGCCTAACGGATTAATCATCTCAATAACGCCAGCGGAGTTAATCACAAATATCGCTTCTGAAATCGCGTTAATCACATTGAGTAAGGTGCGAATTTGTAAGTTATCTACTACAGCCATTTTGCCATTCTGGTTTGCTGAAGTGGCATCAAAAGTGGCATCAAACATCACCGCCGTCGATGATGAGTCGGCTAGGGTTTCAGCTTCAACACGCAGTGGTATTTTTACCGCGTTAGGATATTTAGACAATGAGTCTGTTAATTTAGTCACACGAGAAATCGTGTCATTGAGTTCAGTTAATTTATCATTGGTAAACATGGTGCATTTCCTCAAGCGTTTGGTGTTGGTAACCCCTTGTTGATGTCAAACACTCTATTAGGAATGGGAGCTTTTAACCTTTCGGTAATCTTCTGATTTTAACTTATTGATTTATATTGAATTAAATTCACATTTTATTTTGTCAATGTGTTGTGATTGAGTGGCTTATGTTGCATGTACCTGAGATGCGGCTTAATTTTATTGCTGGGTTTTAGGTTTTTCCTCCCTGGAATCGATAATATTCTTAGCGAGAATAGCCTGTTGTACGGCAATATTTGCTTGTGATTGTGACAGATATTGGGCCGTCATTGGCTAGTGTTTAGAGCGTTATTTAGCAGCAGTTTGCTCGCTGCGCTGTTGGACAATAATGGTGTTTTATACCCAGTGAACGGGCAAAAGGAAAGCCCAAGTAGGGTTTTATTACTGGATAACATATCGAACACAACAACTCAGATCATAAAGTGAAAAGTCATTTATGACCTTTCATTATGCGGCCACTGTTGATATCGCAACTGGATAAATACCAGCCATTTTAGCAATCGTTATGCTATTGGTTAGTTTATCAGGCTGAACAATATTAAAGCTCAGGGATAGCCCTGAGCTTTAATATTAGATGTATTTAATGTTTAGTTTGGGTGATTGACGATTTCAGGATCGGGACTGAGTACCTGCAAGGTATTGCAGCTGTTTGATAATACAAACTGAAAGCCGGTATTGCCTGGTGTTTTATCTAAATCGGTTAATTGAATCAATGTGCCATCGCTGCTGATGGTAATCGCATCGATGATGCCGTCAAATGGGGTAGTAAACGCCGCACCAACAAATTTTAGCCCTTTACCGGTTTTATCAATTAGCTGGTAAGAGATGGTGCTGTATTGGTTAATGACCACATTGCCACACACAGGGGAGCCGTCAATGTTAGTATAAGTAAATACTGGTACATCTTTATCACCTAGGGTGATGGTGAGATTAAAAAAAGTTGCTTGGCCTTGAGTGTTTGACATTATATTCTCCATATTTTTTGTTAAGGGTTAAGGGTTAAGGGTTAAGATACAGGGTAAATCTATAATCGGTTATTGCCGAACTTTCTAGCCGTTGAACTAAATCAGGGTGTTGCGCAAGTTCACTGAGACAGTCTAAAGCCTTAGCATAAGGAATTGTAAATTGTGGGTCGTTATTTTTTTCAACAATAGTTGCTAACAGATTTTTAGATTGCCGACACAAGGTGATAACTTGTTGTGGCTGGCCTATGGAAGCCAGTAATGACGCGGCTAACATATTGCTTTGGGTTAAATTCGCCACATAAAGTGAACTTTGGTTAAACTCAGTGGTTAATTCGCTAAAAGAGGATATTGCTAGACGCGCATAAACAAGGCTTTCTGAAAGCAGTCCTTGTGACGCTAAATAATTCGCTGCGGCCATTTGATATTTTGCCCATAACTCATTTTTTTTGTTGGAGGTTTGTAAGTACAAATCTTCAGCAAATATGGATGCTAATGAGTCAACACTGTAGCTCATAGTGTGTTCAATTGGTTCAAGACTAAAAGCCAACATATTCAGATAATCATGATATTGCAGTATTTTCCAAACTTCATTTTCAGGGTCTTGTTTTAGGGCATTGGTAATAGCAATGAGACCAAGTTTTGCTTTTTCAAAGGCTTGTGAGTTATGACTTCGATAACTTAACAAAATGGCCAGTTGTTGGTAGCTACTGGATAGTCGTTCAAGTAAATAAGGTTGTTTTTCTAATGCTTGATTTGACAGCTGCTGTTGAATTTGTTGGTGTATTTGTATCGCCGCGGTAATGTCGCCTTGGGCGGTGGCTGCGCTAGCAAGCCACGAACGCGCATTGGCAATATCGGCAATTAATTGGCTTTCGGTGTTATCTTGTTGCCATAGTTGTAACTTGAGTAGCAACGATTGCTCAAATGCCCCACGGGCATCGGTAAAGTTTTGCTGCTTCATGTATATCGAGCCAAGAGTGTTGTGGGCATAGGACAACTCCATAATGGCATCGTTATCGTTTGGCGCGTATTGATACATGGCTTGGCTGTATGTTAAATACTGTTCGAACCATGGTTGAGTGGCAAGCCAATCACTTTTATCGTATTCAAGCTGGCCGAGCCAAAAAGCATTGGCGCCTAAGGTTTTGAGTAAACTGAGGTGTTGCGGTTGCATTTCGAGTAACGGCAGCATGCGCTCACGGGCGGCGATTAAGGCGCTGTGGGCCTCGTCGATATTGCCGCGAAAATAAGCCACTTCGCCCATGGCTTCTAAGGTTTGGCCGTGTTGAAAGCGCGCTTCAAAGCTTAAATAGCTGGCATCGTCGGCCGAAAAATCGCTGAAATATTCCAGTGCTTTGTTACTGATCCCATCGAGCAAGTCCATGCGGCCAATGCCGCGCATTTTGTCGGCGAACTCACCGACCATAAAACCGAGTAAGTTTTCTGCCGCAAGGCGTTTTTGTTGTGCCTGGGTTTCGGCCTCAATGCTGCGAATACTCATGGCGACCGAAATGAGTGTCAGTGCCACAAGGGCTAGCATGACTGCACGGCGGCGCCAGCGGCCGATATTGGCTTGTTTGGTTGAGGCTTGAATTAGTGCCAGTTCTTGAGGCTCTAAACTAAACAATTGGTTATCGAGCAATGTGCTTGCTTCTACTAATGGTTTGCCTTCTGCCAGTAAATAAGCATTACTCTTTGACTCGGCCAACCAGCGGTTAGATTGATGCTGTAAACGGCTTTTAATGGCTAAACTGTCGCTGTGTTCGGTTATCCATTTTGTCGCACGGGGCCAGCGCCTTAATAGCGCTTCGTGGGCAATACTAAAGCAGGCTTGATCGTGTTGCAGATGCGAGACAAACAAGCGGTTATCAACCATGGCTTTGACGAGGTTTATCTCAGCATCACTACTGAGATCGCTCCAGCGGGCAGTGTTGCTGGTGATTGATTTTTCGTCTTCGGTGAGGGTGACTAACATCGACAGTATTTTCGGCAGTGCAGCGCGTTCGCTGTTACTTAATTGGCCTAGCACTTCTTCAGCATTTTTACCGATGGCGCCTTCAATCCCCCCTAGCGAATGGTAAACCGACACCAATAATTGGTTGTCATCATCTTTGTTCAAATACAGTGATTGCAAGGTGTATTGCAACATGGGCAAAGCATCAGGGTTTGAGGCGGCGTCACTGCAAAGTATTTCGTCCAGCGGCATTGCGGTATCGGGATCGAGTGTCCAGGTAAGGTTAGCTGCATTGGCCGGCAAACGGATCATTTGCATCAGCTCTGCTCGAGTTGGCGCCGATAAATCGAAATGTGAGCCATTGGCTTTGCCTGCCATTAGGCTAGGGTGGCTTACTACCTGAGGATAAAAGTCATTGCGGCAAGCACTGATAATTAATATTATCCCTGAAACCGCAAGATTTTCGAGGATATCTAATACATTGTTACGTTCGGATTCGGTAAATAATGGCGACGCTAATAAGATTTCTAAACGGTCGATAAACAATGAAAAATGGGGCCGACTGTATGTTGGGGTATTGTCATCATTGATGGATGAATGATTAGCTAAAGCTAGCTGACAATATTCAATAACGGCATTGATGTCGTTTTGCAATTTTTTTGCCAGCATTTCGGCACTGCAATCGGTAAACACCGCTTGGTCATTGATTTCCCAGTCGAGCATGGCACTGGCGATATCGATAATTAAACGGTCTTTAGTGACATCGGCTAAATCTAGGTTGGCATTATCAATGACGCCAACCCCGTTAAAGCCATTTTTGGACATCAAATTAGGCATGATACCGGCATTAATGAGCGATGATTTACCTGTACCGCTGGGGCCGAGGATTAAGCAGAAGGCTCGGCCGAATTCAACTTGTTTAGTGATGCGATTTAATAAGGTGTCAACTTGCTCACTTCGGCCAAAAAATACGCTGGAGTCGTTGGTTTCAAATGCACGTAAGCCCGGAAAAGGCGAGGCGCCTTGCCATTGTGCGGGGGTGACTTTAGCATGGTGACCAACAGGAAATTCAACACTGGCGATGGTGCGATAACCCCGTTTACGAATGGTTTCTATGTACTGCGGATTAGATGCTTGATCGCCTAATGCTTTACGCAGTTGGGTAATCACTTTATGCAGTGGATTATCGCCAATGGCAATGTCACCCCAACATTGACGAATAATATCGTCTGGGGTGAGTACCTCTCCTTGGTGTTGGCATAGCAGGCGTAATACATCCATGGCTTTAGGTTCAAGGGTGCGGATTGTGTCACCCGATTGAACACTGTTACTCTGCGGATTAATTTGCCAATCACCAAAAAAGAAAGTGCTGTTGCTCATGTTTGTTTTCCAATGCGTTAATCACGTTAATGTTGGCCAAATATAAGTCACTCCATGATCACTTTCATCCAGAGCTAAGCTCAGTCAAAAGGCCTATCAGAGTTCGTCTTTATTTGTGCACATTTTATTATATTGTGCGATTACGTCAGTTGTATTTTTGTTATTAAATTGTACCGCAAAACAATCGTTACCTCGACAACTATATCACCTATGTATTGAGTTAATCCCTTTGTTCTAACTGCTTTATTTGTTCTACTATCGATTGATTCACCGGTGTTTTTACGCCATATTTTTTGCCAATTTTAACTACAGCACCATTAATAAAGTCGACTTCGGTTTGTCGTTTCGCCTTGATGTCTTGCCACATAGAAGAACGAGCTTTGGGATCGATATCGAGCATCTGTTTAGCTAATAATGTAAATAACATATTGGGTAGCGATAATATTAGCGGTAACCATTGAGGTTTAACCTTAGTGTATTGATGCAGTTCGATGTCTGCGGCTTCGCAGACGTTTAACCATTCTGTCATTGCACGAGCCAGTTGCCGACGGCTAGCATAATGGCTGAGTTGCTGTTTGATGGGTAAGTCGCTAAGAGCATTTAATGCATTGTTAAGGTTTAACAATAGCTTGCCATAAATTATTGGCAGCATATTTTGATGCAAGTCGCAGCCAAAACCCTGTTTAATCATTGCTGCCTGAATTGCCTGTGTGTGATGGTTTGTTTGTAAGGTAAACACGCCTTCGGTACCTTTATGAAAACGGCTATTGGGCTGTTGTAACACATTAAAGGGGGTGATGCCCTGGAGCAGATTACAGTGGCTTAGAGACTGGTTAATGCTGTCGAAGCTGCCGAGGCCATTTTGCATAAAAATAATACTGCTGTCGCTGTGCGTTATCGCGATTAATGACTTGGCGATACTGCTAACCTGGTGGCACTTTAAGGTGACGAAAATTACATCAAATGGTATGTCAATTGGCGCCTGATCGATATCAGTGATAATGGCTGGTGGCATGACGGTTTGTAAAAAGCCTTGGTAGTCACTTAAGGTAATACCGTTATTGGCGATAATGTTTTTTTTCATCGTCGGCCTGCAAATGAGGCTAACATCAAAACCAGACAAACACAGCTGGCCGGCTAAATAGCAGCCAGTAGAACCCGCGCCATAAATTGCAATTCTCATTGGATTATGTCTCTTTTTTTATTATTAGTAAGCTAAGCTTTCAATCCAACCCCCGAGGCTGTGATGACTTGTAACATATCAGCATTTTTAGCCGTGTAGAAATTTAAAAATAATAACAGAACTACAATGAACCATAATCACCTTGCAGCGCTGAGATTTAGTGTTATCGCCATGTCAATTCACGCAGATGCCGCCGATATTAAAAGCAAATGGACGATGATGAATTTAAAGAAGTTATGATACGGCCCATGTATTAGGCCGCAAGGTTGTCAGCCATGCCCATGCTGCCCAAGGCATTAATTTGCCTTTTGTGATGTAGGCCGGGGTTATATATAAACGCTAGTGCTAACTTGTTGCGGCACAATGATGGTTCAAATAGCCACAATGCCGCAGTTTTATTTTTTTAATAATTAAAAATCAATTAGTTATTTAACAAGGGAATAATCTATTTGATTTTTGGCGCTAGTGTTCGCATAATAGCCAATTGTGTTTATACAGTACTCTTCACTATAAACCTGTAGAAGGTTCTTCCACTTCAAGGCGTCAATAATGAATTCATACGGATGTTGATTGTAGCTAAGGAATGCTCATGTCGATTGATACTCTCGCGTTATTAGTTTTTATCTTATTGGCTTTGATCGCTTTATTGCTGTTTGCTAATTTGAAAGAGTATCGACAAGAAAAAACACAAAAACACCTTATCAATTCTTATGAGCAAATCCTCGATCACGTTGGCGCTTATATTTATGTCAAAGATACCGATTGCCGCTATGTATATTGTAACCAACTCACTTTAGATTATTTTGGCGTTAGCCTTGAACAATTAAAAGGGACGTCAGACAGTGATTATTTGCCTCCTGAAGTGGTGGATGTTTTGCAACATAATGACCATAAGGTGTTAACGCTTCAGCGTAAAGTATCTGGTGATTTTGTCATAGAGGGTGAAAACGAGACCAATGTTTACCATGAAGTTAAGCAGCCTCTATATGATAAAAAAGGTCAGCTCATGGGGTTAATTGGCATTTCTACCGTTATCACCGAAGAATATAATCTACGTGTCAAACTGGAACATCTCGCCAATAGCGATCCATTAACAGGGCTTTATAATCGTCGTTCGTTTAATGCATTCTGTGACCATGAGTTTGCTCGGGCAATGCGCTATGTTGAATCGCTGTCATTTATGATTATCGACATTGATTTTTTTAAGAATGTTAATGATACCTTCGGCCACTTAGTGGGCGACGAGGTGATTAAGCGGGTGGCTGATATATGCAATGAACATGCGCGTGAGTCGGATATATTGGCTCGAATTGGCGGTGAAGAATTTGCCATTATATTACCCAATACTAATATTGATTCTGCTTATGAACTGGCTGAGCGTTTACGAAAAGCTCAGCAACAATACGATCAACAGCAAGCGCCTTGTATTACCATCAGCATAGGTATTTCAACCTTAGACTCACAAGACAATACTTTTATCGATATGTTTAAGCGTGCAGATAAAGCGTTATATTCGTCAAAAAATATCGGCCGTAATAGTGTTAATGTAGCCTAATTGCATGTGATTATTGATCATTTCAGTATGATGGCTAAGCCGATTTAATCGCATCAGCCAATGCGGCGGCATCACGCAACTAACAATAGATCTTAAAAATTGTTAATTTAAGTTGCACACAATTAGTTATCGTGATTATCATATGTCTCAAGCAACGCACATTTACTGTCAATTTGAGTGCTTAAGTCAGTTAGAACTCAATATGCTTAGACAGTTTTAGTCTAAATTGATCCAGACGTTGTTTTAGATCGCTCAGTTCAGCAAGGTCGATACCGCATTGCTCAACAATACATTCGTGGATCTGCTGGGCCCGAGGTTGGAGAAGATAACCTTTTTCGGTTAATTGCATGCATAGCACTCGCTCGTCTTTAGGCTCGCGAATACGCTTAAGCAGTCCATCGGTTTCAAGGCGTTTGATGACTGGAGTTAATGCACCCGATTGTTGCCCAAGTTTGCTGGCTAAGGTTTTTAAACTTAAACCATCTTGCTCCCAAAGCACTAGCATTACTAAATATTGAGTGTAGGTGAGCCCAATAGAGTCAAGTAAAGGTTTATAGAGCTGCACGATTGCCAATGACGTCGAATAGACAGCAAAACAGAACTGATTCTCAAGTAGCATGGGTTTGTTTTTATTCATATCAGTGCTTAGCTCGCAAAATGGTTGGTGGTATTTAGGCTGATCAATTTAAGTAAAAGAAACGTATTAGTCGACCTTGGTTGTATATGGTATCAGTGTTTAGCTGATATGTATTACAGGTATGAATAGCTTTTAACATTTGCTAATCACTTAGGTCATATTGTCTTCTCGTGCACCATCTGATGGTGCCTATGTCATTTAAAGGATACAAGATGAACACTCAAAACCGTCGTATTGTTCTTGCCAGCCGCCCCCAAGGTGAGCCAGTTGCTCATAATTTCCGTTTAGAAACCGTTAACAAACCAGTGCCTGGCGAAGGTGAAGTCTTATTGCGTGCGGTGTATTTATCACTTGATCCTTACATGCGTGGCCGTATGAATGATGCCAAATCATATGCCGAGCCGGTTGCTATTGATGATGTCATGGTTGGCGCCGCGGTATCACAAGTGGAAGTGTCTAATCATCCTGATTATAAAGTGGGTGAGTGGGTATTATCATTTGGTGGTTGGCAAGATTACTTAGTGTCTAACGGCGAAGGCTTAATGACATTAGGTGACAATCCTACTCATCCTTCTTATGCTCTAGGCATTATGGGAATGCCCGGTTTTACTGCGTACATGGGGTTATTAGACATTGGCGCGCCCAAAGCGGGTGAAACTGTTGTGGTTGCCGCGGCCACTGGTCCTGTTGGTGCAACAGTTGGTCAAATTGCTAAATTAAAAGGTTGCCGCGTTGTAGGTATTGCTGGTGGCGCTGAAAAATGTCGCCATGCCAAAGAAGTACTCGGTTTTGACGAGTGTATTGACCATAAAGCGCCTGACTTTGCACAGCAATTGGCAACACATTGCCATGATGGCATAGATGTGTATTTTGAAAATGTTGGCGGCAAAGTATTTGATGCTGTGATGCCGTTACTCAATACCAGTGCTAGGGTGCCAGTCTGTGGCTTAATTTCTCAGTATAACGCGACGTCGTTACCTGATGGTCCCGATCGTTTGTCATTATTAATGGGCACTTTGCTGGTTAAGCGCATTAAGATGCAAGGTTTTATTATTTTTGACGATTATGGCGATCGTTACCCAGAATTTGCCCAAGATATGGGCCAATGGTTGGCACAAGGCAAGATTCAGTATCGTGAACAAATTGTCGAGGGTCTTGAAAATATGGCCTCAGCCTTTATTGGGCTTTTAAAAGGCGAAAATTTCGGCAAGATTGTCATTAAAGTAAACAATCCTCTGTAATCTGAGTGATTACGAATAAATTTACACTATTTAAGGAATAACAATGAAAGTATTAATGGTATTGACCTCTCACGACACACTAGGCGACACAGGTGAGAAAACCGGTTTTTGGTTAGAAGAACTCGCTGCGCCTTATTACGCATTTACAGATAAGGGTGTTGAAGTGGTACTGACTTCACCTAAGGGTGGCAAGCCACCATTAGACCCAAAAAGTGATCAAGCTGATTTTCAAACCGATTCAACTCGTCGTTTCGCTACTGACGAAAAAGCTCAGGCACTGTTAGCCAATACTCATACATTGGCATCAATTGACGTAGCAGAATATGACGCAGTATTTTATCCTGGTGGCCATGGTCCATTGTGGGATTTAGCGAACGACAAAGATTCTATTGCGTTAATTGAGCAATGCTACAAAACAGAAAAGCTTTTAGGTTTGGTATGTCACGCTCCTGCAGCGCTTAAATACCCTAAAAAGCCAGACGGAACGCCACTTGTTGCCGGTAAAAATGTTACCGGTTTTACTAATGGCGAAGAAGAAGCGGTACAGTTAACCAACGTAGTGCCATTTTTAGTTGAAGACATGCTGCAGGAAAATGGTGCAACCTACTCTAAGGGTGACGATTGGCACCCATATGCCGTGGTTGATGGTAAGTTAGTCACAGGTCAAAACCCTGCATCATCAGAGTTAGTGGCTGAAAAAATGTTAGCGTTATTAAGCTAATCAGCTGCTTGGTTGAGTTGTTATACTTAACCTTAACTCGAGATTACAAATAAGTAGATTGATAAAAGTAAACCCAGTGAGTTGTTCATTAGGTTTACTTTTCATCACCAACATTACAAGGACGGCTTAATGATTAAATTACATCACTTAAATAAATCACGCTCAAAACGTATAATTTGGTTGTTAGAAGAATTGGGCGTGGACTATGAGCTGGTTGCTTATCAGCGTGATGCAAGCACATTTTTAGCGCCAGAGTCGTTAAAAGCAGTTCATCCTTTGGGTAAATCTCCAGTATTAGAGGCCAGCGGTTACACTATTGCTGAGTCTGGTGCGATTACTGAGTATTTAATTCAAACCTACGGTGCAGATAAGCTGATGCCGACACCCGGTTCTGCAGATTACATTGATTATTTACAATGGATGCATTTTGCTGAAAGTTCTGCTGCATTGCCATTATTATTGAAGATCTTTGTTAAAATGGATGGGGCTGAAACTCGCTTTATCGGTGGATATGCCGATGCTGAAACCGCAAAAGTTATCAGTTACTTTAATGACCGTTTGCAAGGTAAGTCATATTTAGTTGGCAACAGTCTTAGCGGCGCAGATATTATGATGTCGTTTATTGCGGAGCTTGTTGGCCAAAATGGCGAGTTTGAAAAATATCCAAATATTGCAAAGTATTATCAGCAATTAATGAGCCATGCATCATTTAAAAAAGCGATGCAAATCGAAGCTGAACACGATCGTTAATCATTAATGCGTATCCATTTAAAAGACGAACTCAGTTCGTCTTTTTTATTGCTGCAGCGGTTATTTTCATTCAGTTACCCCTAGATTATTGATTATGCTTTTACCATCGGCAGGCCAATGTTTAACAGGCCACACAGTTGGTTTTTGGTTAAAGATTGTTCGCTGTCATACTAAGGTGTTACTATAACAAGGGTTTTATTGCGTGCTACAAGGTTAGATTATGACAACTTTATCAAATGAGGAACTTGCTTATTTCAGTGATGTTTTTTCACCGGCAGATGACTGCACAGACAACGCTTTATCGAAACATTCGTTAAGTGTCGCAACTGAAGTACCCCAAGTGCTTGCGCATATTTTGGGAAATGCCAAACTCACTTTGCTCGCTGAAATAAGCTACTATCGCTTATGGTTTCCATTGACCTTAACAATAGATGATCTTGGACAATTCTCTCCAGAATTGGGGATCCCAGAAGTGATTGATATGCGAGGCGGAGAACGTAGTTGGCGACTGGATGATGTTAAAAATATCAAGGTGATTGATCATGACACTGAGAAATACGTTGAAGTGTTATCCCTGTCTAGCTCGGGTATGACCATTAAGGTGCCGCAAGAACTTAACACTAAAATGCCCCGTTTAACCCAATTGATTTTACCTAATGGTGTTCATCTAGATATGTTGTTTGAACCTGTCAGGACTGAAAATGGGGTGATGGCGGCAAAGATTAGTGCAGAAGGTGAGTCGCGTGAAATATTGCGCCAATTTTTATTTAGCGAACATAAAGCTAAGTATGCACACCTTTATAAAAATATTAACTACTAACGATAAAATCCTTAGCTAACATAACTTTAACCGCATCGATAAAGTCATTGTCATTTTTGGCCTGAATTAATTGGCACAACTCATCACCTACACTGGTAAAGCGATAATAGGTAAATAATAAGTGCTGATCTTTAGGCTTTAGAGTCAAGGTAGTATTAGACATTGCTAACTGAATGTTTTCATTGCTGCTTAGTAACCCTGTTTCAAACTCGCTTTTATGCAAAATCCCCGCATCGACTAGGGTTAAAATACTCGAATAAGGTAAGCCAAATTGCGACAGGCCAAAGTTTGTTTGAGTGTGCTTGCGAAAATATTGTTTTATCCCGCCGTTAATACGATAACTGCTAAGTAATTTAAACCTAGGCTCAGTGTTGATTTTAACTGACATGCCTAAGGCTTTTTCAAATATCTGTGCTTCTCGAAAGGTTAACTGTGTTAACAGTGCCAAGGTGCGAAGGCTAAAGTTGCCTGGATTGACGATTTCGCTGGCTAAGATTCTGGCCCATAAATCTTGCATTTTTCGATTATGGATCTGTTCTGCCATCTTAAAAAATTGATAACGCCAATCAGGATCTAACTCCACTCCAGTCACATCCGATGGCGTATAGTTAAGTGCTAATGCAAAAATGCTCTCAAGATTAGTTTGATGTTGGCTAAGTTGTTTGCGTTGACGGTATTGCGCCCGTTCTGCAACGGATGCGGTAGACGGACGATAATCGTCTTCACTGGCTAAACCGATAATGCGTCCGAGCAATAAGGTTTTTTTGCGCGCAGACACTTGAGTGTTGTCATCTTGTATCTCAGTTACATCAATATCAGCCATCACTCATCCTCTCAGTGCTTTGCGTTTGCGCCAGGTATTTTTGGGTATGACATTTATGTTGAATCGTTTAGTTTTTTGTAGTCAACGGAGACCATAAGGCTTCTTTACCCGGCACCGGATGGCGCGGCACATTGAATGCTAATGCGAGCGAGCATAGGGCAAACCCAGTACCAATAAAGAATACTGCTTTAGGCGAGCTTAACCACAATATACCTAATAACGCTGGAATAATCACCGCGGCAATATGGTTAATGGTAAAGCTTACCGACATGGTTGAGGCAATATCTTGTTTATCGGCAATTTTTTGAAAATAGGTTTTCATTGCAATTGCCATGGCGAAAAGCAGGTGATCGATTACATATAAACCCGCAGCAATATTGGCATCGCTGACATAAGCGTAGCTGCTGAAAATAAGCACTAAGCCAAGGTATTCAATAATTAACGCCTTACGTTCCCCTATGCGACCAATAAAGCGGCCAATCTTTGGGGCAAACAATAAATTCACTAGGTAATTAATCAGAAACAAGGCGGTGATTTCAGACACCGAATAGCCAAATTTCTCAACCATCATAAAGCCGGCGAACACCATAAAAATTTGTCTGCGTGCACCAGAAAAAAACGTCAGTAAATAATACAGCCAGTAGCGTTTTCGCATGATTAGATGCTTGTGCTGAATGGAGCCAATGGCAAAACGTGGAAAGTATACCGCCATCATAAACACCATGAGCAAGCCACAACCACCAATGATGCTGTACATCCAGATATAGTCAAGTTTAAGCCAACTCATGATCAGCCAAATTGATCCGTAACCGACGAGCGCCGCAGCGGATCGCCATGCTAACGCTTTTCCCATAAATCCCGGGGCATCGGCTTTATCAACCCACTGTAATGTCAGCGATTGATTGATGGTTTCAAAATAATGAAAACCTATCGACATCAATACCGTTGTTAAATACAGACCAATCACGTCGGGAAACCAGCCGGTAATGCCCACGCCAATACACAACAAGGCCAAAGATGATAATGCAAAGGTTTGTTCTTTGATCATCAGTAATACAAATACCGCGGTAAAGGCTAAAAATCCTGGTATTTCTCTTAGGCTCTGCAATAAGCCAATTTCGGCGCCGGTGAATGCGGCGCGTTCAATCACAAAATTATTGAGTAATGCCTGCCAAACTGCGAATACCATCGACATAACAAAGGTCATCCACAGCAGGAGGTGTTGTGGGTTTGTTCGTTGGATCGAAATGGGGGCAGCATGTGTAAGTGATGTGTCTGACATGGTTGAAACTCTTATCCCTAAGCTTATCCATCTATAGTGACATAAAATAGTTTTCTAAGTGAACTGTATTTTGCCTGCAATTTGGGGTTATCAGTCCATGATTCATTTGCCATGATAAATCTGACACAAGCTTGGTTATTTGGGGTTTTCTGGTCGATGATTTTCTGCGAAGTACTTCACATTGCATTGAGGCAGTGCATATTAGGTGAATTGCTTATCATGATGACGTGATCTGTTTCATGTAAATTCTGTCATCGGTGGTCTAAGATACTGTATTACTTTAAATGATTTCTATAAGAGGTCAGCATGAGTCAGATTTTACTGATCCATTCTAGTGTGCATGGTTACACTCAACAAATATGTGAGTATTTACAACGTCAACTCGCTAGCCAAGATCAACAGGTGACGGTAGCCCCTTTGGATGACGCTCCCGATTTAGCCTTGTTTGATAAAGTGTATATTGGTGCCAGTATTCGTCATGGCAAACATCGTCCGGCGTTGTACCAATTTATTGAAACCCATCGAGCGCAATTAGAAAGTAAACCCAGTGGTTTTTTTTCAGTGAGTTTAGTGGCGCGTAAACCCCACAAAAATACGCCGCAAACCAACAATTATATGCAACAGTTTTTAAGTCAAAGTGCATGGCAACCTAAGTTGCTGCAGGTATTTGGTGGTAATTTAGATTACCAAGGTTACAACGCATTAGATCGAAATATTATTCGCTTTATAATGTGGCTAACCAAAGGTCCTACCGACCCCAACACTAAGGTAGAATTTACTGATTGGCAAAAAGTGGATCAATTCGCGCAGCAGATCATTAAGGAATAATGGATGAAGCGAGCGACAAGGCTATCGCAATTATTCGATTCTATCGCGACTAAACTGCATGTGATAACCGGCGGATTAAGCGTATTACTTATTGCTACTAGTCCTTGGATATTAATCGGGCGTCGTTTAGCCCCTAATAGCAGCGGGTGGAATCACTGGCATGTTTATGGCGGCCTGTGTTGTGCTTTATTAGCGGTGGCGCTGAGCTTTCATGTTTGTCGTCAGGGTCAATGGCGGCAGTTTTTTCCTTGGCTTGTTGGCGAATGGCGTCAGTGCTGGCAAGACATAAGCGGTTTGGCTCAAGGCCAGTTGCCTCATTCTGGTGGCAAAGGCTTATTGAGCGTGATTGCTGGCATAGGTTTATTATTATTGTTGTTGGTGTCTGTGACAGGTGTTGGCTGGTGGTTGACCCAAGGTGGTGAGTACGCCCTGAGTTTACGTTATTATCACAGTTTGTTTGCCGACTGCTTTGTGGCGGTATTACTGCTGCATGCATTACTTGGACTACTGCATTTACGTGACTTTTTTGATTAGGTTTTCAGTCTGAGTTTGGCACTGTGAGTTTAGTGAGTAAATAAAATGGCTATCAATTGATAGCCATTTTTATTGCAAGTGTTAGGTCTAATCTGTATTTCGACTAAGGATTAGCAGTAAGTTTTTATTTCGATAGAGCTAAAAAATTCATTAATTCAATTAGTTGGTCTAAGCTATTCATCTCATTCATATTAATAGCGTATTTATCATTAACGATAAAGGTGGGGACGCTATTCACTTTATATAGTGCTTGTTGCTGGCGCCACAAGGCTAATTGTTTCTCGGTATTACTGCTGTCGGCGATGTTGTCATAGGTTGCGGCATCGATGCCAAATTCGCTGAAGACTTTTCGAATGTCTTCACGGCTATTGATTTGTGATTGATGCTGGTGACCTTGAGCATTGTGATCATGGCCATTAGCACCTGCATCGCCTTGAATAGCGCTAAACATTGCATGGTTAAGTTTGTCTGCTTGACCAACCTGGTGAATAACAGCCAGTGAACGCATTACTTCAGTGCCTAAGTCACTGTTCATAAAGTCTACATGCTTAGTGTCAAAGCTGATCTGTTTATCTAATCCCGCTTTAATTTCAGGAAGATATTGAGTTTCCATGTTGAAGCAGTTATGGCAGTAAAATGAAAAAAACTCAGTAATTTTAGGTGAACTGGTCACCATGTTATTCGATATTTGAGTGTAATGTTTACCGGCAATAAACGGTGTGGCGAGTGTGCTAAATGAGGCTGTTATTAGCATCAGTGTAATGGCAAAATATTTAATCATGTAAACCTCAAATCAATGTGGATGGCAAGTCATCGCGAGCAATAGACTTATCTGCTTTAGTTAAATAGGGTAAGTTTTTAAGCTGAATTATGACTTAAATCATCACTTAAAAAGGCGCTAATTTCGTGACCGATGCGTGCTTTATGAGGTTAACTGCGGATATTGAAGTGAGCCAATTGAATCATGTAGCGAGATGATGTGATGAGGTGGCAATAAAAGATGTGTTTCTGCTGCAGGGATTATTCCGCTCTGTTGATGTTATTGAGTGCTGTAAGCGTTGGCGATTAACAGTCAATGCGCCGCTCAACATGTTAATGTGGACTCGTTATACGCAGTACTATGAGTGATAGGGACAGATACTATGAATGATAGGGACAGATACTGTCGACGTTGTCGTTATGCTAATGGTTTATACAAAGGTGCAGTTAAGCCATTAGCTGGTAATTATGTTTGCAGACTAGAGTGACTCTTTTAGAGTTTGCCATGCTTCGCACACTTCACGGAAACGTTCAGCATTGCCTTGATCGCGGTCTGGATGCCATTTAAGCGCCAGCTTACGCCATTGTTTACGGATGTCTCTATCGGTAGCAGTTTCATCCAGTTCAAACACTTTTAAGGCTTGGCCCACATGCATTAACTTGATATTAACGCCAATATACTCTTTATAAGTTGACCAGAACGACTCGAGCATTTCTCGCACTACGTTAACGCTGGCATCGTAATTAGCCCAGTCGAGATAGTAATCGCGTAATGCACCATCGCGAATATGTTGGACATCTGCACTGGCCGGAATAATCCTAAATATTTGGATTTCCATTGCCTTAACTTGTAACCACTGTTTGGGCATTAATATATCTTGTAATTCATACAAGGCATTCATCAATAAAAAGTTACGTTTAAAAAGATCTTTTTCCGGTAACGGATCAAGGTTGTGCATTAGCCCTTTGGCTTGCAGCTCGCTGGCTAAATGATGCACTTTCCAACTTTGATTAGTTGACTGCAATAAACTCAGCACAGGCCATATAAGCGGATTATCACTTTTATTTGCATTGATTTGATTGCTTTTATTTGTATCGTCCCATTCAGGAGCATGGGCCGAGTGTAAGGTTTTATTGAGTAACATGGTGGTGTATTCATCCTGAATTGGCGATAAATTCTACTTATCATGAAACCACACTATGCCATAGCCGTTGTTAATCACAAGTAGATTTATACTCGCAGAGATGTCGATTTGAGCCTGCATATGCAGCTTTATTTGGCGATCTGGACCTCGACCTGAATGTAATGCTTAAGTGCTTTGTAATCTGGCGCCGAGCAAATGATTCAATCAAGCGAGGATGGACATCATCCACTGGTTGATAATAGGGTATTGCGATTTCATGAAGCGGTTAAATTTTTTATTTACCTTGATCAATTAATTACTATTCTTACAGGCAAGAAAGCTTTATTTGGTATAAAATTCCCCGCAATAAAATAATCGGGGGCTTAACCAATGACAGATAAACACTTTATTAGTGCGCAACAACTACTGGAAGATTCATTTAGACTCGCTGCACAAGTGTATGACAGTGGCTTTCGACCACAGTTTATTGTGGGTATTTGGCGCGGTGGTGCTCCAATCGGTATTGCAGTACAAGAATATTTCGATTTTAAGAAAGTTGAAACTGACCACATCGCGGTGAGAACCTCTTCTTATTACGGCATTGGAACCGATAAGCAAGATAAAAATATTAAAGTACATGGTCTGCATTATATTATTGAAAACGCTAACGCCAGTGATGGTTTGTTGATTGTTGATGACGTCTTTGACTCAGGACGCAGCATTGATGCGCTTATTGGTAAGTTAAGAAAGTTTATGCGCTTGAATATGCCAACGGATATCCGTATTGCCTGCCCTTACTACAAACCGAAAAATACCAAAGTGGACCTAAAACCAGAATATTTCATTCATTCATCTGAAGATTGGTTAGTGTTCCCACATGAAGTGTCTGGTTTAAACCCACAAGAAATTGCTGAAGGCAAAGCTGACTTTAAAAACATCCAAGAGTTGTTTTTATAAGCGTAATGCTGCACAGCTTATCGCGGTTATTAGCAACGAATTTACTTAGAACTTTGGGTAAAGTTTGCTAAAATACAAGCACTATGCGAGTGCGCCAACATACTTATGTCAATGCGATAATATTAGTATGTTGGCGCACTTTTTTATCCGAATTGATGCGAAATTTAGTTAACATTATGGTTTCTGTAGAATTGTTCACCCCAGAGGCTCCTGTAAAGCGCCAGTTAGAACTCTTAGCCCCCGCTAAAAATGCCGATTATGGCATTGAAGCTATTCGTCATGGTGCTGATGCGGTTTATATTGGTGGCCCAGCGTTTGGTGCCCGTCACAATGCTGGCAACAGTATTGAAGACATTGCTCGCTTAGCAGAATTTGCTCATCGTTATCATGCCCAGGTGTTTGTGGCCTTAAACACTATTTTAATGGATGACGAACTTGATAAAGCCCAAAAGCTAATTTGGCAGCTTTATGAAGCGGGTGTCGATGCCTTGATTGTGCAAGACATGGGGGTGTTACAATTTGATCTTCCGCCTATTGCGTTACATGCCAGCACCCAAACCGATAACCGCAGCCCAGAAAAAACGGTATTTTTTGAGCAAGTTGGTTTTTCTCAGGTGGTGTTAGCCCGCGAGCTGAATATTCCCCAAATTCGTGATATCGCAGCCAGCACAAAAATGAAGTTAGAGTTCTTTATTCATGGCGCTCTGTGCGTCAGCTACAGTGGTTTGTGTAATTTAAGTCACGCTTACTCTAATCGCAGTGCTAATCGCGGTGAATGTTCACAAATGTGTCGATTACCCTGTAATTTGACCACGCGCGAAGGCGAGGTCTTAGCCGAAAATAAGCACTTATTGTCATTAAAAGATAATAATCAAACGGATAATTTAGAGGCGTTAATTGATGCGGGTATTAGCTCGTTTAAAATTGAAGGCCGTTTAAAAGACATTACTTACCTTAAGAATGTTACCGCACATTATCGCCAGCAGCTTGATGCAATTATTGCCAAGCGTGCCGATCTTGAATCTATTTCTCATGGTCGTTGCGAATTTAATTTCACTCCCGATCCTGATAAAAGCTTTAACCGCGGTAAAACCGATTATTTTGTTAATGAACGGACCGAGGCGATTGAGCATTTTAGTTCGCCTAAGTTTATTGGTGAAAAAGTGGGCCGAATTACTCATGTCGGTAAAGACTTTATTAAAATCGATACCAGTGAAAGTGGTAAAGACATTCACTTTAACAATGGTGATGGTCTGTGTTTCTTTGTTGAGCATTATGAAACTCAGCGTTTGTCTGACGATAAACTCTCTGGTGTACGCATCAACCGCGCTGAGGGCAACACTTTATATTTAACTGAAGTGCCCAAAGATCTTAAAATTGGGGTGATGATGTTCCGAAACTTTGATCATAAGTTCGAAGCTATCCTCAACAAAGATTCAGCTAGCCGTAAAATTGCTGTCGATATGCAATTCTTTGATACTGATGACGGCGTAGGCTTAACGATTACCGATGTGCATAATATTAGTGCCACCGTCACTTTAGTGTGCGATAAAGCTCCTGCTAATGATCAAGCTAAAACCGCTGAAAATTTGAAAAAACAACTTAGTAAACTTGGCAGTAGCGACTTTGTGCTGAATAAGATTAATTTGCTGACACAAACCATGTGGTTTTTACCTGCCTCTGTGGTCAATGAGTTACGCCGCGATGCTGTAAGTGCATTAATGGCGGCAAGGGTTGCCAGTTACCAACGACCTGAGCGTTGGGTGCATGATAAAACGGCGCGTTTTCCACAAAAAGCATTGAGCTTTTTATCCAATGTGGCCAACGAAAAAGCCAAATCGTTTTATCATCAGCATGGGGTGATTCAAATTGAAGACACCTATGAAAAAAATAATGTGTTACATGATGCGCCGTTAATGGTGACCAAACATTGTCTCCGCTACAGCTTTAATTTATGCCCGAAAGAAGTTGAAGGTATTAAAGCTGATCCGATGTTTTTAGATGTTGGCAAAGATAAATTGAAGTTAGTATTCGACTGCCATAAATGCGAAATGATGATTGTTGGCTCCAACCAATTAGTCAAACAATAATGGTGTAGCAGCAATATTTTATTCATCATTGCTTTTCCAGTGGCAATATTCTCCTTGTCACTGGATAAGTTTTTTGAATAAGCTGAAAAAACAGCCATTAAATAGCTGCCCAAACTCGTGCGTTTCGAGTACACTGCGCGGCTGAAATTTCACGGGTTTAAGCCTGTGATACCTTAAGTTAGGAAAGAATAGATTATGAGCGATAGCAAAAAGTATGCTTTACGTGTTATTCAAATTGAAAACACGTGGAAAACTGAAATTACTCGTCGTATGACAGCGACTAAAACCATAGTATCAAAAAGCCAAGATGGTTTTGCCACAGAAGCTGAAGCCATTGCATGGGGCGAGCAATCTCTGCAAGGTTTTTTAGCTAAGCAAGCTGATCGTAACAAGCGTAAAACTGAGAAACACCTTAAAGCTAAAAGCGTAGCCGCGGCCATTGCTGCTGAATCAGCTATCGACGAAGAAGAACTTTTCGACGCTGAAGATGATGCTGAAGATGACGAAACGTTTAATTAATATGTTATCCAAGATGTAAATGTTATAGATAAGTTTCAATTTTTGTATGTTCAGGATAGGATATGCTCAATTAGAATGGTTTCGATCAACTTATCTTTATCTTGACCAAATAAGGATTCATTTGGATGAACAAGATTGCTGCAATTATTGGCTGCTCGGGGTGCATAGGGATATTGTTCCTGTTCCCGAGTAGTGCATCTGCTACCTCTCAAATCCCCATGACATTTGGTGAAGTTGGTCATTCATCAGCTACTGCTGTGATGTCTGATGATGTTCAGCAACTGACAAAGCTGTCTGCGAAGTTTGGTTTTTTACCACCATTGGATTGGAAGCTTGCCTTTAACGAAAAACGTGGTGATATGACCATGGCTGAGTTTGTTCCTAGTGATGAGTCGTTAAATAATTGGTCTCGTTTAGTCTGTATGCAAGGCTTTAAGGGCTTAGCCGATGACGTTGAACCAGAACAATTTTTAAATTCAATGGCTGACACTTATCGACAACATTGCCAAGGGCAGGTTATTTATCAACAGCTCGGCAGTTCTAAGGTGGATGGCCTCGAGGCTGTGCATGGTTTATTAGGCTGTACCAGTATGCCTAATATTCATAGCGCTTCAGCTGTGATTGAAACGTCTTTTATATCCCCTTTACAAGGTGAAATGGGCTATTTTACGGTAATAAGTGACGACGATGATGTCTACCTTATTCATAAATCTATTCGTACCGACATATTTACTCCTGATACAGCACCTATCACTATCGATAATTATCGTCAGTTTATGACCCAGCCCTAATCATTTTTCTCGGTGTTGAACATTAACCCGAAGATGTCATTTACACTTATTTGTATCCAAGTTTTAACTATACATCTTGATGTTTACGAATATAAATGTGTGCTCACCAGTTCCCTTAGCCTTTAAGACCATAGCAATCTATGAGTTTATTTATCATTAAGTTGAATTATCTGTGAGATTACCTTTTGTAAGTATGAAGTACACCTTAGGATCCGTTATAATCGCCGCGTTATTATTTTGCCGCGCAGACGGTTACGTTTAGCACGCAGTGACTTAATACAAGCTTGTCATAACCAAAGACATATTTTTTAATGTTGAGCTGAGCCTCATGTTATTTTAATCGCTCACCTAAAGGCTAAATCAGCGTTGAGGTGAGTGAGTCAATCTTTATGGTGCTTGCCGTGGGTCAATATCCCACAGCAGGATAATCGGGAAACCAGTGCAAGTCTGGTACTGCCCCCGCAACGGTGATTGGTGAGAGTCAGGTGCGCAACTCGATTGCGTTAATCATCTAGACTCGCGCGTGCTATACCATTGAGGTCTTAGCACCACAGCCTTAGTCCGGAGACCGGCCTTAAAGGTGATTTCGATGATTTCGGTGGGCAGATCTCGAAATGTAATATAATACCGCTTGTTGGCATACCCTAAGAATTGAGCTGTAGATTTGCCAACAGTCGTCATCTATATTGCGGCACTTTTGCCCCATTTTTCCTTTCAGGAGTTAAAGGTAAATGGGTACTAAACCAACAAAAATTGCATTGCTATTAAGTGCATTCTTCAGTGTAGTCAGTGTGAATGCTATGGCAGCAGACTCAGAGGCTACATCTTCTTCATCTTCAGCAATCAGCATGGATGAAACCCTAGTGGTTATTGGTCGTAATGCTGCTAAGCCATTAAATATTGCTGCCAACGTCAATGTGATTGATGCTGCTGACATTCAAATGAGCGGCGCGACTAACTTAACCGATTTATTACGTGGACAATCTGGTATTCAGGTGTCGGATAATAATTCGGGAACAGTATTTTCTATGCGCGGATTTTCAGCTTCGCAAGCGGCGAATAACACCCTGATTTTAGTTGATGGTCGCAGACTGAATAACATTGATATTGCTGCACCGAGTATTGAATCTATTCCAATTAACTTAATTGAGCGAGTTGAGATTCTATCTGGTAGTGCTGGTGTGTTGTATGGCGATCAAGCTGTTGGCGGCGTTATCAATATTATTACTAAAGCACCAACAGAAACCAGTGGTGGCATACAAGTCAGTGGTGGCAGTTTTGACACTTATGAAGCTAAAGGTGATATTTCGGGTGCTATCAATGATGCATGGCGTTACTTTTTAGCGGCGAGTTATAACAAAAGTGATAATTACCGCGACAATAACGACAATGACACCAGTTCTATTTTAGGTCGCATTCAGTATCAAACTGACGTAGAAGACTTTTTTGTCGAAGTTAATTATTTTGATAATGATCGTCAAGTACCAGGTGCACTGACCTTAGCGCAATATGAAGCCAATCCTCGTCAAGTGGCTCCCTTTTCTGAGGGTGAATTCACTCATGAAATGACCACCGCATTACGCAGTGGCTATCAGTACCAGTTAAATAATATTTGGGCATTGAGTGCCGATTTAACCTATTCTGACACGTTAATCACCAGTCTGCTATATGGCAGTGAAGGGCGAATTGAGCGTGACTTATTAAGCTTTTCGCCTAAAGCGACCGCCAATTATCACTTAGATCATGGCGACTTGAATTTGGTCACCGGCATTGATGTGAGTACAGGTGAAGCAGATTTTGATACGGCTTCTATTCAACGCAATAATAAACAGACTCAACGTAGTGCTTATGTTCAAGCATCAGTGCCTATTACCAAGACATTATCTTATGTAGTAGGTGGCCGTTACTCGGAAGTGACTGACGATTTGTATGATCAGTTACTTTATCCTAACCGTATTGAAATTGATAATGACGCCCATGCACTTGAGTTTGGTGTTAATTATCGTCCGAGCAGCGAACATCGTTTTTATGTTCGTGCTAATGATAACTTCCGCTTTGCCAAAGTCGATGAACAAGCTTATACACCGCTGACAACTCAAGGGTTAGATCCACAAACGGGTCGCTCTTATGAAGCGGGTTGGGATTATACCACTACCACTCAAACATTGAAGATCAATGCTTATCAACTTGAATTAGAAGATGAGATTGTTTACGAAGGTGGTCGTACCGATGGTCCTTATGGTGGCGGTGCTAACGTTAACGCTGATAAATCACGTCGTTTTGGTATAAGCACGGCTTATGATGTTCAGCTTTCAACGAATTGGTTATTAGGTGCGTCGTACGACTATATTGATGCAGAATTCACTCAAGGCGAGAACGATGGTAAAGCATTATCTTGGGTGGCTAAGCACTCTGGTAAAGCTTATATGAGTTACGATATATCAGCTCATTGGCAAGCGTTTGTTGAAGGTGTTTACACTGGCCAGCGTTACATGGAAGGCGACAACAGCAATACTGGCGATAAGTTAGACAGTTATGTATTAACCAACCTTGCGTTGAATTACAGCTATGTAGGGTGGAATGCCAGTTTACGTGTTGATAATTTACTTGATGAAGACTATGTCGGCACAGGGTATTACTCTGCTTATGGCAGTGGCTATTATTCAGGTACTGGTCGTTCAATTAGACTTACAGCGGGTTATCGTTTCTAGATAATTTAGTTGATCAAGTCTTAGTCACAACAGCCAGTAAATTATTACTTATGAAAGCCAGTGAACTATCGCTGGCTTTCGTTTTAATATACCGTTAAATTGATTAATAGTGTGTTAATTTTAAAAAAGGTAATCGATAGATATGACGAGTCTTGAGCAACAAGTTTTTACTCAAGTTAAAGCTATTATTAGCAATGAAGAGCAAGTCATTGGTCGTCGTGGCATATTAATTCCATTAAAAAAAGCCCTGATTAACGAAGCTGATATTAGAATCGTAATCGACATAGTCTCTGCTGATCCGGCATTGGCTGCACACTTGTTATTGCGCAGTAATAGCGCCCATTCAGCTGGAATGATATCGACTAAAAGTCGCAGTGTTAAAGATTGCTTAATTCGTTTAGGCCAAGTGAATATCTATCGATATGCATTTTCATTTTATCTTAAAGAACGCCTTGATGAACTCCCTGAACCTTACAAAAAATTGGTTCAAGGTTATTGGGCCTTAAATGAAACGATTGCGGATGATTGTTTAGAACAGTTACGTGAACAGATTGAAACCGGTGATAACATCAAAATTGATGCGGATGAAATGCAAACCTTAGCATTATTTAGTGTTTTTGGTCAGGTGATTGTATTAACGGCTTTTGCCTATTTAAATGCAGAGCTGTCTCGTCCCGTGTCACTAAAAGTATTAAAATCACTGATTGATAACCAGCAACAACAATTATCCCTTGATGCATTTGATGCATTAGGATTGGATGACGATTTACGCGAAGAGTTTTTAATTGCCCATAACTTACGCCAAACACAAAACCCTGATTCACCAGGACTTGTGCTTCGACGCGTGTTATCTAAAAGAGGTTTATTAATCAACCCGCTGTAAATTTATACCTTCACTTGCTACCAGCTCGAGCCACTGTTGGATTAAATTTGCATTAGTGGCATCGCGGCGATACGCGCCAAACAATGGACGTTTTAGTCCTTCTGCGCCTAATTTTACCGCCGTAAGACTCAGCCCCTGACTTTCTCGGATAGACCAAGTTGGTAGGGTGGCTACGCCGTCATTACAGGCAACTCGCTGCAATAACATTGAGGTTAAGTCGCATTGTTTTTGCTCACCAGGTTCAATACCAGCGGGCTCTAAAAAGTGTTTGTATATGTCTAAACGCGCGAGAGGCACTGGGTAACTGATTAAAGTTTGCTTTGCCAATTGAGCTGGGGTTACAAAGGCTTGTGCCGCTAATGCGTGATCACTGGCAACGACTAACTTTACTTCAAAATCAAATAGATGTTGATAAGCTACGCTATGTCCAGGCACTGGGTCAGAGGTGAGCACTATGTCTAAACTCCCCGTTTCCAACGCATTGAGTGAATCAAATAAATGACGACTTGAAATATCAATTTGAGTTGCTGGCGCATATTGTTTAAATTGTTCAATAACCGGCATTAACCAACGAAAACAACTGTGGCATTCAATGCCGAGCTTAAGTTGGTGGCTTTCACCCTCTAAACCGCGCTTAAGATCAGATTCGGTTGCAATCACTTTCGGTAAGATTTCTTCCGCTAAATTCAGCAGACGTGAACCTTCGTGAGTAAACGTTAACGGTTTACTTTTACGAACAAAAATAGTTGAGTTAATCCGTGTTTCTAACTCTTTTATTTGATGAGAAAGCGCCGACTGGGTTACAAATCGTTTTTTAGCTGCACCCGCTAAACTGCCACTTTCCTTTAACGCCATCAAGGTGCGAAGGTGTCTAAGCTCTATCATTTTCTCTCCACATGAATCTTGCTCAACTAGCCGATGAAATCAATTCGATTGCTTGACAGCAGAGTAGCACAATAAACTTCTAGACGTCCAGACGCCTATGCGGGTTTTTCTGCATAAATGGCTATAAATTTTGCTTCAACGAAAAGGAAAGCAGCATGAAAATTTCAAGTTTAGGATTTCCCCGCATTGGACGTCAGCGTGAATTGAAGTTTGCACTTGAGCGTTATTGGCGCGCAGAAATCTCATTATTTGAACTGAAACAGGTCGCCAGTGAATTAAAAAAAACGCATTGGCAGTGGCAAGCAGATGCCGGCGTTGAATTAGTTCCAGTAGGCGACTTTGCTTATTACGACCAAGTATTAACCCTAAGTGCGACTTTAAATGTGATCCCAGATCGCCACCGAGCTACTCAAGCCGATGGCAGCCAAGAGCCTATCGATATAGACACCTTATTTCGTGTGGCCCGTGGCCGATCGCAAACTGGCCAACATGCCTGTGCAGCAGAAATGACTAAGTTTTTTAACACTAACTATCATTATCAAGTGCCTGAACTTAGTGTAGATCAAAGCTTCGAGATTGCCTTCGAACAGTTGTTTGATGAGGTCAGTGAAGCGCAGCAACTCGGTCATCAAGTAAAACCGGTATTGCTTGGCCCAGTGACGTATTTGTATTTATCGAAAAGCCTGACTGAGTTTAATAAGCTATCGTTATTACCGCAGCTACTGACGGTTTATCAGCAGATTTTGCAACGTTTTGCTGACCAAGGTGTGAGTTGGGTACAACTTGATGAGCCGGTATTAGCCGCAGACTTAACCGAGGAGTGGCAACAAGCCATTCGCCACAGTTATCAATTTTTAGCGCAACAAAAACCGGCATCATTGAAGATATTACTTGCCAGTTATTATGGCTCTATTGGCCATCATCAAGCATTGGTGAGTGCATTATCGGTTGATGGTTTGCATCTTGATTTAGTCACAGCACCACAACAAGTTGAGGCGTTTATCAAAGCGCTCGGCAGCCAACAAATTTTATCGGTTGGAGTGATTAATGGTCGCAACGTGTGGGCTGCCGATGTTGATGTTATTGCTGATCAGCTGGCAGAATTAGCGACCACGTTGGGCAATCGTTTGTGGATTGCACCTTCATGTTCATTGTTACATTGTCCGGTTGATGTTGACGTCGAGACGCAATTGATCAGTCCGTTACAGGGACAATTAGCATTTGCCAAACAGAAACTGTTTGAACTTAGTGACATTCAGCAGCTAATTAACGATCAAGATTCACAAAGCAGCCAAGTGATTATTGATCGTTGCCAGCAAAGGCGTTTAGCCACAGCTGCTGCAGCTAATCAAGAGGTTGTTCAACGTGTGTTACAGCTTACTGCGAGTGATTTTGAACGTCATAGCCCTTTTGCTCGGCGTATTATTGCTCAGCAACAGAAGCTAGCACTGCCATTACTTCCCACAACCACCATAGGCTCATTTCCGCAAACGCCTGCGATTCGTGGTTTACGCAAACGCTGGCGTAAAGGCGAAATCAATGACACTGATTACCGATTACAGCTTGAGCAAGTCACTCAGGACACCATTTGTCGTCAACTTAAACTCGGTATTGACGTATTAGTGCACGGTGAAGCTGAACGAAATGACATTGTGGAGTATTTTGGTGAACAGCTCGATGGTGTTGGCTTTACTCAATTTGGTTGGGTGCAAAGTTATGGCTCTCGTTGTGTAAAACCACCGCTAATTTATGGTGATGTATCACGTCCTAAGCCGATGACGGTTGATTGGGCTACCTATGCGCAAAGTTTAACCGACAAGCCTGTCAAAGGCATGCTAACAGGCCCAGTGACCATCTTGCATTGGTCGTTTGCTCGAGAAGATATCCCTCGTCAAGATATTGCCAATCAACTTGCGTTAGCGGTGCGCGATGAAGTGATCGATTTAGAAAAAGCCGGCATTGGCATTATTCAAATTGACGAGCCAGCATTTCGTGAAGGTTTACCGATTAAGCAGAGCCAGTGGGCAGATTATTTAACTTGGGCAGTAGATGCCTTTAAGTTGTCGGCGGCTGGTGTAGACGATGCAACTCAAATCCATACTCACATGTGTTACAGCGAATTTAATGACACCATTAATGCCATAGCGGCTATGGATGCTGATGTGATCACCATTGAAACATCGCGCTCACGGATGGAATTATTGAATGCGTTTGAAGATTTTTGTTACCCGAACGAAATTGGTCCTGGGGTGTATGACATTCACTCGCCCAATATTCCAACGGTAGCCGAAATGGTTGACCTTATTACTAAAGCTTCGCAGAAAGTGCCGGTGAAACAATTATGGGTTAACCCTGATTGTGGTTTAAAAACCCGTACTTGGGATGAAGTAGAGCCAGCGCTGCGCAATATGATTGCAGCGACTAAAGTGCTTCGACGCCAGTTTTAATTAGCATGATCCTGCTCACAATGGGTCATTGTGCTTCACCAGCTGATCGCTGGAGCTGCGGCTTTGTTGCAGAACTCTGTGATTAACTTCTCAACCTTGTGATACTGGCTGATGGGGTATTCACTGCGGACTCATTGAGCCTATTTGCTGTGAACTGAGCCATTATTGACTACACTCAAAATACGTCTTTCAGTTAACAAAAGGAGCGATTATGAGTCACACTTATAAAGTCATTGAGCTAGTGGGTTCATCACCGATCAGTTCAGATGAGGCGATCAAAAATGCGATTGCAGAAGCCAATAAAAGTTTATTACATTTGCGCTGGTTTCAAGTTATCGAAACCCGTGGTCACTTGGAAGAAGGTTTAGTGGCTCACTGGCAAGTCACCGTTAAAGTGGGTTTTACCTTAGACCCTAATGCTTAGTTGTCGCATGTGGTTTATGCATCTCTGGGTAGACCCTTTTGGATTGATCTGATCACTCGTTGAGTTTTACGTGAAAGCGCCGACTGTGGCGCTTTTTGTATTTGTTGCACTAATGCCCATTCAATATGTTCAAGCACCATGCCATCTACTTCATCACTGTGTTTACGTTGCTCTAATGCACTAATAATGGCCGGATTAGCCGGAGCATTACCTAATGCTATCGCGATATTACGTAACCAACGTTTATGGCCAATTCGGCGAATCGCGCTGCCTTCTGTTTGGCTTAAAAATTGGCTTTCAGACCACGCAAATAGAGTCAGTAAATCGGGTTGAATAAGCGCACTGCGAGTATGAAAATCTGTCTCTTGGGTCAGTGGTGCTTTAGCATTAACTGGGCACACGAGTTGGCAATCATCACAGCCATAAATACGATTGCCGATGAGTGGACGAAACTCTTCTGGAATAGCGCCCTGCAATTCAATGGTTAAGTAAGATATACATCGCCTTGCATCGACCACATAGGGTTCGACAATCGCATCTGTTGGGCATGACTTTATGCAGGCTACGCAAGTGTTGCAGCCTTCTTCGATTGGGATATCTAACGGCAAAGGTAAGTTAATTAATAACTCGCCGAGGAAAAACCAACTGCCGGCATCAGGGTGTAAAATGAGTGAGTGCTTGCCCGTCCAGCCTAGTCCCGCTTTATCGGCTAATGGACGTTCTAAAATCGGTGCAGAGTCAACAAACGGTCTAAAATCTGTGTTGTGAAAGTCGAATTGTTGGCAATATTGATGAATTTTATCACCGAGTTTTTTAAGCCGTTGGCGGATTAATTTATGATAATCACGTCCACCGGCATAGCGAGAAATATAACCAAGGTTGGGGTCGGTTAAATTACTGGCAAAGCCAGCGTCAGGCGGTAGATAATCCATCCGGGCACAAATGACTCTAATGGTTCCTGGATGTAATTCAGCGGGTCTAGCCCGCATCATTCCATGATTAGCCATGTAAGCCATCTCACCGTGGTAACCTTTATCTAACCAATCTTGTAATACTGCCTCATGTTGGCTTAAGTCGACATCAGCAACACCAATATGAGCAAAACCAAGTTCTTTACCCCAAAGCTTGATCTGTCTATTGAGCACATCAAGCTGAGCTGCGGTCAATGGGCAGGGCTCGGGGATTGAATTGATCTCAGGATCGGTAATTGGATCAGGCGTTAATACTGGGGTCGTTGTTGTCATAACACTATCATTAAGTAAACACATGGAAATTATACGCGTTTTACTCGGCTTTGACACAATTTCGGCCGGCAGCTTTGGCAGAATAGAGCGCTTTGTCGGCTTTTAGCAATAATGGCGACAACTCTGTTTCATTGGTGTAACTGGCGACTCCGGCACTGATTGTTTGATGCAAATTAGGCGAGATTTGTGACCAATCATATTTTGCTATGGTCTCGACTAAGCGATTAGCAATCTCAATGGCTTTTGCTTTGTCGATATTAGGTAATAAAATCAAAAACTCTTCACCACCAACTCGACCAATCACATCAGTGTCACGCATCATGCTTGTACTAATTACCGCTAGTTTTACCAGTACTTTATCGCCCATATCGTGGCCTAATGTATCGTTAACGGCTTTAAAGTTATCAGCGTCAAATGAAATCAATGATAATGGCGTGGATGATTGCTGAGCGATTTTTAAAAAGTAATTACTTTGAGAATGTGAATCACGTCTATTGGCTACTTTGGTCAGTTCATCGGTGAGCGCTAAACGCCTAAACAGACGTTTTCTGAGCAGTTGTTTGTAGGCGAAGATAGATACAATCACTAAAATGATCGCGACTAAGCTGATAATAATGATCTGCATGTCTTCATTGCGCTTCATGATGTCCAATTGCAGCTGTTTTTCTTTATCCCTTTGAATAAGCATTGTATTTTCAGTTTGAATCTTGTTGTTATCAAATCGAGCTTGCATCTCCGCATTGCGCTCTGAAAGTACTTTTTTGTCATATGATAGATGTGACTCGACAAACAATTTTAGGGTTTCATACGCCAGTTGCCATTGTTGTGAGGCTTGATATATTTCGCTTTTTAGCTGCAACACTTGATTGAGGCCACGGATATTATTACTGAAATTAAATGCTTTTTCAGCCTGGTCAATATCGATTAATGCTTGCTGATAAAGCTCTTGCTGGTAATGCACCTTGGCCATAAATAAATTCATGTAGCTATAACTATTATCATTTTTGGGTGTAATCACCTTTTGAGCATCATGCAGAATCACCTCAGCGTCTTTAAGTCTATTTAAGCTGATTAAGTTACCGGCAATACTAATAGATGCATCCGCAGCAGCAATAGGGTTATTTTCTGTTAACCAAAAATCGCGCGTTTTTTGGAAGCGTTCAATGGCTTCTTCATAACGTTCAAGCTTCTCTAATGACAGCGCAATTTGATTATTGGTGAGATTGGCTTCATAAATCTGTTTATTTTTGAGATAACTTTTTTCGAGTTTTATTTGATATGTTAATGCGGTCCGGGCATCGCCAAAGCGGCGATAACTATTGGCCAGCTCACCTAAATTAACATTTGCCCAATAAGTTAAATTAAGAGACTCATATAAGTTTTGCGCTGTAATAAGATCTTCAAGTGCTTCAGAAAAATTACCTAAATAAGATAGGATTGCACCTCTAGTGCTTCGGCCATCCGCAATCAAGCGCGGGTCTTCAAGTTTATAAGCATTAAGTATCGCTGTATTTAGGTCGGCAAATAAGCTGTCACTTTCTCCCTGCGCATACAAAAACCAAGCCTTACAATACTGCAGATCAATCTGGATTAAAGAGGGGGCTGGCTGACGATATATTTGCAGGTATTTATCGGCATATTTAACCGCGGCTTGCATTTCTTCCGTTGTGTTCGCCGGCAAACTCCAGCAATTAAGACGTATATAGAGTTCTTGGCGAATAATATCGTCATCCGACAAGATACTTTTATACTCGCTGAGTAATTTACGATTATCTTCATCGGATATAAAGTTACCACTGTCTAATAGTGTGTAAATTTCATCGGCGCGTAAATTCTTCACTGGATTAGCATAAGCAATGCTGCTAAATCCAATGGCACAGACAAGCATAATGATATGAATAATGCTGCTTAGCTTTAAAGTGGGCAAGGATGCATTTTCTCAAGTAGTTATTGTTAATTCTATGTGACAAAGACTAACAGACTTCGACTTGAAAAGTCTTGTGATTAAATTATAGCCTTGCGTTATTGTTCAATAATCTTATTTTTATCAATATGTTAATCTTATTCACTGTTAAGGGTATTTTTCTGGCGACTCAGGGCTATTTGCATTCAGTTATCTAGACGAGTATAAAGACGCCTTTGGAAATAAACAGAGATAGAAATGTTGCAGAGAATTGTGCAATTTATCGGATTAAGTTTGCTGATAGCATTATCGCCTTGTCATGCTGAAGGAAGCCTGGAAACATCGGGTGACGCTTTGCACATATTACTTCCGGCCACTGCATTGGCAGGAAGTTTAATTGTCGAAGATGATTATCAAGGTGCTTGGCAATTAGTTAAAACCGGTGTATCAAGTCGATTGTTAGTTGAAGCACTGAAATACGGTATAGAAAAAGATCGCCCAGATGGCAGTGGTAATGATTCATTTCCATCTGGTCACAGTGCCGATACCTTTGCTGCAGCGACATTTATCAACCAGCGTTACGGCTGGAAATATGGCATTCCATCATATGCGGTAGCTTCTTATGTAGCATATACGCGTGTTGCCAGTGATCAACATCATGTGGAAGATGTATTGGCTGGTGCTGCCATTGGTATCGTGGCGGGGTGGTATTTCACCGACCCTTATAAAGGGATTAGTATTGTTCCAATTGCCTCATCAGACACTTACGGCGTGTACATTAGTGGCAGATTTTAGAGAGAAAAACATGACAAAAGTTGACCCGCAGTATCAAGAAGTCGCAAAACAAATTTCGTATAACGTAGCCAATAAAGTGTTGCCGATGGATAAGTTACCTGAAACCTTGCTTGAGGCTTATGAAGGTTTGTTTAGCGAACTTATTGACGACAAAGCCAATACGTTTGCCAATGCATGGAATGGTTTGCCAGCGAGTGCGCAAAAGTTAATGACTAAAGCGGAGTTTCATGGCTTTTACATTGCCAATGCGTGGATGCAGTTAAGCCGTGTTGCGCAAGAAATTGCTGATAGTGCCGACTCTGAAGAAGAAATGAACAATAATGAATATGATGGTGTATTTGGCCGTTTAGCCGAGCAATCATTGAGAGAGTGTATACGTAAGCTTAAAAAAGCGCGTACTGACAGACCATTATTGAATAGCTTTAAATTAGTCATGTCTGCCTAATTATGTGCACTTAAGTTTGGCGTTGCCAAATATATAACCAAAGATTATGGGCAGATAAATTAATTGTTTGCTAGAAACAAAAAATCCCAACTCAGGTTGGGATTTTTTATGGTTAAAGATAACTTAACCAAGCTTATCAATAATTTAGAATGACGTACGTTTGTAACGACGGTATTCAGGTTCCCAGAAGTTAGCTTCAATTGATTGCAGCAGTAATTCATCAGTGCAGGGCAGTGCCAAACCTTGATCAATGGCGGCTCTAGCAACGGCAAAAGCAATATATTTACTGACAGATTGAATATCTTCCAAGCGTGGCAATAGCGACCCAGTTCCCTCTTTACCTAGAGGTGAACACTCTGCTAATGCACGGCTAGATGCCATGAGCATTTCGTCAGATACACGCTTCGCGCCGCAAGATAATACTCCTAAGCCAATGCCTGGGAAGATAAAGCTATTATTACATTGCGCTATCTCAAAGGTCTCATCATTCACAACGACAGGTTCAAATGGACTGCCTGTTGCCACTAATGCTTGGCCTGATGTCCAATGCAAAATATCTTTAGGAGTCGCTTCAACGCGGCTCGTTGGATTTGATAATGGGAATACAATTGGACGTTTACAATGCTTGTGCATTGCTCTAATGATTTCTTCAGTGAATAAACCTGGCGAACCAGATACCCCAATGAGTACTGTAGGCTTAGCATTATTCACAACATCAAGTAACGAAATATTGTCGCTGTAATTTTCCCATGCTTCAATCGTAGAGCAAGGTTGAGCTAACTTTTGTTGGAATGGTAATAAGTTAGGCATGTTATCAAGTAATAACCCCCAACGATCAACCATAAAGACTTGTGAACGAGCTTGTTGTTCACTAATGCCCTCTGAGACCATTTGTGCCACAATCGCTTCAGCAATACCGCAACCCGCACTGCCCGCACCTAAGAAGGTAATCCGTTGTTCGCTAAGCTTACTCTTCGCCGCTTTAGATGCCGCAAGAAGTGACCCAACAGTAACTGCTGCTGTACCTTGAATATCATCGTTAAAACTACAGTATTGATCTTTATAACGCTCAAGCAATGGCATGGCATTTTTTTGTGCAAAATCTTCAAATTGAATTAACGCATCTGGCCAACGACGGCTCACAGCCTGCATGAAAGCTTCAACAAATTCAGTATATTCTTCGCCGCCAATACGTTGATGACGCCAGCCCATGTACATAGGGTCTTCGATTAAATGTGGATTATCGGTACCTACATCTAATGTTACTGCCAAGCAATAGGCCGGGCTAATTCCGCCGCAGCTGGTGTAAAGTGATAACTTACCAATTGGGATCCCCATACCGCCAATACCTTGGTCACCTAAACCGAGAATACGTTCTCCATCGGTAACCACAATGACTTTCACTTTTTGGCGCGTTGAGTTATTTAAAATATCATCAATGCGATCTTTATTCGGATATGAAATAAATAAGCCACGGTTACGACGATAGTTTTTAGAAAAGCGTTCACAGGCTAATCCTACCGTAGGCGTGTAGATAATCGGCATCATTTCGCTAATGTTATTACGTACTAAACGATAAAATAGGGTTTCGTTAGTATCTTGAATATTGCGTAAATAGATGTGTTTATCGAGATCATTGGTGAAGTTTTTAAATTGTTCGTACGCACGAGAAGCTTGTTCATCAATGGTTTCAATAACCCAGGGAATGAGGCCTTCAAGATTAAAAAATACCCGCTCTTCTTCACTAAATGCGCTGCCTTTATTAAGCAGTGGTGATTCAAGAATGGCCGGGCCAGCAAAAGGAAGATAGAGGGGGCGTTTGTTATCGTCCATGGGGAACCTTAATGTGTTAGATCCAGTTAGATCATTATTAGAATAGGGCTGGTTTTCTTACGATTATAGATTATCACGTCTGATCTTTTTTGTGGTCTGTTAAGTGAGTCAAATCACATTATTCTTAAGTATTTTTATTCATCTCTCATTTTTGGTTGTTTATATGTAAACGCTAAAAACAAAAATGCGTAGCCTAAGCTACGCATTCATAAAGCATTATCTCAATATCTAGGCGAATATTACTTGCCGCGATGTTTGACTGATAAACCTTTGACGAAGTTTCTTAACACTTGGTCACCACATGGCTTATAGTTTTTATGATCTGGGTTACGGAATAACGCACCTAACTCAGATTTAGTCATCGAAAAATCGGCTAACAGTAACGTGGCAATAATATCTTCTTCACGCATTTCAAGTGCAACGCGTAATTTTTTGAATATTAGATTGTTGGTCAATTGCTTCAAAGGCGCTGGCACTTCTGCTCCAGGCTTTAAGCCACGATTTTGAATGATCAAACCATCTAAGAATTGGCACATTAATGTGTCATTACATGCTTGATAACCTTCTTCTTCCTCTTTTTTCAACAGCGCAATAATCTGCTCTGAAGACATGTCTACATTGGCTTGGCTGAAAATGTTAATCATTTTGGCATTTGAATAGTCAAACACAAAGCGAATACGGCGAAGAATATCGTTGTTAATCATAAGGCTCTCTGGCGCGGCGGCGCATAAATGGTTTAGGTCAATTGACGAAACACTATTATAGCGAGAAATCATTGATCCGTCAGATTATTCGTATGTGGTTAATTGTTTTCTTACTGCTTGGCGTATCTTGTCGTGTAGACCAAAAACACGCTCGATATTATCCAGATCCCACGAGGTGTTTTCCAATATCACAACGGTTAATTGCGATTGCGGATAATAGAGCATTAAGCTGATGTATCCCGGAATATAGCCTGAATGACTGTATTCAACTAAGCCTGCTTGTTGGCTGATTTGCAAACCATAGCCATAGCCTACCTCTCCCCAACGATGCTGCCTGATAGTACTTGCATGGGTCATGGCGTGATAGCTTGTGGCAGATAAAAATTGGCCTTGATGTAAACCATTTACAAACTTAACCACAGCAGCACTACTGGCTTGCATGCCGCCAAATGTAATGAAGTCAGGGTCTACCGTAAAATCAGTTAATTGTGTCCGCTGCTGCTGTTGCTCGGTATAGCCATCAACCAAGCGTGTTTGCTTAGCCTGACGCTGCGCAATTGAACCGGTATTAGCTTGGAGATCAAGCTGATTGGTTACGGCAAATTGATTAACCAATTGCCCATAAGGTTGTTGGTAAACCTGAGTTAATATATCGCCAAGCAATTTATAGCCATAGTTTGAGTAACTAAACTGACTGGCAGGTATAAATTGAGACCCGGCATTAAGACTCGGTGATTTAGGTGGTGTTATTCCTGAAGTATGATTTAACAGCTGACTAATCGTGATTGGGTGTTCGGTGATGATCTCAAGGTAATCTGTGATGTTATCGCCCAATGCTAACTTTTTCTGATCCACCGCCTGTAATACAAGCGTGGCGGTGATCGTTTTAGAAATAGATCCAAGCATAAATATACTGTCTGGTGTTATGCCGGTACCTGCTTGGTAATTAACATAACGGTTATGATTGTCGCTAATGACAATGCTACCGCTAAACGGTCTTGAATCCTTATCTATGATGGTTTGCACATCCGCTGCAGTTAATGCAAATGCACTGAGTTGAAATGACACTGAGGTTACTGTTAATGCCAGTAACAAACGGGTGAATTTTTGTAAGCCAGTTAAGTATTTACACCATTGTGATGTGATCATTTTGTGAGATACCAATAAACAAATAAGATAGCGAAGCCAACTAAATACCATAAACCAATCCACGACAGCCCCACCATAACACGACCATAACGATGCTTTTCCGCTAAGGTGTTACTAGTCATTAACCGGAAGTTAAGCCAAGCAAAAATAACTGTGGTCATAAAAGCAAGGATCATTACAAATTCTAGCAGCGGTAATAAGGCCCCTTTAAAGAATAGAATAAGTAATAAACCAAGCGCACTGATCCCGAGCATGATGGGGGTTAAATAATTGCGTGTTGATGTGGTGTTAGACAACAATTTCCAGCCCATCTCGAGTGTGCGGCTGTAGCCATCTATCACAGTCACTGTGGTGCTAAAAATACATAAAAACGCCACAATGCCAATTAAGTAACGGCTTTCATTACCCATAACTTGGCTATAAAGGGTGATCAATTGTGAGGCAAATGCCGCGCCTGAATCAGAAAAACGCTCACCACTGCCGTGCATGACTAATGCGCCTAGCGCTAAAAATACAATCGCCAACACAGCCGTGGTGACATAGCCTAAATTAAAATCAAAAATAGCCTGCTTGGCGGTCACCGTTTGGTTTTTACGTTTTTCTATTAACCATAACGAGTTCCAAGTGCTGACTTCTATTGGCGCGGGCATCCAACCCATCATCGCCACTAAAAAACCGACATACGCCCATTGCCAGGGAGATTCGCTGATCACTGGAGTGCCGAATCCGCTATGACGATTAAAGGCCAATGCTACGGCGACTAGGGTGGTGAGTGTAAGAGCTAGCATGATAATTTTGGTCATTTTATCAAGCAGTTTGTAGTGGCCTAAAATCAATAGTGCTAACGAGCTGGCCAATACAATTAGCGCTAATAGGTCAATTGATAGCGGAATAAACTGAGTTAACATTGCCGCAGTTAACATGCATACCCCAGCGGTACTGGCAATGGCAGCAATCACATTGAGCCCGGTAAACAGCATCAAATATCCACGGCCTTGCTTATGATAGCCATGCAATAAACTTTCATCAGTGGCTGCAGTGTAGCGAGCGCCAGCAGCGAAGAAAGGGTACTTAACGATATTGACTAATAAAATGAGCCATGCCAGTTGCCAACCAAATTCTGCACCGGCTCGAGTTGAGGCGACTAAATGAGAAGCGCCAATCGCGGCGGCGGCCATTAAGATTCCAGGTCCAGTGGCTTTAAAAAGTGTGCTTGCGCGAGATATCCACGGTAAGTCTGATGCAGTTTGTTGCTTAAGCATAATAAAAAACCTAGTTTGATGGTTTAGCGTTTAATGACTGTTCTATGCGCAATAAAGTGGCATTCATTTGTTGCAGGTGGTCGAGGATTAGTACATCGGTATTTTCATCGGCAGGGGCGTTACCTTTTTGTGCCATGATTTTTGACTTTTGTGCCAGTACTTGAGATCTAAAGTGAGTAACATCTACAACCCCCGTTAAGCTAATCAATGCGCCTGCAGAAGATTGTCCCGCGGTTTCTATGGTCAGTTTATGAAGGTCAAACATACGCATAATAGGACCTTGAATAAGTGCCATGTCGGTGATTTTATCCAATGGAACGGTATTTTCAGTCCGTGTGAATAAGCCTTTACGCACAATCAGTTTCTGCTCGGTTAGTTCAGCACTCATATTATTAATGTAATGCCTAGTCGCTAATAGTCCCAATGGAAACCATAGTAATAACAATGGAATACCAATAAAGCTAAGGATAAATACTAGGCTGCCAGACAACAACCAATACAGGCCTAGGTTTGCGTGGAAGTGGGCACTAACTAGTGTTTTATCGCTCATATGACCTCCTTGTTAAATAGATTTAAATTCACTTTTTTTAACTATTTATTCTTGATTAAGTGGTTGGTTGCATTTACATTAAGCCATTGTATTGACTTTGTTAAATTTTAACCTAAGTTGGTTGTGTCAATCCAACAAAGTTGTCAGCGGTATGCTCATACCGCAGTTTGCAGTAGTCATGGATATAAAACAATAATTTAACGTTAAGGATGATCATGAAAAAAAGTAACCTTTTACGCAGCGCTTGCGCTATCGCTGTATCTCTATCTCTCGCTCCTATCGCCTTTGTTGCACAAGCTGCTGATGCTGGTGCCGATTCAAAAGTGGAACGAATTGAAGTGACGGGTTCTCGTATCAAACGGACTGATATTGAAGGACCTTCACCAGTACAATCGTTGAATAAAGACGATATTGCTAATATGGGTTTTGACAACCTACAACAATTATTAGAACGTATGCCTGCCAACGGTTCAGGTGCATTCTCTACTCGTGGAAACAGTCAAGATTCTACCGCTAACGGTGGTGCATCAATCAGTTTACGTGGCTTGGGCCCTGATGCGACTTTGGTTCTTATCAATGGTCGCCGTGTTGGAGCAAGTGCATTTGCTGAAGGAATTTCAAATTCGTTTGTTGATATCAACAATATCCCGGTATCGGCGATTGAACGTATCGATATTCTTAAAGACGGTGCTTCAGCCATTTATGGTTCTGATGCAATTGCAGGTGTGGTCAATATTGTCTTAAGAAAAGATATTGAAGGTATTGAACTTAACTTGGGTTATGGCGATGACAATGGCACTGGTTATGATGAAACTACAGCCAGCCTAGTATGGGGCATAAAAGCTGACAAAGGCAGTGCATCAATTATCCTTGATTACTTTACCAATGGCACCTTGTCTGCAGAAGACATGGGCCGCTTTGGCACTGCAAACCAGTCACCTTATGGCGGTGAAGATTACCGTTCATCACGTGGCTTCCCTGGTTATTTCTATGTCAATGGCGTGAAAACCATTGACCCAGATTGTCCTGCTGATAGCGCAACATCGAGTGGGAGTTGTCTATTTGATTACGGTCCATATAACTTAACCATTCCAGCAGCTGAGCGTGTTGGTGCTATTGGCCAGTTTGATTATATGTTAGGTGAAGACTTAACTGCATTTTTAGAGTTATCTGTACAGCACAACACTTCTGAGGCAGGCGGTGCACCAACGCCATTGGATGAAGATGCAGGCTTGACAGTTCCTGGTACTCATCCAAATAATCCTTTTGGACAAGATATTGAGATTGGTCGCTATCGTACAGTTGATGCAGGTGCACGTCGTTGGGATATCGAGTCAGATACCATGCGTATTGTTGCCGGTCTTCGTGGCGTTATCAATGATTGGGACTGGGAAGTATCAGCGCAACGTGGCCGCAGTGAATCGACTCAAACAGGTGACCGCTCACAAGGTTGGGTAAGAACCGATTATTTACAAGCCGAAATTGATGCGGGTAACTACAACCCGTTTGGCGGCACGATGAACTCGCCAGATGTGATTGATCGCATCACCACAAGTCTAGTAAGACAAGGTAAGTCGAGTATTACTGCTTATGACGCCAGCATTTCAGGTCAAGCCTTTACTATCGCTGATCGCGATATCATGATGGCAGCTGGTGCAGAGTATCGTGAAGAAAGTGTCAGTGACGTGCCTGATGAGCAGTTCCAGCGCGGTCTGATTTTTGGTACTGAAGCCGTCTCTGCGTTTGGCTCACGTGATCAACATGCTGTCTATGTTGAGTTTTCTATCCCTGTTGCTGATAACTTTGAGTTACAACTCGCAGGCCGTTACGACAGTTACAGTGATTTTGGTTCAACCACTAACCCAAAAGTTGCTTTCCAATGGGGCATTAGTGACGAAGTCACTGCACGTGGTTCTTGGTCTACAGGTTTCCGTGCACCATCGCTTGCGCAAATTGGCTTAGGTCCTTCTGAAAAGAGTGACTTTTTAACCGATAGCTACCGTTGTGCTGCTGATAACGTTGATTGTGAACTACTTGACTACAACTTTGTGTTTGCTGGTAACCCAGATCTTGAGGCAGAAGAGTCTGAGACTTGGAACCTGGGTATGATTTGGGCCCCAAGTCAGCAGTTTGATATTGGTTTTGATTTATTCAATATCGTCCAAGACAACAAAATTGACTCACTGCAAAACCTAGATGTTTACAACGAACACTGTGGTGATCAAAACAGCACTATTTGTTTACGAAATGCGCCGAAAGCGGGTGAAACCTTTGGTACGATTGATGTAATCAAATCAGCATTTGTCAATATTGGTTCACAAGAAGTACAAGGTGTAGATTTATCTAGCCATTATGGTCTTGAGCTAAACAGCTATGGTGATATCAAGTTTGGTTTAGAATACAGCTATTTAATCAGCTTTGAAAAAGAAGTTGATGGCAATACTGTTGATTACACTGGTGAGTACGAGTACCCACAACACCGTTGGTTAGCAACAACTAACTGGATGATGGATGACTTTGCCGCTAACGTTAACTTAAGCTACATCGGTGAGTTTGAAGACTACAACAAAACTCGTACAGTTGATGCGCAGTTATTAGTCGATATGTCTGGCTCATATCGTTTCAATGACACGGTTAAGCTATCTGTAGGTGTTAATAACGTGTTTGATGAAGAGCCATCATTTGCGATTGGCGATGGCGATGCTGATCTATATGGTTATGCAATGGGTGTACATAACCCATTAGGCCGTTATATTTATACTAAAGTCACAATGAACTTCTAATGACAACGTCATAAGATAACAAAAGCCACATTCACTTAAGGTGCAATGTGGCTTTTTTATTGTCATTATTCTCACGCTATAGGAGCTTATATGATTACCTTATACGGAACCCAAAAAAGTCGTGCGCTGCGCGTATCTTGGCTTTTAGAAGAGTTAGGTGTTGAGTGGCAGTTTCATGCTATCGATTTTGCTAAAGGTGAAAATAAAGCAGAAGCATTTTTAGCCCTTAACCCTAGTGGTAAAATGCCTGTGATCACCGAGGGTGAGTTCGTGCTAAGCGAATCCGCGGCCATTATGCGTTATTTAGCCGAAAAATACGGACAAGGTAACTGGTTGCCAAAACCAGGTACGCAAGCGTCAGGTATTCATGAACGCTGGGTGAGCTTTGTGATTAGTGAGCTTGAACAACCGCTGTGGAGTATGGGTAAACATCGCTTTGCCTTGCCACAACCACTTAGATTGGAGGCCATGTTTGCCGTAGCTAAGTGGGAGTTTGATCAAGCCGCTGCTATTGCTGAAGCTTGGGTGCCAGATACTGGCTTTGTCTGTGGCGATTCACCCACCATAGCCGATATTTTATTAGCGCAAACCTTAGGCTGGGCGATGGGATTTGAGCAAACGCTTCCGCCAAAGCTGATGGCATTTCGTAATCGCTTAAAGCAACGTCCAGCTTTAGCCAATGCATTAGCTAAAACTGAAGCACTTGCCGATGTTACTCAATAACGGTTATTAAAAAGGAAGCTCGAGGCTTCCTTTTAGTTATTAGCGCTCAACATAGAGACATTTATAATTGAGTTGCAGCCCATTTTGCACGGCTTTCACGGCTTTCGCTCATGCCGTTATCTGCACGATAAGCTTTATAGGCTTCAGCATCTAGTGCAACTAAGCTTACATCCACTTCAAGCACGAGTTTACATTCTTTTTTAATCCGCCATGCAGCGGCATTGTACAATTCAGTTAATGGCAAAGAGCTTAAAAATTCTGGATTGTATTGGGTGTAGAGAGCTTGTGTCGGATACACCACAAACGCCAACCGACGCTTAGGTTCTTTTTTAAATAACTCTTCAATACCATCAGAAGTGTTAAGCACCTGCATTTCGATAATATCATCGATTTCTAACAGCTTTTTCTGCGCTGGAATTGGTGCTTCTTTCTCGCCTGATTCCCACAACAACACATCTTCATTACTGGCGTTAGTGATGCTAGCAACTTGTTCTGTTGTTAAGCCGAAAGATTGACGTAAACATTGGATTTCAATTGCATTTAAACCGCTATTTTTAGACATGGACGTTCTCGTATTAAGGATTTATTTAGGTATTTATATTTCGACGTAAATTAGCCGCAATTGGACTTAATTAATGCGTTTTATCGATTAAGCCACACATCTTCGGCCCAATGCCAAAACGATTCCCAAACCTTATCGCTAAATCGGCCTTTTTTCCAAAACAACACTTGGCTTTCTTCATCAATACAATAAAAGCTATCACCGATTTGGCAAATGGCAATTTGCTCTCTGGGTAGCCCAATAGACCAAGCATAGCAGGCTACTTCAGGTAAGTAGGTATGTGAGGATGGATCGGCAGCGGTAACGGGTTCAAGCGTGCCATAAATAACATCACTACCATAAAGTAAGTATTCTTTTAGATCCTTGGGTAAACCAATTAAGATCTGTTCTTCAACCTCTACAAGTTGCTCAAACGTCGGTAGTTCTAGCGGTACCGGTACGGTTTCACTTAATTCTTGTAGTTGTTCAATAATGTCATTCATCGCATCGTCCAGCAGATCGTATTGTAATGGGCGCGAGTATAGCAGATGTGATTGTTGCGGATCTTGTTTGGCAAAAAAAAAGCGCTCATATGAGCGCTAAAAGGGTGGAAACTTGGATGATGAGAAAGGGCTTAGGCGGTGTGAGTTGTTCATCATAAGTATAGTTATCAGTGTTTATGCAACTTGTCGTTGTGAACTATATAAACTTTGACGTTTATAACTTAACCAGGCTTTATGGTATTGCTTGTGCGAGTCTTGACGAAGCTTGGCTATCATTGCTTGTTCTATGTCATTTAAGTGTCTAGATGTGGCTTTAGCTTGGGATTCTATTTGTTGGATTTGCTCATAAACATAATGCTCTGGGCCACTTTTGATTTGGGCAATATCATTTAAGTGAAACTGTACTTCAACTACCATTTGGCTTTCGGGCAATTTCACTAATACATTTAAGTCACGATAGCCCGACATTTTTGGATGTGCAAACCGGTTTTTTAATTGCACTATTTCGGTGTGTTGACGCAGTTGCTGGTAGCTTGATAGCAAGCTTTTAACGTCATCGGCCACCACACTTGCCCTTGCTATATCAGTGAGTTGACTGGCGTCGCCATTGAATTTCGCTTGTACTTTTTGAGCCGCACGCTGATAACTTTTAGTGGCAGGAGTAATGATGTCGGTGTTGCTTGATTGACTGATCATCTTGAGTAGACTGATAAGTTCTTGTTGCGCCACTGGTGCTCGACTCATTAAAGCGTGCAAGTTATCAGTATCTTGTAAAACAAGCTCATTATTGTGCTCATGGAGCGCCATTAGCTGCTCAATATCGTTAGCTGATTTTTGACTAAAATCGGAAGGCGGAGCTAACTTGTTATATTTAACCTCGTTAGGCTGAGCAATAGCACCACGAGTAGACAATAAAATTAAGAATATAAAAAAGGTACGAAACAACTTATTCATTGAATAGCTTCCCACATAGTGTCTGTTAATCCAATGTACCGCTTTTTCACTGAATAGGGGCTGAATGAACAAGGTTTAATAAAAAAGGGCATCGAATGATGCCCTTTTGAGAGGAATTGTGACCTTAGTCAATATTCACAGCGACTTAAATTACCAAATTTTTACGCGACTTTCTGGCGCGATATACATCTTGTCGCCTTGTTTCACGTCATAAGTGCTGTAGAACTCAGGCATGTTAGATAACGCACCTAATGCACGGAAATGGCCAGGTGAATGCGGATCAGTTGCAACGCGGTTACGCATTGCTTCTTCTTTCATTTTTACCCGCCAAATTTGGGTAAAGCCCATGAAGAAACGTTGATCGCCTGTTAAGCCATCAATAACTGGTGCTTCTTTACCGTCAAGTGACATTTTGTAAGCTTTATAGGCGATAGTAACACCTGATAAGTCACCAATGTTCTCGCCTAATGTTAGGCTGCCATTGACGTGTAGGTCGTCAAACACTTGATAACCATTGTACTGAGCGATTAATGCATTGCCTTTTGACTCGAATGCTTTTAAGTCAGCTTCGGTCCACCAGTCACGCATGTTGCCTTCGCCATCAAATTTAGCACCTTGGTCATCAAAACCATGGCCCATTTCGTGGCCAATAACCGCACCAATGCCGCCGTAGTTAACCGCATCATCGGCTTCTAAGTTGAAGAATGGCGGTTGTAAAATCGCAGCAGGGAACACGATTTCGTTCATGGTTGGGTTGTAGTAGGCATTAACCGTTTGTGGGGTCATGTGCCATTCGTCTTTATCAATTGGCTGACCTAATTTAGCGATATCTTTGTTGTGTTGAACTATCGCAGCACGTTTAGCGTTACCGACTAAATCATCTGCTTTGATGGTTAATTTGCTGTAATCATCCCACTTGTTTGGGTAGCCAATTTTAGGGTTAAACTTAGCTAATTTGTCTTTTGCTGCAACCTTAGTATCAGCGCTCATCCAATCTAATGAATCAATGCTTGAACTATAAGCGCCACGAAGATTTTCAACTAGTTGCTCCATGCGGGTTTTAGCTTCTGGTGCAAAGTGACGTTTTACATACACTTTACCAACCACTTCGCCCAGTGTGTCACTCACAGTGCTGACGCCACGCTTCCAACGAGGTTCTTGTTCTTCTTGACCGTTTAAGGTTTTAGAGAAAAAGGCAAAGTTCTCGTTATCTAATGCTTGAGATAAATTGCTGGCATTATGCGTTAATGCCATCCAAGTCATGTAGTTTTTCCAAGTATCAAGGTCGTTATTTTTAATTACCTCGTTTAAGCCTTGGATATAACTTGGTTGGTTGATAATGATATCAGTTTGCTTGTCGCCGCCAAGCGCAGCTAAATAGCCATCCCAGTTAATTTCTGAGGCCAATTCTGGCAGATTCTTAACTTGGTATAGATTGTATGTTTTAGTGCTGTCGCGCGTTTCAACAACGTCCCAATGCTTTTCTGCAATTTGAGTTTCCAGTGCAAGAATGGCTTCAGCGTTGGCTTTTGCATTTGGTAAGCCAGCAAGGTTGTACATTTTTTCAATGTGCTCAACGAAGGCTTTACGGATATTGACGAAGCGTTCTTCTTGATTAAAGTAGTAATCTTTTTCTGGCAGGCTTAAACCATATTGCCAAATATGTGTGGCATAACGGCTTGAGTCTTTAGCATCAATTTCAATATAGAATGCTAAAGGTGTACCACCACCGTTTGCTTGATTTTCACCAAAAAAGGCGGTTAATTCTTTTTTATCTTTCAGGGCTGCAATTTTATCTAAATCAGCTTGGATTGGTGCAATACCTAATTTATCAAGCGTTTCAACATCCATGAATGAGCGATATAAATCAGCCACTTTCTGTTCATCTGTGCCATCGGCTAGATTTGGGGTCGCGCTTAAATCTTCAATGATGGCTTTAACATCATCACGTGCGTTCTCACGTAAGTCGTAAAAAGCACCAATACTAGTACGGTCGCCAGGGATTTCTGCTTTGTTCATCCATGCGCCGTTAACATACATGTAGAAATCGTCTTGGGGGCGCACTGACTTGTCGATGTTATCAAACGTGATACCAGACGTAAGTGCTTTTTCTACTGCAGCAGCAGTCGCCGTTTTTGCTACATCTGCAGCAGGCGTAACGACTGTCTTGTCATTACTACAAGCACTTAAGCCCGCAATTAACGAGGCGCATAGACCGCCAATAACCAATTTTCTCATGTTGTTTCCTTTGCTTTATTTGTAGAGCCCTTCATTGGGGCATTGCAATCAGTGTCACTTAATCCAGCAATAACCCCTTTATCCAAAGGGAAAAGCTATTACTTTTATTATAAATTGTATGTTACGGCCTTATCCGCCTATAAAACAAGCCGCATAGGTGCATTTTTAAGGGGTTTTTTGTGACTATATGTAACTAAAAATGACTGTTGTAGTGAAAAATATCGGTGATTGATTTCTATTTATGTGTGTAAGCAGCATAATAGTGCCAATATTTTTTGATTGAGTAATCATTGTGCGTTTAGACAAATTTATCTGTGAAAGTACCGAACTGACCCGGTCATTAGCCAAGAGAGCCTTGCATCGTGGTGATGTTACCTGTGATGGTGTCGTGGTCAAAAACTCAGGTTTTAAAGTACTACCACAAATGGCAGTACATTTAGATGGCACGTTAATTAGCATCATTGGTGAACGTTACATCATGTTAAACAAACCGGTAGACACCATTTGTTCAACCATTGATGAGGAATATCCATCGGTATTAAGTTTAATTGATATTGAAAAAATGGACACCTTACATATTGCCGGTAGATTAGATGTCGACACCACTGGATTAGTGTTAATCACCAGTGATGGACAATGGTCGCACAAAATCACTTCACCGAAGAAAGATTGTGGTAAACGCTACTTAGTTGAATTGGCCGAACCTATTGATGCCAGCTTGATCCAAGTCTTTGCTGATGGGGTTGAACTGCGTAATGAAGATGGACTGACTAAGCCTGCTTTGCTCGATATTATTGACCCAACTCATGTGCGATTGACGATTAGCGAAGGTAAGTACCATCAAGTGAAACGCATGTTTGCCGCGGTGGGTAATAGAGTGGTTAATTTACATCGTGAAGCGGTTGGTGCTATCGAGTTAAATACTGACTTAGCTGCAGGTGAATGGCGCTTTTTAACCGCTGCAGAAGTCAAGTCTGTGTAGTTATCATTTGAATATATAAAAATGCCCGGTTGTCACCATATGATGATTACCGGGCTTTTTTTATCTGCTCATGGCAGAGCACTTTCTACTCAAATACAAAATCAATTGCGAGGAAATCGTCTTTTATAAGCATCGCTTACCTGGAGCTAATGTTATTTACACTTATTGAGTTAGACTGATTTTGCCACTAATGGTATTGATGTTCACTTGGCCTGCACCTGCTAGAGTTTTGAATTGCAAGGTTTTGCTCGGTGAGTACTTTTGTTTTAGCGGTTTGTCATCGGTTAATTGATTATTAATTTTGCCACCAGGGCCGCCATCAATCATAAAACTGCTGTTAGGCATAGCCGTAAAGGTTAGTGCCATATCTCCACTTATTGTTTCGAGTTGGGCTTTGTTTAACTCTCCCCCGAGAGTCAATTTTGCATCACCGCTGATCGTAACAACATTCAACTCAGTGACTTGATTAACTGTGACGCTGATGTCACCAGAGACTTGATCGACAGTTAACTGTGTAAAAGCACTTTGACTTTTTAGTTCGCCACTGACTAAGCGCAGTTCAGCTTCGCCCTGACTATTGTTGTCTGTGATATCGCCTGAAACGGTTTCGAGGTTAATTTTTCCGGCTAACTCAGAGGTATTAATATTGCCTGACACTGTGGTGAGTTTAGTATTACCGCTAAGTTGTTTAGCGGTAATACTTCCGCTAACAACGGCTAATGATATCTGGCCATCAAGTTGCGCTAATTGATAACTTGCAGACACTCCCTCTGCATCTAAGCCAAGCTGTTTCGGAAGGTAAATGGTCAGTTGTGACCCTTGTTGATTACTGCCCTGATAGCTGCGAGGTAATTTATCTTCGACAATCACGCTATTGCCGTTAACCTCAAATAATAAGCCTTGGCTTAATTCATCAAGTTCACCTTTGATCTGAATGCTATTTTTGTCCCAACTGACCAGTTCAACATTACCTCGTTGTATTTTAACGCTGACCGAAGGGTTATCAGTGACAGTTAATTGTTGGTCAACGGTTTCTTTGGCCATTGACATAAAACTGATACCGATTAACGGCACGATTAACACGTATTTAGCCATGTTCATATTGTATTTCCTTGTGATGCTTGCTTGGATATAAATGGCAGTTTTTGACCTTGCTGTAATAGGTTGATTTGGCGTTGCATGATCCAGCGCCATAGTTGCCACATTTGTTGATTAGTCGGTTGTTGCTTCAATGCCGCTTGCACTTGTTTGCAAGCGTTATCAAGTTCAACAAGTGCTTGGCTAATATCAGCTTGCAGTTGTTGTGGTGCATCAGTTGATGATAGTTGCCAACTCACTGTGTATTGATTTTGATTAAAAGCTTGTAATTGGCTTTGATGAGTTAAGGCTATTTGATCAACCAGCTCAGCTAATGTTGCTTCTGTTTGGGTTGAGGGTGTTGCTAGGCTGACCTCGGTATTCACAGTGGATTGTGGCATGGTTGCCGTTAGTGCAGCCGTTTGTGGCAATAATGAACTCTCATCCGGGCGTTGCCACATCAGCAAGGCCAATAAAGAAAAAATCGTAATACTCGCGGCAATAAGCCAGTAGCGCTGCAGATTTTTTTGTGGATATTGAGGACCTAACTGCGATGCTATCGCTGGCCACAAATCGCTTGTCGACTCTATTTCTAAAGGTAATGACTTGACTAGGTTATCGAGGTCTTGCGCTGACTTATTCATGCAAGCATCTCCTGTAATAATTGTTTGGCATTATGGAACTGGGCTTTGCTGGTTCCTTCGGCAATATTAAGCAGGGCGGCGATTTCTTTATGTTGGTAGCCTTCAACAGCACACAATACAAACACGATTCGAGTACGTTGCGGTAACTTGGCGATGCATTTATCTAATAGATGATAATCATCAAACGTCACCGAGGGGATATTGGATGGGTCAAGTTGTTCTGTCGGTAAATAACGTCGCCACCATGATTGTTGTGCCTTTAGCTCGTTAATGGCTTGGTGGACACATAAGCGATGTAACCAGGTAGTAAATTGGCTATCGCCTCTAAATTGATCCAATTTATGCCATAAACGAATAAAACAAATTTGAGTAATATCATCAGCTAAGCTTGTTTGGCCACTGAGACGAAAACATATGGCGTAAACACGTTGATGGTGTCGCCGATATAGTTGTTCGAATGCCTGTTGACAACCCAAAGTCGCAATGGCAACTAATTGATTATCGTCAAGTGCCTCTAGATGGTTCAAGGGCTCTGAAATTGGCTGATTAATATTGTGCATCCTTAATGTTGCAATGTTTTCATTATCATTGTGTGGTTATTTGACAGACGCAAGTAGGTAAAAGGTTTAGAGAGCAAAAAAATAAATCATCTGAGCATCATATTAAGGCGGTTTTGTTGAAGGGGAAGTCTCGGATGTTTAATCCGTTGGTCATCATTAAAAAGTTCATTTTTTTTAAAGGCTTATGTGTCTGTATTGAGGTTTAGTCACACATAGCATTGATTGTTAATTGAGTCAGGACGTAATGCATATTAGATAACACTACAGTTGATGTTCCTGGTGCCGATAAATAGACGCCAGCAAATAATATCTAACTTTATTAGCATCTGATCTTTTATCCACTATATTTATTAAGCACTTTAATAACAATAATTATCCTCTAGGTGGTCAATATATGTTTATCCGTTCAAAACTTATTATCAGTGCAATGGTGTCGTTGACTGCAATAGTGTCCATGTTTGGCTTACAGCGTTACACCGCTTCTGTTCAAACCGATTTATCGATGGCGTCGAAAAATATTATTGAGGTACAAAAGCAAATCCTAGAACTTCGTAAAGACGAAAAAGATTTCTTTGCTCGCTTAGACATGAAATATGTGGCCAACCACAAAAAAATCATCACAAATGTATTCGCATTAATTAAACAAGTTGATGACTCATTACAATCACGAAGTATAGACACTCAACATTTAGATAATTTAGAGCAAAGCTTAACCCAATACCAAAATGTATTTAGTAACATTGTAGAGTTACAAACAGAAATAGGCCTAACCCCAACGTCGGGACTGTATGGACAGTTACGAGAAGCCGTTCATAACGTAGAGCAAGAACTTGCTTTAAATAGCCAAGATTCGATTACGGTTATCATGCTGCAGTTACGTCGAAATGAAAAAGATTTTATGCTTCGTCGTGATATGAAGTATGTTAAAACCTTTGATGAAAATATTGATAAATTTGTGCATACACTTTCAAGTTCTAGTTTGAGCAGTGAACTCGTTCAACAGCTTGAACAGAAAATTAAACAGTACCAAGGTGACTTTAACCTTCTTGTGGCCAAAGAGCAGCAATTTGGCTTAAAGGAAACCGAAGGGAAAATGGAGGATCTGCGTCAAATTATTCAAACAACAGAAGATAATACTCGTCAACTTAATCAGCAAGCCAATGCATATATTGCCGATGCCGAATATCAAAGTATGGTGTTATCTATTATTATCTTTTTAATTATCACCGTAGTACTCGTCGTTGTTACCTTAATGATTATCCGCAGTATTATGGTGCCAGTAGATAATATTACTGCTGTGATTTCGACCATTGAAAAAAATAAAGATTTATCTCTGCGCTGTGATGAATCTGGTCAAGATGAGTTAGCACGGGTGTCGCATCATTTTAACCGTATGCTGATTTCTTTTCAGGAACTGATTGAGCAAGTTAATGAGTCTGTTGATGCGATGAACGTGTCATGCCATGAATTATCTGACAATGCTTCTTTGGCATCGGAGGGGGTGTTACGCCAACTAAATGAGACTGATATGGTTGCGACGGCGATTACTGAAATGGGCGCGACCATTGACGAAATTGCTAAAAATACTGAATTGGCGGCCACTAAAGCCAGTCAAACTCATGATAATGCTCAATCGGGCCAACAGGGCGTGGAGCTCACCGTACAAAAAATTACCCTGTTAGCGAAACAACTGGTAGATTCTGCCGCGGTGGTTACCGAACTTGAAAAAGACAGTGTAACAATTGGCAGTGTGCTTGATGTGATCCGTGGGATTGCCGATCAAACTAACTTATTGGCATTAAACGCGGCAATCGAAGCGGCAAGAGCGGGTGAACAAGGCCGAGGTTTTGCTGTTGTCGCAGATGAGGTTCGCTCTTTAGCGATGCGGACACAATCTTCAACTGAAGAAATCAGCAGTATTATTTCAATTTTGCAATCTCGTACCCACTCCATTGTTAGCCTTATGCAAGAGAGTCAACAGCAAGGGCGTGAGAGTGCCGAACAGGCTGAAATTGCTGGCCAAGTGTTACGTCAAATTACCGATGACGTAACTAATATCATGGACATGAGTACTCAAATTGCTGCCGCGATTGAGGAGCAAAGTATGGTCGCTGCTGAAGTCGGTAAAAACGTGGTGATTATTCGCGATATTGCAGATGAATCTTCACATGCTGCAGAAGAAAATGCCGCAGCATCGGAAGATGTAAGAATCCGCGCTAAAGCCTTAAAAGAAGCGGTAAGCCAATTTAGCGTATAGTGTCGCTATGATCATTAACAGATAAGATGATCGATAAATAAAAATGGCCTAGCATTTCTGCTAGGCCATTTTTTATGCTCTTGCTAAACATTCAAGTTAATCAAGCGAATGGTTTAGTTTTTACATTGTAATGGTATTAACACCATCTGGGGTGCCAACCAGCAATACATCGGCGCCGCGATTAGCAAATAATCCATTGGTGACGACACCAACGATGGCATTGATTTTAGTTTCCATCACTTTAGGATCGAGAATTTGCATGTTGTACACATCTAAAATCACGTTGCCATTATCGGTTACAACACCTTGACGGTAGACCGGATCGCCGCCTAATTTAACTAATTCACGCGCCACATAAGATCGCGCCATAGGGATCACTTCTACTGGCAACGGAAAATCGCCGAGTATAGGCACTTGCTTGGTATTATCCACAATACAAATAAACTTTTTTGCTACAGCAGCGACAATTTTTTCGCGAGTTAAGGCTGCACCGCCACCTTTAATCATGTCCATGCGGTCATTAATTTCATCAGCGCCATCAACATAGACATCAATCAAATCAACACTGTTTAAATCAAATACTTCAATGCCCAGTTCGATGAGTTTTTTTGTCGACGCTTCTGAACTCGATACCGCCCCTTCAATATCATCTTTCATCGTTGCCAGTGCATCAATAAAGTGGTTGACGGTAGATCCGGTACCCACACCAACGATAGTGCCTTGTTTGACATACTGTAGTGCTGCCCAACCTGCTGCTTTTTTCATTTCATCTTGTGTCATAGCAATATTCTCCATTGTAACAATCAAAAAGTGGGATTTAACAATTGAGGCGATTATAACGCAAATTACTCAAGCACCGTTTGTTGCGCATCATAAAAATCAGCATTTTTAAATGCTGAAAGCACTCGTATGTTAATGTCACTCATAAACTTTTTCTCTAACCTTACGTCCATCACATACGCTTTGACTGTGATGGTTTGTAGAAAGTGGCCAAACTCGTGCTCGTTACCTAAGATGACAATAATAGGTTTATTTAAAAAGGTATAAGGTGAGCATTGAGTCGCTTCTCTGGCAAGGGCAATAGCTTTTTGGTGATCAGCATTCATTGGAATTGTAAATTTCACCACCACCATTTCATCTAAGGCGCCGCTATTTGAATTGGGTATCGCTGTTCTCAATGCTTCGGCATTGGGGATCATGACAGTGTCATCATTAAAGGTGCGTATCCAAGTCACGCTCCATTCCAGTTTAATGACTTCACCATAATGGCCCGATAAGGTCACCATATCGCCAACCCTATAAGGTGGATTGATCATCATAATCAATCCGGCAATCATATTTTTAGCCGGTTCTTGCGTGGCTAAACCGATCACGATACTAATCGAACCCACTACTGCGAGGATTAAATTTTCGTGCGGTTCGATAATGCCAACAATCGAATAAACGATAACGCATAGCCACACAAATAAACGCATAAAAGGATATGAGCGATTCCATATTAAGCGGTATTTAGGCAAGGCTTTATTGAGTTGCTTTAAGCAAAATTGCAGTAACACCAGTAGCAGCCATGCCATGATGCAAAGCACTAAAATACTAATGATTCGATCAAAGGAAATAATGTCTAAAAATGCTTTTAATGCTTTACGTGAATCGTCCATTTTCACCTCGTTTAATTAAACAGCTTATTGTTGTTGACCAAGTGGGTGGCGATAATTTTGCTTAATGTTGGAGTGATAAAATAGAAATGCTGAGCAAAATCCTGTTGCGAATATTGGGCAATAATCAGCCCTTGGCGAGCTAGGTACTCTAATTGCAAGCTGCTTTGTTCAATACTAAGAGTAAAAATATGCGCATGGGTATTGACTCGTAATCCGCCATGAATATAAATTTCCGCCAATGAAAATAGGTCACTATCATGGCATTGCTGTAATGCTGATGCGTTAATACAACAAATCTCAATACCGCTATTTGAGCTTTTATCTGAGCTAATATCAACCTGATGAGCGAGTGAATACTGCAATAATAGTGTGGCTAATTGAGGGTGTCCTTGGCTGACAGTGAATAGCTGTTTGAGTTGTTCTTTGTAAGGGTTGGTAATATCAACTTGATCTTTTTTGCTGTCTTTATAGGCCTCTTTTGTCGGCATAACATCCTTGCTGATTAAGCCTAAATCAAGCAGGTGTTTTGTTTGAATCGCGGCTAATTCAGTTTCACTGAAATAATCAAGCTCAATAATATGCTTAACAACATGATGAATTTGGTACTGTGCGCTTAATCGTTGCCATGCAAATTTTTCACAGCTTATGATCCAACAGTGATGTTTACGAGTTTGCATTATGATAGTGGCAAAGGTGACTAAAGCTTGATTGTTGCCTATCATTCGTAACATCAGTTTGTGCATAGCATCAATCAGAATCAGCTGAGGCGGCTGCTTGTTTATAGTAGCTATGGTCTCGGTGATGGTGTCCGGTGGCACAATGCCAAAACAATAACATATATCAGCAATGGCATCATTTTCATTCATTGGCGCTTGGTAAAAACTCATTAGTAGCCATTGAGATGGAAGTGGTTTTGCCTTAGTTTTCGGGACATCTTTTGCGTCTTGAGCAGCAATAGTTTGCAGTAAAGGCAGCAGCTGAGCTAAAAAAGAAGAACCTCCGGCACCACCAGGAGAGACAATGGCACTGATTTCACCATGGTGATTACGCCATTGATCAATTACATCAGATATTTGGCTAAGCTGTTTTTCCCGACCGACAAAATCGTCACAGGTATGATGCTGTTGGTCTAACATCACTTGAGTGATTGGGCCTCTATGAGCTTGAAGCGGACATTGATTCGCTATCGTCTTCAGCGATATTCGTCCTTTCTCAGCATCATCATTCTCTGTTTTAACAGTGTCTTTAGAGGTGAATAAGCTATTAAGCCATGGGTTTAAGCGGCTAAAAAAATGCAAGTTAATGTCCATTTATACTCTCTTTTTGAACGACTTTTTAATCTTAGCATGAAGCCAACAAAAGCGGTATTTGTGCTGAAGTTGATCTTGTTATACACCTCAAGACTGCATATCTCTTTGGCTATTTTTGGGGGCGAGGGCTCCATTCTGTTATCGATTTACCGTGCCAGATTTAGCTCGCCAGATGTCATATATGGCTTAATGGATATCTTTGGGACTTGAACTACAACAAATCCACTAAAATCTTACTAAAAGTGATTATTTATCTATTGTAGGCCTAATTCTTTATCGTATACTCAATGAACATCGTTACGTTTATTTTTCAAGTGAGAGTTATGAAACTCCGTCATTTTTTTGCCTGCATTTTATTGTGTTCAAATACCGTAATTAGCCAGTCGGTAGTTGCTGAACCTGTGTCTCAAAAACAATTATTACAAGAACTAGCATCTAACAGCGCCATGTTAGTCGACTTAAAAACCAATGAAGTGCTGTACTCCAGTAATCCGCACCAAGCATTACCTATAGCGTCGGTTACTAAACTGATGACAGCCATGGTGACCCTAGATGCAAAATTACCTTTAGATGAAAAAATTTCAGTGAAAATTAGCGACTCACCTGTGATGCGTAATGTTTACTCTCGGGTGCGTTTAGGCAGTGAAGTGAGCCGTGAAACTATGTTGTTAATGACACTAATGTCATCTGAAAATCGAGCTGCAACCTCGCTTGCTCATCATTATCCTGGTGGGTATAAGGCGTTTATTCGTGCTATGAACGATAAAGCAACGGCATTAGGGATGACGCAAACCCATTACGTTGAACCTACCGGGTTATCGGCAGAGAACGTATCGAGTGCTAACGATCTTATTTTACTACTCAAAGCCAGCCAGCAATATCCGTTATTAGGTAAGCTAAGTTCAACTAATAAAAAGCATATTATTTTTCAACATCCGCGTTATGCTCTGGATTTTCAAAATACCAATAAATTAGTTTTTAAAGATAACTGGAATATTGCCCTAACTAAAACCGGTTACACTAATAAAGCGGGCCATTGCTTGGTCATGTTAACCGAAATGGATAAGCGTAAAGTGGCATTTGTTGTATTAGATTCGTTTGGTAAATACACCCATATGGCCGATGCTAATCGCCTTAAAAAATGGCTAGAAACAGGCCGGACAACGCCGATCCCGGCTTCGGCTAAAGCCTATAAAAAGCAACGTCAAATGGCCTTAACTGCTTCAGACAGCTAATTAGGCCCATTTTTATGCCTTACCTTTTCATCGGTAGAGGTTATTAAATTTGCTTTGCGCAAGCTTAAACCTGTAAATATTATTTACAGGTTTTTTTATTTATAAAAATAATAATCATATTAATCAATAAAAAGTACCTTAAAGTACCTATTAAACCATTTTGTACTCGCTGTTCATTACGCTGATTTCGCTCTAAGATACTGGCAATCGTAGTTGTGAGGTATCAAGATGTTAAATATGGATTTTAGTCAGCGAGTGGTGATTAACACTGCCGATCTTGAATGGCAAAATAGTCCCGCAGTGGGCGTATTGCGTAAGCGCTTAGCGCGTGAAGAGGCTGAACGTGGCCATGCAACCAGCATAGTGAAATATCAAGCCGGTGCTAAATTCAACTCACATCCTCATCCGTTAGGGGAAGAGATTTTAGTACTCGACGGAGTATTTTCTGATGAAACCGGAGATTATCCAGCAGGCTCGTATTTGCGTAACCCTGAAGGTTTTGTCCACGCGCCATTTAGCCAGCAAGGTTGTACGCTATTGGTTAAGCTACATCAGTTTCAAACCACTGATTCACAGCAAGTGGCTATCAATACCAAGCAAGCTGAGTGGCTGCCTGGCCATGGCAAATTACGAGTGATGCCGTTACACCAACATGGCACTGAATCGACAGCATTGGTCATGTGGCCCGCGGGAACACATTTTCAACCGCACCGTCATTTTGGTGGCGAAGAAATCTACGTGATTAGCGGAGAGTTTATCGATGAACTTGGGCGTTATCCTGCAGGGACGTGGATCCGCAGTCCGCATCTTAGTCAGCATAATCCGTATGTGGAACAAGATACGGTGATTTTGGTTAAAGTAGGCCACTTGTAATAATCGCTATAAACCCATAAAACGATGGCATTTAGTCGTTACATTCATTATAAAGACTTTACTGATTATTTTAGTAAAGAGTGAATTATGCATGTACCTGATAAGTGGGATATGGGTTCTAGAGAGTTAATACACCAGTTCATTAACCAATATGGTTTTGCGACTCTTGTGTCTACTGATTTAGAGGGCTCACACTTACCTTTACTACTCACGGCCTCTGAGGGAGAAAATGGTACCTTGTATGGCCATTTTGCTCGTAGTAACTCCCATTGGAAAAACATAGTAAACACCAAAGTTCTGTGCATTTTCAATGGTCCGCACGGTTATATCTCACCCACTTGGTATGACTCATATCCAGCTGTTCCGACCTGGAATTACAGCGTAGTACATGCAAAAGGCATTATTGAATTAACTGATGATACAACCACCGCACACGTACTCGAATCGACCATCCAACAATATGAACCTTCATTGCTAGAAAGTGGTGGTTTTATTGCAGATGATTACCAACAAAAATTAGCCAAGGGCATTGTTGGTTTTAAGATCGTCATCGATGAGTTACAAGGCAAACAAAAATTAGGCCAGCACCGTAACCAAAGCGATCAACAAGGTGTGGTTAAAGGATTATCACTGTCAAATAGAGCTGATGAAAAACAGCTATTAACTTATATGATGAATAATAACATAGGATTAGGTAATAAATAGGTGGTTCAATGGCGTAAATGTCGTTAGGATTAGCCTAAACAATCCCACCAATTCAGTCTGTTACATTCAATTACAGCATCACTCTTTAAGGACAAAAAGTGCATAGCGATGTTTCTTTAGCGCGGTTTAAGCAATTTCCAAGGTTAATGTGGATATTGCTATTTGGCTCGTTTATTACCCGTGGCAGCTATTTCATGGTGTGGCCATTTTTGGCTGTTATCTTGTATGAAAAATTTGCCTTAACTGCCACTGAAGTCGGTTTAGTGCTGTCGAGTGCGGCCATTATTTCGGTATTCACTAGCTTTATTGGCAGTGCATTGTCTGACCGAATTGGTCGCCAAATGCTCATGTACCTCACGGGTGTGCTCTATATCATCTCGTTTTCATTACTGGCACAAGTTGATTCAGTTAAAGGCTATGTAGTGGTGATGACATTGTGCTCTATTGCAACCTCGTTATGGCGACCTCTTACCTCTGCCACCATTGGTGATATTATTGATGATCCCCAAACCCGTGAATTGGCAATGCAATCACTGTATTTTGTCGTCAATGTGGGTTGTGCTGTTGGGCCTATGTTAGGTATTTGGTTAGGCTTAACCGGTAAACAATCGAGCTTTTATATTACTGCAGCGGCTTTTGCTGCTTTATTAGGGTTACTGTTTTGGGGATTTAGACATCAAACACGGCAAACTAGCCCATCAATAACCGAACAGGTGCCTGATGGGCTTATTCCCACCATGGGCGATGCAACATCAGCGGTTAAGCGAAAGCCTGCGGTGATGAGCCGCAAGCAAATAGTGGCGATTTTACTGCAAGACAAATTGCTTCAATGTCTTATTGTGGCGAATATTTTGTGTATGTTCATTTATGCTCAAATGGACAGTTCGCTTATTCAATATCTTACCCGAGCGAATGCGCCTAATTTACTGACGCTAATTTCTGCAATGATTTTTACCAATGCCTTGGTGATCATATCAACTCAATTTTTACTATTAAAATTAATGGCTGGCTCCAGTTTAATTCATCGGATCCAGTTCGGATTGATCCTGTTGATGTGCTCACAAGTGTGGTTAGCCTATAACCCGATTGATTTATTTTGGGGCTGGATTGGCGCCATTATTATTATGAGTTTAGCCGAAACCATTTTGTTCCCTACGATGAATGTGCATATTGATCGACTTGCGCCTAAACATTTGCGAGGAGCCTACTTTGGTGCGGCATCATTTTATGAAATTGGTTTCGCGTTTGCGCCATTGGGCGGCGGGATTATTCTGGATCATCTTGGAGGATATTGGTTATTTATTATCGGTGCCATCTTGTCGCTAGTAGTGATTTATTTATACAGTATTTTGGATAAGCTACCGAGGCCTAATTTTGCTGCAATAGAGTTGAGCTAAAGGTCAAGCTCTTTGATGGTCAGTTACCATTAAGGCTTTTTCACTATAGTAAGTGGCGCTATTTTGCTATTGTTTTGCGTAATCTGATGTGGATGAGTTAACTTTTATTGTATTAAGGGAAGGGCGTATTTTATGGCTGTAACACAGATTAGTGAATTTATATCCTCTTTAACTGAGCGAGCGGAGACCGTGAGCTTTGAAGAGTCTATGGCATTGATCGATAGCCATTATGATTTTAGTCCAAGTGCATTTAAAAATGGTGATCTGCTCAATGAGGCAGGGCAGAATTCAGGTTCTTGTAAGATCTTGGCATTTGGACAAATTCATCAATTATCTAAGCCGCAAACCTTGGCAATGTTCGGCCAACATTATCGAGATGTTTTGGCCACGCCACAGGGCTCTGATCATCAAAATATCCGTCAGTTCATGAAACACGGTTGGGATGGGGTATTATTTTCGCAATTGGCGTTGGAACTGAAGTCATAGCCATATAGAAACATGCTATCGATTAATGTCGACAACAGCGTGCAATAGCACTACATTTGCAGCCACATCAACCGTATCATTAAAAGTATTTGGTTTTAACGGTAGGCATATCGTTGGTTAAGCATGTTTACTAGCGCTTATTTGATCGCAAAGGAATCAATTTTATGAATCGTTATATATTACCTCTTATTGTATTAAGTACCTTAACGGTGCTTTCTGTCAGCCACAGTGTTGCTAAAGATCATGATTCGCATGAGCATAGCCATAAGCAAAAATCTGAAAAACACGACAAAAAACATCATAAGAAACATGATAATGATAGCAATAATTACCAGACTTATTTTAGTAATGACCGTCAGGTAATTATTAATAATTACTACTATACCGGCCGTGATGCCAAGCATTGTCCACCAGGGTTAGCCAAGAAACACAATCGCTGCGAACCACCGGGCAGTGTTAAACAATGGCGTAAAGGCCAAGCGCTGCCTGCGGATGTTGTTTACTATGATGTGCCTTCTGCGCTAACCGTCCAGCTAGGACGGACACCTGAAGGACAGAAAATTGTTCGTGTGGGGACTGATTTACTATTGATCAGTGTTGGTACTGGTATGGTGATCGATGCAATACAAGATCTTAATGATGTGTTGTAGGGAGTTGCTATAACACTTGATTAGGATAAAGCTATTACAAGGCTTTTAGTGCCTTGCTTAATAAACGGGTTTATCCCAAAAAAGTTAATGTTTATCGCCTCCCCGCTCAAGCCAACTGTTATCTGTATTGCAATAAAAAGCCGACCTCAGGTCGGCTTTTGTTTAAGCTGATATGTTACACATGTTTAATCATGTTCGAATATCACTTCCTTTAAATCACTGATTGTATTCAAGGTTAAATCGCCTGGTTGAGGACTCCAAGTCACTCGCAGGTAGTTAGCTAAGTCTCTTAGCTGCTCATCGGTAAATTTATCAGCATAGCCTGGCATGGCATAAAAGCTGGTGGTAGTGTTGTAATGTTGGCTTTTAATTCCCTTTAACATCACCGCGACTATGTTGTGGGGGCTGGCTTTATCTAAAGTGGCATTTCCTGCCATGGCAGGGGCTACATTAGGTCGACCTTCACCACTTTGACCATGACAACCGGCGCAATATCCCATGTAGAGATCATACCCAGGTAATTTACGCTGATGGCCGTTAAAGGTTAGCGCTTTCGCGTCTATCTTCTTATCGGTATCGAGTAAGTAACTGCTTACTGCGAACATATCATCGTCAGTTAAGTGGCTAAAGCTGTGGTACACCACAGGATACATGCCACCAAATACTGTGCCTTTTCGAGAATACCCCTCGGTAAACAGTGACTTTAAATCATCATGAGTCCAGTTTTGGCGATTCAGTTCGGCTGGAGTAATATTCGATGCTTCAAGCCCTTCGATAATTGCACCTTGAAAGTGTTTGTCTTGCTCCATGGCAAATAAGCTGTCTCTTGGAGTATGACATTCAGCACAATGGCCCAAAGCATTGACTAAATAGTTACCGCGGTTCCAACGTTCACTCTTATCTTTTTTAGGGGTAAACTTTTTTGCATCATGGGCGACTAAATTCCATGCCTTAAGACCAAAGCGGACGTTAAAAGGGAAGTAGACATCATTGTCGAGATTAGCTTGTTTAATGGGTTTGGTGCCCATCAAATAAGCATAAATCGCTTGGGTATCTTCATCGGTTAACAGGCTGTAAGACGTATAAGGCATCGCAGGATATAGATTACCGTTTATGCCGACACCATGATGCATAGCATCAAAAAAATCTTCGTAGCTGTATTTACCTATACCTGTTTCTTTGTCTGAGGTGATATTGGTTGAGTACACAGCGCCAAATGGCGTTTCGAACGGTAAACCACCGGCTAATTCGCGGCCACCCACTGCGGTATGGCAAGCCACACAGTCACCTATCTTCATCAGATAAGCACCGCGTTCGATGTCACCACTATTATTGACATGCTCATCGGCCGCGCTACAAGAACTGGCGAACACGCTTAGACCTATGGTCAATAATAAATTTTGACCTAGCTTACCAACCTTTATAAGGCGGGCGGTATATTGTTGGTCGCATGGTTTCATGAGAGTGTTAACCCCTTTGTTTTGAGGATTAAATCTTTCATCGCCGCATAGTATTTAACGTAGCCAGTACAGCGACATACGTGCTCAGCTAAGGCCTCTTCTATCACTTGCTCCACTTTATCTTTGGCGATAGGTTTACGTTCCAGTCGTTCTATCAGTGCCGTCGATTCATTAACAAATCCTGATGTACACCAACCGCACTGAAACGAGAAATGTTCCAAGAAAGTTTGTTGTACTGGGCTCAGTGTAGTGATTTCGCCTTGAGCATTTTGCTTGGCATGGCCTTCAATGGTACGAATACGTTTGCCATTAAACCGCTCGACGCCGTTGATACAAGTGCGGACAACTTCACTCATGCCTTGGTCGTCATCGACGATGACAGTGCAGGCATGACAGACGCCAATGCCGCAACCAAACTTAGTGCCTGTGAGATTTAAATACTCATGCAAAAACTCAATCATCATGGTGCCATCGCCGACATCAATCGGGCCAACAGCTTGGTTATTTATGGTTAACTTTATTGACTGGCTCATGCCATGGCCTCCTTGATTTTTTTCGCTGTCATAGGCAGATCGTAAAAGCGCACTTGAGTCGCCTGATAAACAGCTTCAACCAGTGCGGAAACGACAGGTATCATCACCACTTCGGCAATACCACGGCTTGGATCTGTTTCAGACAATTGCGGTAAAATAGTATGTCGCTGACTCCAAACGCCAACATGCCTTGCTAGCGGTACCTTATAGCGATTGAGGTTCCACGTACCGTTACCCGCTCCTGCTTCAAATGGCGGTAATTCTTCATGTAGAGCATGGCCAATTCCCATGGCAAGACCGCCTTGAATTTGCCCCTCAACTAATTCGTTCACAATCACTTTACCGGCTTCTAACCAAGTGTGAGAACTCAGTAATGTGACTTCACCATTGCCTTCATTTACTGCCACTTCGACTAAGGTTGCGCACGGAGCATAATAAGTCACCATGGCATTATTCAGCTCAGCTTTGGGGTAGCGCATAGCTTGACGATCGATTAAGTGATAACCGTTAGAGTTCATGCGAGCGATACGAGCAGCGCTGCCATGATATTTATCACCTTTTCCGTATTGCAATGCTAAGGCATCTAGCGCGATACGCTCCTTGGTACCGAAAATCTCAAAATCCGCTTCGGCCCACGCCCAGCGGTTAAAGGCATGACCCATTACGCCAACCACTAAGCCCAAATCATGGGCGCGTTTAGCCAAGATATCGATTGAAAGCGGAGGGAAGCCCAATGCAGTTAGCTTGCCGCCAGTCCAACGGCCATCGCGGGGGTCATTGAGATTGGTTGCGCCCATTGGCGTATTGAAATACAACTCGTTCCAAATAGACACGGCTGCGGGCCACAGTCCGTGACGATAAATAATATCGGCGGCAATACGGGTAACATGGCTTTGATAATACGCCGACATCGATGCCGATGATGCCATGGCTTTAACCGGTGTCCAGCGAGGGTTAGCGGCCATTTCATCTTGGCGTTGTTGTGAAATAATATAAGGATTGTCGGTTTGTACTAATTGCATCGCATCCCAAATATCGATTTCGGCCAGTTTCACCTCATCGGCAAAATTCCCTAGCGATTCACTCACCACTACAGCTTGAGAGGTTTGCGTGCCAGTACCCATTTCGATAAAGCCAATATCCAAGCTTATTTTACCGTCTTTAGACAATTGAATCGCAGCGCTGGGAGCTGCGGCGCCTGTACCATAGTCTTTAGTGGCAATACCAAAACCAACGCCATAGCGCATGCCAGGGTGTTTCGCTTCATAGTCTTTTTTATTGATTACGCGTTGTTGCCACACGGTATCTTGTTCGGCCATGTCGAGCATTTCACGATAGCGCAGGGTGCCATTAGGTATTGCACCTTGGGTATTACGTTGCCCCGAAACCATCACATTAGCCGCTCGTAACTTAAACGGATCGACCTCTAGCTCAGCTGATATCTCATGGATCATACTTTCCATTGCGGTCATCGATTGCAATGTGCCATAACCCCGCATCGAACCCGCATCAGGATTACGCGATGCATAAGCGGTGGCGACAATGTCATTACGCGGGGTGTAGTAAATGCTTTGCATTGCTGTCGCGCCAACCGAGGTTACGGATGGGCTGAAGTTTTCACGTCCACCGCCATCAACCGTCATCTGTGAAGTTAATGCTTGAATTTTTAGGGTCGCTTTATCGACAGCTAAGCGGCTTTTCATGGTAAACGGATGGCGCTTTAGACCTGATTGAAATTGCTCAAATCTGTCGTTGGCTACACTTACTGGCCCCTTGGCATAAATGGTTGCCAGTACACCATAGTAAGGAAATATCGAATGATCTTTCGCGCCAAAACCGCCACCAATATAAGGCGAGTGCACCACGAGATTATTCACTTTACCCGCTAATGGCCCCGACGACAGCATGTGCACGGCCATCTCTTGGAAGTCTTGTGGCGATTGTGCAGTAATCACGGTATGGAATGTTTGGCTATTGGCATCAAACCAACCATTGAAGGCCTCTGGTTCCATCATCATAGGATCAATGATTTGAGTGCGATATTCCCGCTCTAATACTTGCCATTGCTGACTCGTTTTAGCACTTTCAATTTGTTTATCTATTTCGCCAGCATAAAAAAGACCGCGCTCAGACACTGAGCCTTGGGCATTTGCATCACCTGACCATTCGGGTTTGTAGTTTTTAATATTGGGAAAAAACAATCCATCGTGCAATGGGCTGTATGTATCCTCACTGGCACCATCTTCACCTTCTACCCGAATAATACGCCAATTGGCATATGGGTTTTTAGTCTCGGATACAAAAGGCGTTTCTTCACCATAGCGCAACAAAGCCTTGTCAAATTGCAGTAAAGATTTAGCTTGTTTAAAGGCATGAAAACTGTCGAATAATAAAATCGCCACTGCATGCCCCAGATAATCTGCGGTCTGTCCCTCGGCCAGCAACATATTATCACCGTAAAAGTCAGGCAACTTAACCTTGTCGCGGGCAAGATCTGCCGCAGTGATCACCTTGTAGGGTTTAGCCGAAGCGGGGAGATGGTCGAGCGAGAAGCCTTGATAAACATGAGCTGCATCAGTAGCTCGCAGGATAAAAGCATAGCCTTGCTGTTTTGGCCAGCCTGCCATATCCATTGCGCGGTAGTCGCGGCCATAGACTTTTTGGCCAGTAACTTTGGCAATACCGTCGTTACGAAATTTGGGAGTAGATTGCCCGTTAGTCTGAGTTTGCCATTGTGCTGCTAGTTCTGGAGAAATAATCGACGCATTGGCTCGACTCATTTCCCACAGTAAAGGCGCTGAATAAACAGCCACGCCACCAATCACGCATTGTTTGATAAAGGTCCGTCTCGACGCATTAGATACATCCATATCTCACCTCTGAAATTTTAATAGTAAAATCAGGCTCTAATGTAATATACGCCTGATAAGCTTTTTCCTTGATGGTAATTTTCACTGTTAAATAATGTTGATTATCAACATAACGTATAACCAAGTTAGCACGATAAAATTGCAAATAACAATTGCAAACCACTTTGCTAATGGGCAGTACATCAGCCATCTTTTAGGTTAAGTGATAATACTAAATAGAACATAATCATATAGTTGTAGACATATACTATGTGCAGCGCTATCTTAAGCCTACTACAAGGATCAACCTTAAGCGCTTAATCTTGGCGATTAATGGCAAATGGCATCAGGATGATGTGTCACGTAGCGCTTACGACACCACAATGACTTTCTTGGCAATCCATTTTCAACTTGTTGATAATTAATATATCTTTAGCCTAATTCACCTAGATTATCTCTGTGTTTTTAAGTGAGTTAGCCGGTTATTGTAGCTTGCTAAGCGGTGCTGAGATTAACAACAGAATGATAAACTTGATGGCATTGAGTGAAATACAAGTCGATAAGCTTACCACAGAGTTGCTTTATGGTTAATTACTACCATTAATTGATAGATTCAAAAGGGGATCTATTTAGTTGCTAGGAATGAAATGCATTTACCCACGCTGATTGTCATTACTTTACTCACCAATTTGTTGATTGGTTTTTACTTGTCGATACTTTATCGACGCAGACCTAAAGACAAGTGTTTTAAATATTGGGCGCTATCATGTGGCTGCTTTGTTTTTGGCATTTCAGCCTCGGTCTCTAGAGGATATGACGTTCCGGCATTTTTTAGTTTTTTTGTCGCCGATTTCTTCCTCATTGTCACAGCAGTATTAGTCTTACTTGGGTTAATACGCTTTTCACGATTTCGCTTCACTAAAGCTAAACGCCAGCGTAGTATCGCCATTCTCTGTTTAATGACTTTGGCACTATTCTTTAGCTATCATAATCCGGCGTTAGTTACCCTAGTCGGTTCCTTGAGTGTTGCAATGCTATTTATTGCCGGTGCCTGGCTTATTAGGCGTTCAGTATTTAATGAACCTATCTACACAGGAACACTGCAGTTCATTTTTATTTTGCACAGTGTAGTTTTGATAGTTCAAGCCGCACTCGTTTGTTTTCATTGGGATAACATCAATTACAGTGGTTTGCCTGATCAGGCTATATACACTCTGCTTAGCCACGTTACATTGACAACACTTACAGCTTTATTATTGCCTTGGTTGTCATTTTTAAAACTGGAACGAAGTCTTACTATCAAGTCACAACGGGATGGTTTGACTAAGCTGGCTAATCGCACATTCTTTTTCAGTCAGGTTGAGCGTCATTGGCTGCAATACCCGCAGGTAAAGGTCGTGTTGATGATGATTGATATTGATCATTTTAAGGAGATCAACGATAAATTCGGCCATCACGTTGGTGATATAGCCCTTAAAGCGGTAGCTGACATTATGTCTAAAGGACTCAGAAGCCACGATCTTATCGGTCGTATTGGTGGTGAAGAGTTTGCTGTTATCTTATACAACATTGAGTTAGATGTAGCGCAGCAAATTGCTAACCGTCTGTGTAATCAAGTTATGAAGCAAATGGCTGTTATCGATGGCCATAATATTAATTTGACCATCAGTATCGGTATGGTGCAAGTTTTGCCAGCCCATAATCAGATCCATGGCGCTTTTAAAGTTGCCGATGAGGCGTTATATCACAGTAAACACAGTGGCCGAAATACGGTTACCTTAGGTCAACTTACTGAGGTATAAAGCTAATAGAGGCCCGATGCTTACGCTGTCCTCAACCTAGTCATGGCGCTTAATTAATGTTTAACAGCAAATGACATGATTGATGGATACCCTGTTGCAAAGCCATTGTTAAACTAACAAAGAGATTGAGATATTAACCAATGCCTCAATCTCTTTGTGTATAAAACGTAGAAATAGAATTAACTAATATTAAGTATTAAGTTGATTGGCAAACTGACCAACCGCATTAACAACCTTTTGTGCCCCATCTTGAATTTCTGACATTACCTCTCCAGATTGGGTAGACAGAGTTAATCCTTGTAGTGCTTGTTTTTTCCCCGCCTCAATCATGCTAACGGCATTTTCAGTGAGTTTTTTGTTTTTAGACACTACCTCAACGATTTCTTCGGTAGCCTTGCTGGTGCGGGATGCCAGCTGTCTAACTTCATCGGCAACCACTGCAAAACCTCGGCCTTGTTCGCCAGCGCGAGCCGCCTCAATCGCGGCATTTAATGCCAGTAGATTCGTTTGGTCGGCGATACCACTGATACTTTGCACCAGTGCCCCAATCATTTGCGACTGTTTGTCTAAATCTTCTATCCCTTGGGCTGCGGCGTTCATTTGTAACGCCAACTTGTTCATGACCTCAACCATCTCTAACAACACTTTATTACCTCTTTGTGCTGTAATATCGGTTTGTTGAGAGGTGCTGTAAGCGATATCGGCCGCTTCTGATATCGCCTGTTCACGGTTGACTTGGTCTGTAATGACAGTCGCAAATTTCACCACTTTGTACAGCTTATTATAACTGTCGAAAATCGGGTTGTATGAGGCTTCTAACCAAACAACTCTGCCATAGCTATCAACACGTTTAAAGCGATCAGCAACAAAATTTCCGTTACGAAGTTTTTCCCAAAAATGTTGATATTCGGTGGAGTTATGCTCCTGCGGTTCACAGAAAATTTTGTGATGCTTACCGACAAGTTGGTTTTTTTTGTAGCCCATGGCATTTAAAAAATTATCATTTGCTGTTAACACAGTGCCATCTAAATCAAACTCAATAACCGCAGTAGAGCGCTGTAAAGCTTGGATTAAATCCTCATGCTCTTTTGAGGTTTCAATCGTGCGGGTAAGATCATTGGCGTATATCGAAAAATATTTTACTTCTCCGCTGCTCTTTTTTACCGGCTGTAAAATTGCCCTTAGCCAAGCCTCTTCACCATTACCTTTAATTATTTGCAGTGCGCCAGCCCAATGTTGCGACTGTTTTATTGCAGTACACATTGACTTGTAATGAGCTGTTCCTCTGGCGCGTTGAGGCACCATATCAATTAACTGTTGTCCAATGGGAGAGTGTTGTTGAAACAACATGTCATTAGTAAAATGTTGATTTACTTCAGTCACTTTGCCATCAGCAGCCAGTGTCATTGATATCATCTCACTATCGAGACTTTTTCTGACTTGCTGCATGGAGAACAATTCTTCTTTCAATTGTTCATTTTCTTGCTTTAAGCGACCATTAAACATCAACATATAGATTTCCAATAGGAGTTATTAATTAAGTTATTGAGATGAATTAGCTTAATAGGCAGGTTTAATGTGAACTGGTACGTAATAATTGACGCAATAGATCATTTTGGTATCAAAACTGTAGACCAAATATATTAATATTTCCTCAAGTAAAAGTCAGTATTTTAATGATTATTTAACTTAGTGGCGATAAATCATCTTATTACTGTTAATTCACCTTGCTGGTTTTTTTGAGCCGTAATTCCGTTTTGTCTTTGGGGAAGGTATCAACAGTTTACGATCGCAAGCTTGGCCTTGTATTGCCAGAAGAGGCTGCATTTAACCCTCCGAATAGGCGTGGTTTAATCGCTGCACATGCTGTTTCTGTGGCTGTTCGAGACTGTCCTCAATGTTACTTTCAGGCTCAATTCTCCCATTAGGAATGATTTGATCATTCCTAATGTCTCTATGTCTCATTTACTTAACTCTATGCTTGAGCTAAACCTTAGCTTCGTTAACACTATGTAAAGCGTTAGCTTGGCCCTGACATCACAATAGCGTCATTATGTTGAGTAATATTAATGAAACCAATAATTTGTAGCAGTGCATTAGAGGCCGTTTCATTTATTGAAAATGGTGAAACCTTATGGACTCACTCTATGGGGGCAACCCCCATATTACTGCTCGATGCGTTAGCCAAACATGCGTTAACAAAGCATGGTTTAACATTATTGCAGTTACATACCGAGGGGGCCGAGTCGTTAAGTGATCTCCGTTTAAAGGATCATATTCGCCATCGTTGCTTCTTTGCCGGATCACCCACGCGGTTGTTGCTACAAGGAGGTGATGCCGATTATGTGCCTATTTTTCTTTCTGAAGTGCCTAAATTGTTTCGTTCTGGCGAGCAGCACATCGATACTGCCATTATCCAAGTGTCTCCACCGGATAAACACGGTATCTGTTCTTTAGGCATATCGGTCGAGGCAACGCTAGCGGCTTGCCAAATGGCGGCTAAAATCATTGCTCATATTAACCCTATGATGCCTCGTACTCATGGTGATGGCTTTATTCATTATAATAAGTTGGCCGCAGTGTATGAGCAGAGCATGCCGTTACCACAACATTTATTCGCTCCAAGCGATGCAATCAGCCTGGCCATCGGCCAACATGTGGCAAAACTGGTAGGTGATGGTGCTTGCTTACAGATGGGCATAGGTGCGATCCCTGATGCTGTGCTGGCATGTTTAACCGCACATAAAGATTTGGGCGTACACACAGAGCTTTTCTCTGATGGGGTGCTTAATCTGATTGAACTTGGAGTGATAAACAATAGTCTTAAGAAAGTTCATCCCGGCAAGACTGTGACAGGCTTTGCATTGGGTAGCCAACGACTTTATGATTTTGTAGATGACAACCCTTCGGTAATATTCATGGATATTGAGCAGGTTAATGACACGGCTATTATCCGTAAAAACCCCAATGTGATGGCAATAAACTCAGCGTTACAGGTCGATATTTCAGGCCAAGTGTGTGCTGATTCATTAGGGACACAAATTTATTCAGGCGTAGGCGGCCAGATGGACTTTATCCGAGGGGCAGGATTATCTGAAGGAGGCCGATCTGTCATTGCATTACCCAGCACAGCAGCTAATGGCACTGTGTCACGAATTAGCACAGTATTATCGCCAGGGGCTGGCGTAGTAACCACTCGTGCGCATGTGCATTATATTGTCACCGAGTATGGAACCGCTTATTTACGCGGTAAATCGTTACGCGAGCGAGCCCGAGCACTGATTGATATTGCCCACCCTAAGTTTAGAGAGCAGCTTTGCCGAGAAACCTTTGATACTTGGCGACTTAAGGTTTAGCGTTACCCTAGATTACTCTAGTCATTACGCCAATGTTATTGAGTCTGTACTTAGTTTGTTGTATCTACAGGTTATATTAGATTGATGAATTAAACGACTCACGCTGCTTGCAACGATTAACCTCGGAGTAAAAATCACTATAATGACGGTGAATATTGGGGGGAGGTTAATCGGCAATAATTCACTAAAAAATAGTGACTTAATTATAATCATTTAACTATTATTAGCTTACTGAATTGATATAAACTTTGGCCATTAACTGTATCAGAGGGTATTCGTCGTATGAGTACATTAACAAAAGGTTCACGCCAATCAGGTTTTACTCTGATAGAGCTAGTGGTTGTTATTATTATTTTAGGCATTTTGGCAGTTGTTGCTGCGCCTAAATTTATCAATTTAAAAACTGACGCCCATATAGCCGCTATTGAGGGGGCGACAGGGTCGATCAAAACAGCGGTCACTTTATTTAAAACCAAAACACTGACATCGGGTAATACATTAACTGATACTGTTGAGTTTTCTGGTATAAAAGGCAGTAATTACCAGCCTTGGGCTGCTGCGGCCAATCCAACCGGAACTGGTTTTAACGCTGGTTATACTTCTGCACCAGAGATATTCAAAGCAGCAGGTTTGGACGTTAATGACTGGGCTTATCGCATTTACACATTGAGTGGGAGTTATATTCTTGCTGCAGCACCCAAAGGTGTTTTGGCTGTAGCTGAGCCAACGTCGGCTGAGGTTATCGCGACGAGTTGTTACTTCCAATATCATTGGAAGACTGCTGGTGAACCAGAGATTACCAAGGTAATTACAGGGTGTTAATAACTCAGTGGTCATCCACTGAGTTGCTGTTTCGCTTATGGCCTGCGGCCACTAACGGCTAACACTTTAGTGCCGCAGGCGATAATATGATAAAGAAGATTAAACGATTATTCGTTTAACACACCATCTAGGTTTATGATTTAATAGTCTCAATAATGAAGTTGATGAGGTCTAATCATGATAATAGCCTGTCCCCATTGCGATACCTTAAATCGCGTCCCTGAAGAACGTCTTGAACAACAACCCACTTGTGGAAAGTGCAAACAGAGCCTATTTGTGGGTGAGCCGATAACACTAACTGCCGCAAATTTTAGTCACCATGCTAATAAATCAGAACTGCCACTGGTGGTCGACTTTTGGGCTAGCTGGTGTGGCCCGTGTAAAAACTTTGCCCCAGTATTTACACAAGCAGCTAAAAAATGGGAACCCAAATTTCGTTTCGGCAAACTCAACACCGAAGAGCAACAAGCTCTCGCTGCCCAATTCAATATTCGCTCTATTCCAACCTTGATGGTATTTAAACAAGGCAAAGTTGTTGCACAGCAATCGGGCGCTATGCCTGCATCATCATTTAACCAATGGCTAGAGTCGATTAAATAGATTGTGGACGTTAGATTACTCATTAAAAACGCGATAAACTATCGCGTTTTTGCTTAGCTTTATTTTGATTGTTGTTTAAAAGGATTTGATAAACATGAAAAAAATCTTAGTTATCTGCTTATTTGGCCTCGCATTATTTAGCTTTTTAGACCGAAAGGTTTCAACCACTCAAATTGTACAAAACGTTTATGCTGGTTATACCGCTGACAGTGATAGTGTGTTGCAAAATGCTATTGATAATAAGCTAAGTAACCTTCAAGTTGGTGGTTCAGGGGATGTGGTAAAAATACTTGCTGACGATCTGAAAGGCAGTCGCCACCAACGATTTATTCTGAAAATTGCCGGCGGTAACACGCTATTAGTTGCCCATAATATTGATTTAGCCCCACGGATAGAAAACTTAAATGTCGGCGATACGGTCGAGTTTTACGGCGTTTATGAATTTAACAACAAAGGTGGCGTTATTCATTGGACTCACCACGACCCACGTGGACAACATCAAAGTGGCTGGTTAAAGCACAATGACAGTATTTATAAATAAACAGTCGCTTGACTCAGGTTCAGTAAACTTAACAATTCGCTCAATTTACTATCCGTTTATTTCTACCTAATGATATTTGAACCGAGTAACGTTGTTGCACAGCAATCGGGCGCTATGCCCGCATCATCATTTAACCAATGGCTAGAGTCGATTAAATGAGTTTAGTGTCAGTAAAGATAAGTGTGTAGTGTCAATATGAAGCTAAGTTTAATGAGGGAATAATAGAGTTCGGGAGTCTGGTACTTATACATCATGGTTCAGTTAATAGCATAAGGGATTACTTACGTATTCGGGTACGTAAATAAAAGGTCTCGGTCCTGATGATATATTACAGTGACCGAGACCTTTGTTAGCGTCATTATAATTATTATTTGTGAACTGACTTAATCGCTTCTTTTACACTACTATACAAGCGTGAAAGCATTCTATTGAAAATGGCTCGAATAGTGGCATAAGTTAAGTCAACTACGGTTGTGACTACAGCCCCTGCAAAAGACAACATATGGCCGAGTAGGCCTCTGACATCGTCGGCGAAAGAATCTGCCGCGGCTGCAATTTTTTCAAGGGTTTTGGCGACAAGATCATAGAATGTCAAACCGTAAGAAGCCGTCGCTTGCGCTACAATTGCACCATAATAGCCTGCCTCTTTTAAGACAGTAATTAATGCTGCACTGAGTTTGTCGCTCCACTGATCTGAATAGCTTGCTTGATTGCGGTTTTCATAACGTAATTTTACCGGCTTTAAATATTCGCTAGCTTTAACGTGTAAATGGCCCCAATGCTCAGTGTTTGCAGAGACTAAATAACCTGGTTCAGCCCCAGCTTTAGGATCCATACCATGAGCACTAATCCTCAAACCTTGACTGTTATCTAAGCGATATTCAACACCTTGATAAGGTGCATGAATAAAAGGCCATAAAGGCACTTTAGGGACTACATCGGCGCCGTGTGTGCAGCGAAAAATTTGATTTAGTCTATGGGTATTAGCTGTGGCAAAACCTTGTTGTCCAACTCTTGGGGCACCAAAAGTGTATAAATTAATATTTGAAGCGTAATTATTAACAGATGCCCAGTCGGCAGCAAGTGAGGCGATTGCTCCTCCTAAGCTATGTCCGACAAAATGTATCGCCTTTCCAGGATTTGAGGTACGCCACTTATCTAAAAAAGTCGCAAACTGCGGTCTTAATGAAGTAAAAGCATTATTAAATCCAGCGTGTACTATTTGGCTACCATCACCGACACTTAAGCCAACTTGCGCATTTGTAGCCCAGTCTGCTGCAGAACTAAATTCTGTGCCGCGGATCGCTATGATAGCATCTCCTTGGTATTGTCCTTTGCCTAACCCCATCGCCGCAAAACCTGACTGGCGATTAAAAATAAACCCGCCAGTTTTTCCTATGCCTACATTGTTGAATGTAAAGTGTTTGTTAATATATGGGTTACCAAAGTTTTGTACTAACTCTAAATCGATTACATCGTACACTTTAGCTGCAAGCTCTGAGGCTAATTTAGGGGTTAATTGAGTCATAAACATTCCTTGTTAACTAGTATTGTTATTTGCTATGCACCGAATCTTTTTTGCTTCTCGATTTCTAATTTTTCCAGTTCAGGCCAGCGACAAATACTGAATATCTGATATCGCACAACTCCGCTGGGGAACTCTTCATCAATGATTTCTTGACTAATGGCTTCATTAGCTAGGTCACAATTTAATTGTGCTAATCGCTCGACTAGATAAGATATATGTTTCTCGCCTCTAGCCACTGTTGACCAAAGAAAAGTGTCTGTATAGTCACCTTCTGCGACTTTAATTGCTTGCGCAACGCGCGTTTCGGCGAAAGGCTTGTTAGGGTGACTTGTACTGTAAATAATTTCAGGAAAGCTAAATTTCCCTTCATTGTCAGTCGTGGTGTAATCCCATTCTATTTCTTCCATTACACCAGAATACTTATAACCCCTTTTTAGCTTAATACCTGCTAGAGGTTTTCCCTCATGGGTTAAGCTACCTATCACTTCAGGAAACACTTCGACATCGACTTTTTTAAACATGCTAAACATTGACTCCTCCGAGTAGCAACTAACGGCGACGATGAGAGATAGGAATGCAAAAATCCCAATATATGCTCTATAGGCCATAGATGAAGCAACTCCCTGTTTTGTCATTCATACGATTATTTTTTAAACGACGTTATTGTAGAGTGATTCTTTAAGGGTATCTATTATTATAAATGACTATTTTTTATGGTGTAATAATGAAAATGGGTATGTTTGATTGAGGTTTTTGTCTAATACCATGGTCGATTAAATAGGGAAAATGTTGCCGGAACGACAGGGGGGAATTCTTCTGTAAATAGAAAAGAGGGGGGGGACCATTGAGCCCTTTTCGACCTATGCAAGGGGGAACCTTACGATGTTAATTTGCTATTTGTGAAGCGCCTCGACCTCGGTAGCCACAGGCCGTAGAATTTAATAAAACAAAGGGCTGGATTCCGGCTCAAAAGCATTGCCGGAACGACGTTTGATTTGACCTGTGTAAGGGTGGGACCTGGCGATTCCCTCGGTTATTAGGCTGCAAAAGAATTAATGATCCTAATTACTCAGGATCATTATCTATTCAAGGTCACTCTAATCAGAATTACTCTTTACTCTCGGTCACTCTCTATTCTGTGGCAGTCTACTCCGGGTCATAGTCCAATACTGGCGCTAGCCACTTCTCTGTCTCTTCCAAGGTCATGCCTTTACGCTTAGCGTAGTCTTCTACCTGATCTTTACCAATATTAGTTACGCCAAAATAGCGTGATTTGGGATGGGCAAAGTACCAGCCTGAAACTGCAGCTGTTGGGTACATGGCAAAGCTTTCGGTAATATTTAAATCGATAGTCTCATCGGGTTTGAGCAAATCCCACAACAAACCTTTTTCAGTGTGGTCTGGGCATGCTGGGTAACCTGGCGCAGGACGAATGCCTTTATAACGTTCGCGAATTAACGCTTCGTTATCGAGCACTTCATCCGCGGCATAACCCCAAAATTCTTTACGAACACGTTCGTGCATGCGCTCGGCAAAGGCTTCGGCTAAACGGTCTGCTAAACATTTGAGCATAATCGCATTGTAGTCATCGTGATTGGCTTCAAAACGGGCAACATGTTCATCAATACCGTGCCCTGTCGTCACCGCAAAACCGCCCATATAGTCAGCAACGCCTGAATCTTTTGGTGCAACAAAGTCAGATAAACAGAAGTTGTCGTTACCCACGCGCTCAAGCTGCATCCGCAAATGATGGGTGGTCATTTCTAATGTGCTGCGGCTTTCATCAGTGTAAAGCTCAATGTCGTCGTGATTAACGGTATTGGCTGGGAATAAACCGATTACTGCTTTGGCGGTAAGCCACTTTTCAGCAATAATTTGCTTCAACATGGCTTGGCCATCGGCAAATAATTTAACTGCTTCTTCACCAACGACTTTGTCTTTTAAAATTTCAGGGTAATGACCGTGCAGTTCCCAGCTTCTAAAGAACGGCGTCCAGTCGATACGTTCGACTAGGTCTTCTAGCGGGTAGTCATCAAATACTTGGCGGCCTAATACATTAGGCGTAAACGGGGTGTAGTTTTCCCAGTCGTGTTGACAACGATTATCACGCGCCGCTTCAATCGATACGATGGTTTTACGCTTAGTTTGCGACAAACGTTTTTCACGCATCATGTCGTATTCGGCGTAAGCCTCGTCGATGGTAGCCTGGCGAGTGGCGTTATTAATCAGTTTTGACACCATAGGCACAGCACGAGATGCATCGGCAATGTAAATGGCGCCATGTGGATAATGCGGTGCTATTTTTACTGCGGTATGAATTTTAGAGCAGGTTGCACCACCGATAATTGCAGGGATGGTTAAGCCTTCACGGTGGAAGGTTTTCACGTTGTGCACCATTTCATCTAAACTTGGAGTGATTAAACCTGACATGCCGATGATGTCGATATTATGCTCTTTTACTGCATCGAGAATTTTATCGACCGATACCATTACCCCAAGATCGACCACTTCGTAGCCGTTGCAGGCGAGAACCACACCGACGATATTTTTACCTATGTCATGCACATCACCTTTTACGGTGACCATTAAAATTCGCCCGTTTGACTGGCCAGCAACCTTTTCCAATTCGATATAAGGATTAAGGTAAGCGACGGCTTTTTTCATTACCCGAGCCGATTTAACTACTTGTGGTAAGAACATTTTGCCTGCGCCAAATAAGTCGCCGACCACGTTCATGCCGTCCATTAATGGCCCTTCAATCACGTCCAGTGGACGCACAGCTTCTTGGCGGGCAGCTTCAGTGTCTTCGTCAATAAATTCAGTAATACCTTTAACCAATGCATGCGACAAACGCTGCGATACTGGCCAACTGCGCCAGGCTAAATCTTCTTTTTTAGCCACTTGTGAGCCATCGCCTCTAAAGCTTTCAGCGATGTCGAGCAGTTGTTCAGTGTTACTTGAGTCGGCTACAGGGCAAGTTAAGTTTTGAACTACGTTTTCAACCCGTTTTTTTAGCTCTGGGTCAATATCATCGTATATGGCTAACTGACCTGCGTTAACAATACCCATGTCCATACCCGCTTGAATGGCATGGTATAAAAACACCGCGTGAATGGCTTCGCGCACTGGGTTGTTACCGCGGAATGAGAATGACACGTTAGACACACCGCCGGAGATCATCGCGTGTGGCAAGGTGGCTTTGATGTCTTTAATGGCTTCGATAAAGTCGACAGCATAATTGTCGTGTTCATCAATACCGGTGGCAATAGCGAAGATGTTGGGATCAAAAATAATATCTTCTGGAGGAAAGCCGACAATATCGACCAAAATGCGATAAGCACGAGTACAGATTTGAGTTTTACGTTCACGAGTGTCAGCTTGGCCGTCTTCGTCAAAGGCCATTACAATGGCAGCAGCACCATAGCGTTTGACTAAGGTGGCTTGTTCGATAAATTTGGCTTCACCTTCTTTCATCGAAATCGAGTTAACAATCGACTTGCCTTGGACGCATTTAAGACCGGCTTCAATCACTTCCCATTTTGATGAGTCAATCATGATTGGCACGCGAGAGATGTCGGGCTCAGAGGCGATTAAGTTTAAAAACTTTGCCATTGATGCGACGCCATCGAGCATACCTTCGTCCATGTTGACGTCGATAATTTGTGCGCCATTTTCAACCTGCTCACGCACAACATCTAAGGCTTCTTCAAACTTTTCTTCTTTAATTAAGCGTAAAAACTTAGCTGAGCCGGTCACGTTGGCGCGCTCGCCGACGTTAACAAATAACGAATTTTTATCTATGGTCAAAGGCTCTAGGCCCGATAAACGACAAGCCACGGGCAGATCTGGGATCTGTCTGGGTTCGTGTCTGAGTACCGCTTCACGAATGGCGCTGATATGAGCGGGTGTACTACCACAACAGCCGCCGACAATGTTGAGCATGCCTTCTTGAGCCCATTGATTAATGACTTCGGCCATTTCTTCTGGGGTTTCATCGTAGCCACCAAATTCGTTGGGTAAGCCAGCATTTGGGTGGGCGGAAACATAACACTCGGCAATACGCGATAATTCTTCAACGTATGGGCGCAGCTCTTTAGGACCAAGGGCACAGTTAAGGCCAATCGATAACGGCTTGATATGGCGTAAAGAGTTATAAAAGGCTTCTGTGGTTTGCCCAGTTAAGGTTCGGCCTGAGGCGTCCGTAATGGTGCCTGAGATCATAACGGGTAGGCGATCGCCGAGTTGATCGAATACTTTTTCAATCGCAAATAGAGCAGCTTTGGCGTTTAAGGTATCAAAAATGGTTTCAACTAAAATGATATCGGCGCCGCCTTCAATTAAGGCGCTGGTGGATTCGACATAAGCGTCGACTAATTGGTCGAAACTGACATTACGAAACCCAGGGTCGTTAACGTCTGGACTGATAGAGCAGGTGCGGTTAGTTGGGCCTAATACGCCAGCAACATAACGTGGCAAACCCGTTTGCGCAGCCACTTCGTCGGCTGCTTGGCGGGCAATTTGGGCTCCGGCTAGGTTAATTTCGGCGGCCAGAGACTGCATATCGTAATCGGCCATGGCGATGGTGGTGGCATTAAAGGTGTTGGTTTCAATAATGTCGGCACCGTTTAACAGGTACTGGGTATGAATATCTTTAATAATTTGCGCTTGGCTGAGTACTAATAAGTCATTGTTGCCTTTAACATCGCAATGCCAATCTTTAAAACGCTCGCCACGATAATCTTCTTCTTCCAACTTATAGTCTTGGATCATGGTGCCCATTGCGCCATCTAAAATCACAATACGCTGCGCTAACAATACATTAAGTTGTTCAAGTGTTTGACTGTAAGAAGTCGATTTCGCCATAACAGTTACCTTTTTATCACTATGTTGCTTGATACCTTAATTGAGATAAGCATACCCTTATTTTTACCAGAGTAGGGCGATAACATCATTGTTTATTACAGCTACTACAGGCAATTTTTGGTTGCTAGTGTAGATCAGAGCTATTGCTCATAATGATGACCTTTTATATGCTGACCTGTTAAGATAGTATTTTGGACATATAAACGTATAGACGTCCATAGTACGCGAATTTTTACCGCTAGAGCAAGGCTGATTTAAGCTCAATGAGGCGCAATTTGATTTAATTTGATTTACTCGATAGCTGGATAAGCAAGTTAACATCAGAATAGTTAATTAAATTGAGGGGACATTTGCTCTGTGTTAGCAGTGCAAGGCACTGTTTGATAAATGTTTATGACTCTCTAACTGAGGTTTATGTCAATGAAGCGAGCCAAGATAATATTAATGCGCCATGGTGAGTGTGAAGGTGGAGGGATATTCCGCGGCCGCACCGATGTGAAGCTTACCGATATTGGTATGACGCAAATGCAGCAAGCTTTTATCGAGCAGCAATATCCGATTAGTCATGTATTTAGTTCGCCGTTGTTGCGTTGTCAGTTATTTAGTCAAGCTTTAGCACAGCAACTATCGTTACCGTTAACCACTTTATCTTCACTACAAGAAATTGATTTTGGTGTCTGGGATGGGCAATCATTTGATGCTATTTATCTGCAAAACCCACAACAATTTAATGCTTATTGGGATAACCCTTGGCTGGCACAAAATACACCAGACAAGGCTGAGTCGGTAACCGATTTTGCCGCACGAGTGGAAGCTGGCTTAATGACCGTTGTTGATGCTCTTTGGAGCTCTTTTGCGCAGACCGATAGTGCTCAACAAAAGCCTAATGGTGACGATTGTCCCCATGCGTTAGTGGTGACTCATGGTGGCGTAATGCGCTGTTTAGTCGGATATGTACTCAATACTGGCCAATGTAGCGGATTATTCGCTAACCTTGCGATCCCCTATGCTGCTATTATGGTGCTCGATGTGTATTGGCCTGACGATGTTGATAATATTGATCGTTTTCAGCCGCCAATAAAAGATACTAAAGCCGCTAAAGTGAGTTTTACCTTACATTGGCCTAAGACTTGAGAACCACCAGAGTCGTGTTATGGCGTTACTGTCATTGTCGTTATAGTCTCAATATCATGGTGTTAAAATGACTAGCTTACTATTTATTGTATTAACATCATGTCGTTAAGATGATTATCTTCAACACGATAGTTTAAAAAGTAGTGCCTTTCAAGGTATTGGGAATTGGGATAAGCCCAAACTGTACCCGCAACTGTAAATGGATCAATTAAGTATTGGTGCATAAGTCAGATACCAGCTTTGAATCGCCTCATTATCCATACCTAAGCGGGTGACTTAGTGGAGTGATTAAATCGATGTATGTGTTAATTAATTGGACATGGCGAGGTTACTTGCATGTCTGAGTCTGTATTAGATGTAAATCATCTTTTTTGGCAAGTCGATAATAAAATGATTTTGGTTGACATTCATTTCAGTCTGCCTAAAGGCCAAATGCTAGGCTTAATTGGCCCAAATGGCGCGGGTAAGTCAAGTTTGTTACGTTGCCTGTATCGTTACATTGTGCCCACGAGCGGCGATATTGCGATTTTTTCCAAACCCATCAGTGAGTTTTCATCTAAGTTGCTAGCGCAAAATATTGCGGTGGTACAACAAGATACGCCGCATTATTTTGACATGACCACCGAGCAGTTAGTGACCATGGGGTTAACGCCGCATAAAGGTTTGTTTGATCCTAATACCGTCCAAGACCGTGAGCGTGTATTAAGCGCATTAGCCAAAGTGGGCTTGCAGCAACAAGCACTGCAACAGTATGAACTGTTATCTGGTGGTGAAAAACAGCGTGCACTTATTGCCCGCGCTATCGTGCAACAACCGCATATTCTTATTTTAGATGAACCCACTAATCATTTAGATATTCGTTATCAAATTCAAATTCTTGAACTGGTTAAATCATTAGGCATTAGTGTTATCGCATCGATACATGATCTAAATTTAGCCAGCGCGATGTGCGATAAATTATTACTACTCGATCACGGACAGTTAATTGCTAAAGGCACTCCAACTGAAGTGCTGACCGAGCGACAAATTAGTGATGTGTTCGGTGTGTGCTGCGACATTAATGTTCATCCACAACACGCAAAACCCCTGATTAGTTATTTTTATGGTTACCAACCCAGCCACAAAGTGGGCCCTGATCATGATTGATGCATCCCAACGTCGCTATTATGTTTACTTCAGCTTGTTGGTTGTGGTTACACTGCTTACCCCGATTTTTGCCGCCAGTTTTGGGGCGGCCAATATTCATCTAAATGACGTATTAATGATATTTAATACCTTATTAGGCGGCGACATGCCGAGTGCGATTGATGGCAGTGATCATGCAGTTAAGATAACCCAACGTATTGTGCTTGAATTACGCTTACCGAGAATTTTATTGGCCTTTGTCGCTGGCGCTGGTTTGTCTATAGCGGGCAGTGTATTACAAACCGTGACCCGCAATCCTTTAGCTGACCCGTATTTGTTTGGCATTAGCTCTGGGGCGTCATTTGGTGCGGTGTTGGTGGTGTCGTTATTCAGTCAAACGGGTTTGTTTGCCGAGATGTTTTCAGGGGTATTTACCCTAGCGCCAAACTTTACCGCACAACCTTGGTGGTCTTGGTCGACATTAAGTATTCCGATAGGAGCATTCATCGGCGCCAGTTTATCTGTGTTGGTGGTGTTTATGTTGTCGGGACCTGGTCGAAGTAGCCAAGTTGAACGTATGTTGTTATCCGGTGTGGCGACCTCGTTTCTGTTTGGTGCATTGACCAGTTTGTTGTTGTATTTTTCGACCCCACAGGCTGCGGCGTCAGTGCTGTTTTGGAGTTTAGGCAGTTTTGCCAAAGCCAGTTGGTCTAACTTACTGTTACCGAGTGTAACGGTAGGGGTTAGTTTATTAATTATGTTGACCTTTAGACGACAAATTATGGCGTTACAAGCGGGAGATGAAACCGCGCATACCTTAGGAATTAATGTCGCTAAATTGCGTTTGAGTATGTTGTTACTGTGTTCGCTTATTACGGCAATGCTAGTGGCAACGTGTGGTGGCATTGGTTTTGTCGGTTTAATGATCCCGCACACGGTTAGGTTATTGTTTTCTGGGCGTCAGCCGATGATCTTAACCGCGATGTTGGGTGGCTTATTTATGGTGTGGATTGATGTGATAGCGCGATGTGTTTTATTTAATCAAGAATTGCCCGTTGGTATTATTACAGCAGCGTTAGGCAGTGTGTTTTTCTTGTTTATTTTACGCCAACGGCGCTAATTATTTAGACACAGGTATAAGAACTTTTATAAGAATTGCTATGCGCATCATGTTGAAATTTATTAGCCCAAGTTGTTGGAGTTGAAATGTTTGTTATAGAAGCCGTTAATCCAGATGTTGATGACATCATCCAGCATAAGATTAATCAAAAAACCAAACCGCTAGGGGCTTTAGGTCAACTAGAATCGTTGGCATTACAGGTTGCTCGGGTGCAATATAATGGCAATCAGCAGCGATTAAGTTCACAGCTGCAAATCACTAAGCCAACTATGTTAGTGTTTGCTGCCGACCATGGTATTGCCGCTTATGGCGTGTCGATTGCGCCAAGCGAAGTGACGACTCAAATGGTGCATAACTTTGTTCAAGGCGGCGCGGCAATTAACGTGTTTTGTCGCCAGGTCGGCTTTGAACTTGAAATTATTGATTGCGGCATATTACAACCGCTGACAGGGCAAACGAGCGTTATCGATCAGCGCTTAGGCGCCGGTACTCACGCTATGCATTTGTGTGCTGCTATGGGGCTTGAAAAAGTCGCCCAAGGGTTTGAGTTAGCTCGCCAGCTGGTTATGCGTCATGTTGCTGGAGGCTGTAATCTGATTGCCTTAGGTGAAATGGGCATAGGTAATACGTCTGCCGCGACGGCGGTAATGTCAGCAATGCTTAATATTGATGTTGAGCAATGTGTTGGTCGAGGCACGGGCATTGACGATGCAACCTTAGTCACCAAAACACAATTAATTAATCAAGCTCTGGCATTGCATCAGCCTGCTTTAGTGTCTCCAGAGGCTATTTTAGCTCATGTGGGGGGCTTTGAAATCGTGCAAATGACTGGGGCTATTTTAGCAGCCGCAGAGCAAAAAATATTAGTGGTCATTGATGGTTTTATCGCTACTGCTGCAGCATTAGTTGCGGTAAAATTATCCCCACAATCAAGAGACTATTTAATCTTTGCTCACGAGTCGCAAGAGCAAGGACACAAGCTTTTGTTACAACAGCTACAAGCAACACCTTTGTTGTCGCTGGGATTAAGACTTGGAGAAGGCACAGGCGCTGCATTAGCCTTGCCGTTAATTCAAGCCGCGGTGCATTTTTACAATCAAATGGCCAGTTTCGATGATGCTGGCGTTCATAATGTCGTTTAAGGGTACAACATGTCTGGCGAGATAAAGTGGTTGCGGCAGTTAAATTTGTTTTTTGTGGCAATGAGTTTTTTTACTCGGATCCCCGTTCCATCATGGGTGGTGATTGATCGCGATAAACTGAATCAGGCCAGTCGTTATTTTGGTTTGGTCGGTTTAATGATAGGTTTGATTTGTGCGTTGGTATTTTGGTTAGCACAATTAATTTTACCGGCGAGCATTGCCATTCTACTGGCGATGGTGGCCGGTGTGTTGGTGACAGGTGGGTTTCATGAAGACGGCTTAGCCGACACCGCTGATGGCTTTGGTGGTGGTTGGACAGTAGAAGATAAGCTGCGGATTATGAAAGATTCGCGCTTAGGCAGTTATGGTGCTTTAGCCTTGGGGTTAGTGTTATTACTGAAATGGCAACTGTTAGTCGAGCTAGCATTATACAGCCCTATGGCTGCGGTAAGCGCTCTGGTAGCAGGCCATACCTTAAGTCGAGTGGTGGCTTCTAGCTTAATTTTTAGTGAACAATATGTTCGCGATGACGATAGCAGCAAATCTAAGCCTATTGCAGAAAACCAACAGTTAAACGATTTATTTATTTTGATTGCTAGCGGTATTTTTGTGTTGTTATGGCTTAACGGCGTGGCGGCATTTGTGTTGTTTATTACCTTGTGGTTAGTGCGTATTTTGCTTGGTGGCTTTTTCCGAAAACAGATTGGTGGCTACACCGGTGATACGTTAGGGGCAGCGCAACAAATCAGCGAAGTATGTTGTTACTTAGTTATTTTAGCGGTTGGGTTAAGCTAATGATTCATTTGGTGTTAGGTGGTGCGCGCAGTGGTAAGAGTCGCTTTGCTGAGCAATGCGTTGCTGAATACGCCGCGATTGGTTATCAATGCGTGTATTTAGCAACCGCGACCGCGTTAGACACAGAAATGTCGCAACGTATTCACCAACACCAACAAGATAGAGTATCCAGCCCCCATGGCTGGATACTGCACGAACAAGCTTATGATATTGCCCAAACCTTAGTGGCAATCGATAAACCCCAGCAAGTGATCTTGCTCGATTGCCTAACCTTATTACTTACCAATCATTTACTACTAGATGATGGCGCTTCGTGGGCCATGCAAAAGTCATTATTGCTCGACAGTTTGTCTGCATTGCAAAGTGAAGTGGTGTTAGTTAGCAATGAAGTCGGTTCGGGTATTGTGCCTATGGGCGAGCTCAACCGCCGTTTTGTTGATGAAGCTGGTTGGTTAAATCAAGCGGTAGCAGCGATATCTGACCAAGTGACTTTGGTGGTTGCAGGCCTGCCATTGCCCTTAAAAGCATAATGTCATTAGTTCATTCCACACCTGTAACAGGTGACCCCCTTTGCGGCGCATTAATGGTGCAAGGCACTACTTCCGATGCGGGTAAAAGCACCTTAGTGGCGGGGCTGTGTCGTTTATTTGCCCGTCAAGGCGTGAGCGTTGCTCCGTTTAAGCCGCAAAATATGGCGTTAAACAGCGCCGTAACCCTTGATGGTGGTGAAATTGGCCGCGCCCAAGCACTGCAGGCTATTGCTTGTGGTTTAGCGCCTCATACCGATTTTAATCCGGTGTTATTAAAGCCCAGCTCAGATACGAGCGCGCAAGTGATTATTCACGGTAAAGCCTTGTCTACATTAGAAGCTAAGGCCTTTTTCGGACCTCAGAGCCAAGGTTATAAAACCATGGCATTAGCGGCGGTAATGCAATCTTACACTCGCCTGCAGCAGCAATATTCCTTGGTGGTGACTGAAGGTGCGGGTAGCCCGGCCGAAATAAATTTACGCCAAGGTGATATTGCCAATATGGGCTTTGCTGAGGAGGCTGATTGCCCAGTAATCATTATTGCCGATATTGACAAAGGTGGTGTGTTCGCCCATTTAGTTGGTACGTTGGCATTATTAAGCCCGTCTGAGCAAGCACGGGTAAAAGGCTTTGTGATTAATCGTTTTCGCGGTGACATCAGCTTGTTGCAGTCTGGTATCGACTGGCTTGAAGCTTATACTCAAAAACCAGTATTAGGCGTATTACCTTATTTACACGACCTGCATTTAGACGCTGAAGATGCATTAATTGATAACCCTCAAAGCACGTTATCGACTCCATTATCTGCCAGTCAGCGTTTGTCTGTGTTGGTATTAGTGTATCCAAGGATCAGTAATCATACCGACTTTGATCCACTGCGTTTACACCCGCATATTGATTTTCATTATGTGACTATACAGAGCATGGCTCAAGCATCTGAGTGGCCAGCCGCGGATTTAGTCATATTGCCTGGCAGTAAAAATGTGCGTGCAGATTTAGCTTTTGTGCGCGAGCAGGGTTGGGATCTCGCCCTGAAAAAGCATTTACGTTACGGCGGTAAAGTCATCGGGATTTGTGGCGGTTACCAAATGCTCGGTGAGTGGATTGATGATCCCTTAGGTATTGAAGATAACGTTGGTTGCAGTGACGGATTGGGCTTATTACCGATTACTACCGTACTAACTGCTAGTAAAACCTTAACTCAAGTAAGGGGTCACTTACGTTTACAAGGCCAGCAGGTAGAGTTTAGTGGTTATGAGATCCATTGTGGTGAGTCTTCACTTACAGAGAATATAACTCAGCCGTTATCGATTGAACAATATGCCGATCAGCCCATACCAGTTACTAAGCTTGATGGCATGGTGAGCAATGACCAACAAATTTTAGCGACTTACGTGCATGGATTATTCGATCATCCCGCTGCATGCCAACTTATTTTGCAGTGGGCCGGCTTAGAGAGTCGCCATGCTATTGATATTAACCAGATCCGCGAGCAGCAACTAAATCGTCTTGCCGACGTACTCGAAGCGCATTTGGACATGAACACATTGAAAGGAATAATCTCATGACAACTGATAACCACGATAATGAACAAGCTAGCACTATTGATGCAAACAAAGCTGAACGTCATAAAGCCCGCCAACAGAAAGTTAAAGTGGGTGTTGATGCCAAAATTGCTGCTGCTCAAGATGAGAAAGGCATTTTATTAGTGTTAACCGGTAATGGTAAAGGCAAATCAACCTCTGGTTTTGGCTCTGTGACGCGCGCTGTGGGTCATGGTCATAAAGCCGCGGTAGTGCAATTTATTAAAGGCACTTGGGCTTGTGGTGAGCGTAATTTACTCGAAGGTGCAGGTGTACCATTTCATGTCATGGGCACCGGCTTTACTTGGGAAACTCAAGACAAAGAAAAAGACACCCAAGCTGCCATGGAAGCTTGGCTCGAAGCTGAAAAACTCCTTAAAGATGAATCGATCAACATGGTGTTGTTAGATGAATTAACTTACATGGTCAGTTATCACTATATCGAACTTGAGCGAGTATTAACGGCGTTAAGAAATCGCCCAGCGATGCAACATGTGATTATCACTGGCCGCGCTTGTCATCGTGACATTATTGAGTTAGCTGATACCGTAAGTGAAATTGTTCCGATAAAACATGCGTTTAATGATGGCATTAAAGCGCAGTTAGGGTTCGATTATTAATCATTGATGTTGTCGCTGAACCCATATACTGGTTTCAGCGACATGAGCCTATTAAAGCGAAAGTGGTTCAATCGTGGTTTGACTATGATTATCAGGCTCAACCGTTATTGGTCCCGCGATCTGAGTTGCTGCTTGTGGTGATATTCGTACAGGAAACCACTTTTTTACAATAAGCTCGAACTGGCCATTTTGTTTAACCGTATCAAATGCATGTCGCATCATTTCGAGTAATTCAACCCGAGTATCTTTATGGGTTGCTATACCTAGCTCGATGTTATTAATAACATACGCAATGGTGAAATCAGACCGTTTAAGCCCCAATGCCTTTATTGAGCCGGATAGGCCGATATCATTATTATTGACTAAATCCACTCGATCATAATAAAGCATTTTTAGGGCTTTAGTTTGGTTTGCAACCAAATAGACATTTGGGTGTTCATGCTGAATGTTGAGACTCTCTAGTGAAATGTCGCTTCTTGGTAACGCCAGCGTGTATTGATTAATATCTTGTTTGTTAACGATATTGATGTCAGCTCGAGAGGTCTTTTTGTAAATAACATTTCGCACCGTGTGAAAATCACCTATCCATTTAAACTGTTGTAAACGTTTTTCGGATTTTCCTATCGAAAAAATAAATGTATCAGGATTTTTTGCGGCATTTTTATATGCTCGGCTCCAAGGCATGATTTGAATATTAATATCAAAATCAAGGTATTGCTGGGTAGCATGTAACACATCAATCGAAAAGCCAACCAATTCTCCATGAGAATTTAGCGACTGAAATGGAGGATAGCTTTCGGTGTAAAAAGTGATGGCTGGTCTGGCATTTGAAATCGGCGAATTGAAAAATGTAATGATGAAAATCGCCACAGATAAGTAACGCAACATAAATAACAGCACCTTAGATTAAGGCTTCCATGCATTTCATCTCCGTAATAGTGACAAGCCTAACATATTGTTATTATTTTGTGACAATTAAGCTGTTGAGTCGTTAGCTAATTAATCTTTGTGGAGATCTAGCCCAGAGTACTTTGCTAAACAATATACTCATCTGCCCACTCTTTTAAGCGCTCTAAAATATCCAATGCCGTGCGACCAAGATCGGTAATACTATAAGACACAGCAATAGGACGATCACTAATCACATGGCGAGTCACCAGTCCTTGGGCTTCTAATTCTTTCAGGCGTTGATCGACCATTTTTTTACTTGCCCCGCCTAACATGCGCGACAAATCATTAAATCGCACTGGACCATCTTGCAAGTGCCATAATATCGATGCTTTCCATTTTCCACCTAATACCCGCATACCACGCTCGACCGAGCAAGGTTCAGCACAAGCGTTGATAACTTTTTTTTGACCGTTAGTCATTGTTTCAATTTTAGTTTTCATCAATCTAACCTAGGTTACTAAAAGTATACTGGTTGCTTTTGTATTCCATTGTATCAAAATAGACAGCAATTAGACTAGCGTCACTTTAGTACCATTAAGGAATGTTTCTCCATGGCAGTATTAACCTCTTACGATCCCGCGAGTTATCATAAAGTCGATGGCGGAGAACACATTGAAGCCACAGCGGTAGGTAGCGTAGAAACAACCAGCATCGAGCAGTTGCCAATAGTGATAAGCAATGCGCAAGTTGCTCAAAAAGCTTGGGCAAGTTTGCCATTAGTTGAACGGCAACAGTATGTGGTTAAAGCGTATCAACAATTACACGCAGTGCAAGATGAACTGGCAACACTCATTGGCCAAGAAATGGGCAAAGATTATCGCCGTGCCACCTATGAAGTGGGCGGTACATTACAAAATGCAGGCTATTTTGCCAGTGAAATAGGCGATGCATTAGCCACTGAGCAAGTTGATAATCGTACTGAATTACAATACCGTCCTTTGGGTGTTGTAGCCGTCATTTCGCCATGGAATTATCCGATAGCCATGGCCAATAACTTACTGATGCCAGCACTTATAGCGGGTAACAGTGTGATATTAAAGCCGTCTGAACAAACTCCGCTAGTGGCCGAATTGTTTATTAATACCCTTAATAAGGTGCTACCACAGCATGTGCTGCAAGTGGTTCAAGGTGATAAAGCCCTTGGCCAGGCACTGGTTGCTGCAGACATTAATATGGTGGCATTTACCGGGTCTATGGCTGCAGGTAAACACATTATGGCTAATGCCGCATCGGGGTTAAAACGTTTAGTAATGGAGCTTGGCGGCAACGATCCTATGATTGTGATGGCCGGTGCCAATATGGATGCCGCGGTGCGTTTTGCCGTGGCAAGCTCGTTTGAAAACGCTGGGCAGATGTGCACTTCCACTGAACGAGTATATGTAGACCAGCAAATTGCCGATGAGTTTGAACAAAAAGTGGTGGCCTTAGCCAGCCGTTATCGTGTGGGTGCATGGGACGCTGCGAATGTGAATATTGGCCCGATAGTGAATCCTACACAGCACCAAAAAGTACTTGAGCAGTTACAAGATGCTACAGCCAAAGGCGCGAGTATTTTATTAGGTAGTGATCACTATGAACTACCGTTTATTCAACCTACAGTTGTGACAGATATTACTCCTGAAATGCTGCTAGAACGTGAAGAAACCTTTGGCCCTGTAGTGGCTATCAGCCGTTTTAGTGATATTGATGAAGCCATTAGTCGCGCGAATAACAGCCACTATGGTTTAGCTGCTGTGGTGTTTGGTGGCCAAGGTGCTAAAGCCGTTGCCGAACAACTTGAGGCTGGCATGGTTGGGGTTAATCAAGGTGCTGGCTCTGGCAATGCGCCATGGGTAGGAGCTAAGCAAAGTGGTTTTGGTTTTCATGGCACTGCAGCAGGGCATCGCCAATTTGCTCAAGTGCGAGTGATGAGTTATTAATTTTTGCGGTTAGCCACACTTATTCGTAAGCAGTTATTTTTTAGTAAATAATGTTTATTAAACAATAACTCTCACACTTTTTTAGTTAAACATTGCTAGCCCATTTTATGGTTAAAGGTATAAAAACATGAACACAGCAAAAGTAAATTCAGATTATTTTGTGGTGGCACTAGAACCCGGCGCTGAACATCCGGCATTGCCGACATGGGCTAATCATCACGCTAATGTGGCTGAGCTTAATGAGGCAAAGTGGACCGAAACTGAGCGTGCTAACGTGAGTAAAAAAATGTTAGCCGAAGTGCCAGGTGCGTTTCAATTATTGAATGTATTGACGCCAGATGAGTGTAAACGGCTAATTTCGGTGAGTGAGTCGATGGGCTTTTTACCCGACGCCGCGGTGTCATTACCACGCAATGTTCGCCATAACGACAGTTTAACCTGGGTGGTTGATAACACCACAGAGCAAGTTATTTGGAATAGAGTTAACCATCTTATGGATGATAACTTGGGCATTTTTGCTGGTAAAGCAGCCTTGGGACTCAATAATCGCTTTCGTTTTTATCGCTATAATCAGGGTGATTTCTTTAAGCCGCATTCAGATGGTTCGTGGCCGGGAAGCCAAGTTATAGACGGTCAGTTAGTGCGAGATGCTTTTGGCGATCGCTATAGTCTGCTGACATTTTTAATCTTACTGACAGAAGACTTTGAAGGCGGTGCCACGCGCTTTTTAGTTAATGCCGACAACCCAAGTTTACCAGCAAAACATGGCGATAATATGCGTCAAGTTGACGTGCGAACGCCAGCAGGAAGTGTCTTGTGTTTCCCACATGGCATGCATCCGCTGCATTGCATTCATAGCTCAGAGCCTATTTTGTCTGGGGTTAAATACATTATCCGCACCGATGTGTTGTTTGAGTTATAACACTGGCCATCAACACGGGTTAGTTTATTGATAAGCTAACCCGTTAGTTAAGCGCTATATTTTTAATGAAATAACGTACAAGGTTCGCTCTACTCAAGCCTTTGTGAACTTTTCCTTCTTGCTTAATCCTCGCTGAACGAAGTCGATGTTCGTCATCCGTCATGTATTTCTGCTCAATATAAACCCGCTGTTATCAAATTAACTCGAGTGTCACTTTCAGCAATAAACTTCTATAACGTTTATCGAATAAGCTTGCTCGCCAACGTGGCTATTGTGACAGCGCATGCTTGGCAAACTCAACTGTCAGCGCTAATGGCAAGGATAACATTTACGCGAATGTTGACTTAATGGAGCGATAACTGGGACATAAGATCTGAAATTATATTTTAGGTTTTATTACTAACTCGGGAGTATGATACAAATCAAATTGTTAACTTATTGTTGTATTTCTAGTTCGGCTATACTCAGATTTTAAATGACTCATCATTAGAGTGCTCTATTGGGTCATGATGGAATGCGTACATGCAGCAGAATGTGTTTAAGGTTAAGTTGTGATGCTAAATGATTGACTGCTAAATCAATGATTGTCCTGGCCAGGAGTAAAATCCGAATCAACGATTAATTTTTTAGTGTTTTACGATCGCATGTTTTGACATTTGCTGCCGATATAAAGTCGTATCACTGGAAAACTTTGGATTATAAAGGAAGAGCTCATGCAATCGACACTAAAAACACGTCTGCTTCTTAGCAGTCTTTTTGCAGTACTGATCACTATCGTGGTGTTGGTGAGCATATCTAGTTATGTTATTAGAAATAATGCATTAACCAATACCCAAGATGAAATAGACCAACTAGCAGTGACCTTTACTCAAGGAATTGGCGAATGGATGCAAGATAGAAAGCAGGCCATCACCAGCCTGAAACAAACCATTGAAGCTGACCCAACTGTTAATATCACGCCTTTTTTACTCCAAGCTCACAACGCTGTGGGTTTTGCATTAACTTATTTTGGCGATGAGCAAGGCAACATGTACCGTCAAGATCCTGCATTAAATACCGCAGGTTATGATCCAAGAGTAAGACCTTGGTATATAGATGCTAAGGCCGCAGGCAGTATGATTATGACAGCGCCTTATATTAGTACTACTTTACAGAAGCAAGTTGTGACGATTGCTGCACCTGTGATGGCTAATGGCAAATTGTTTGGTGTTACCGCCGCTAACTTAACCATTGTTCAGTTAACCGATGCCGTCCAGAGCTTAGACGTCCCGGGTGATGGTTACGCTGTAATGGTTGACTATACCGGACTGATTATCAGCCATCCACATAGTCAATTGAATAATAAACAACTCAGTAGCGTCGATGAACAATTCACTAATAGTTGGTTAGCACAAAGGTCCAAAGCCAACAGTATTGAAGAGCGTGAGCTCGATGGTACAACTAAGCTTTTGTATGTTGCGGCAATCCCTTCGACAGAGTGGGCATTAATTTTCGTAATGGATAAGCAACAAATTATGTCACCGGCTACCGTTCTCGCTTGGTGGATGTCAGCGATAGGGGCGACTTTACTTATTCTTTTCGGATTAATGCTTACCGTTATTTTTAAAATTCAATTTAAAGATCTTGAACGTGTTGCCCAAGCTCTAAACGATATTGCCGAAGGAGAAGGTGATTTAACCGTGCGTATTGAAACCGCCAACAGTCATGATGAAATAGGTCGCTTAGCGTCTGGTTTTAATCAATTTGCTGAACGTATTCACGGGATGATTTCTCGGATGCATAAAATTGCAGGCCAATTAGAATATCAAGCGACAGATAGCAGTGCATCAGCGGTTAAAAATAGCGATCGTATTGTCATTCAGCAAGATGAAGTGACTATGGTCGCCACAGCCGTAACTGAAATGGCCAGTGCTACCGAAGAGATTGCCAGCAATGCCGAACATACAGCACACATAGCACAAGATGCGGTAGAGCTTTCAACCCACGGTCAAAAACAGGTAATGCAAAGCCAAGCATCAATACGAAGTCTAGCCAAAGAAGTGAGTACAGCAGGGCAGATTATTGGTGACTTGAATGAACACTCACAGAAAATTAACAGTATTCTGTTAACCATTAGCGGGATCTCCGAGCAAACTAATTTGTTGGCATTGAATGCTGCGATTGAAGCCGCTCGTGCGGGAGAACAAGGCCGAGGTTTTGCTGTAGTGGCTGATGAAGTTCGAGTGTTATCACAACGTACTCATTCATCGACTCAAGAAATTCAAGCTACAATTGAGACCCTACAAAAAACGGCGGAAAAAGCTGTTAAGTCAATGACACAAAGTCGTGAAATGGCAGAAACCAGCGTATCGGATGCTAATTCGGCTAGTGAGAGTTTATTGCAGATCACTAAAGCGATTAATGAGATTTCAGATATGGCGAGTCAAATTGCCACGGCAGCAGAAGAACAAACCTCAGTGACAAGTGAGATAAACCGTAATACGGAATCTATTCGCGAAGTATCGGAAAACTTGTCAATTGAAGCGAAAACCTCAATGACACAAGCACAGAAATTGGCTCATTTAGCTGCATCACTTCAACAAGAGGTCAGTAGCTTTAAGTTGTAGTATTAAAGCAACTAATTACTTAACACTCAGAGTGTTTGAGTCGATCAGTAAAAGTGTCTTTAGATACTTTTACTGATGCTGTCTCTATTTTTATATGATGATTATTCAAAATCGGCTTTCGTTTCAAACACTAAATCTTCGCCAGTCAGTGGATGAGTAAGCGCTAAATATTGGGCGTGTAAATGCAAACGGTTGGTGGCGATGCCGTATAAATCATCACCGACTATTGGCATGTGCAAACCATCGTGATGGGCACAATGCATGCGTAATTGATGGGTTCGCCCGGTTTTAGGGTACAAATATACTAAAGTGCGCTGTCTTTGACGTTGATAAACTTGCCAATGCGTCTCGGCATGTTTGCCATGCTCATAACACACTAACTGCTTCGGACGATCGTCCAAATCCACCCGCAATGGCAAACTAATATCGCCCTCATCTTGACTTGGTACACCCTCAATTAGCGCGATATAACGTTTAGTGACGCTGCGTTGAATAAACTGCTGTTGTAGAGCTTTGTTAGCTTCTTTGGTGAGTGCAATCACCATTAGGCCTGAGGTCGACATGTCTAAGCGATGAACAATCAGCGGCCCTGTCGCAGTGGGAAATAGCTGCTGCATACGACTAAACACCGAGTCGGTGATATTTTTACCCGGTACCGATAACAATTCAGCAGGCTTGTTAATAATCACCATCGCATCATCTTGATAAATAATATCAATGTGCTGATCTTTACCCGGATTAATCAACAGTGGATCGTCATCCACTTGCATGCCTTTTAGCATGTGAGTCAGAATAGGTCGGCATTTTCCGTGACAAGCCGGGTAGTAGTTTTTATGCTGTTTTATCTCAGATTTTGGCGATGAGCCCCACCAAAACTCTGCCATCGCAATTGGAGTAAATTGATGTGTAAATGCGTATTGCAGTAACTTAGGTGCCGCACATTCGCCTGCACCTGCTGGTGGTAAATGATTAGGTGCATCATTGAAAATATCGTTTAAATCTCGTGCTTCACCTAAGACATTTAAAAACTGATATTGAGCAAACAGCTTTTTTTGCAATCCATTTGAAAGTTGTTTGCGCTGACGTTTAAGCTGTTTGATTTGCAATTGAAGCGTATCTAATGCCACTTTAGTGGCTTCAACTTGAGTCTGCCACTGTTGCTTTAACGCATTTAGCTGATGCTTTTGCTGCACACTTTGACGGCTTAACTCGATAGACAATGTTCTATGGGTGTCGTCACTGATGCTTGCTTGCGCTAATGCATCATCTGCTTGCTCACGTTGTAGCTTACGCAGCTTGCGGCCTTCAACTATTGCGTTACGTTGCTGCTCTAGTTCACTTTCCGCTTGGTGTTGTTGCGCAACTAACGTCGCGGTTAATGTTGCCAGCAATGGATTTGCTTCTTGCTGACTAATCGACAGATTAATGTGGTTAATCTGTTTATTTTCAGCGCTAAAGAAACTGTCTTGGGTCAGCATATCAAACACTGGTGGCACAAAAGGCGGCAAGATATTGTTGTCGGCTAACTTACCCGAAAAAGCCGCTAAAAAACCAAGTTGCCCGTGTGCATTCTTAACCACTAATACACCAAACATTTTACCAATCACCATGCCGCGATCATTTTCGCTGTCTAAGCCAAAATTATGTCCCCAGGGATTCGCCTCAAGCCACTCCTGCTGCAACTGCTTTGCTGCCAGTAAACATATTGGATGAGGTTGATAATAAAACGGGAAGGTGAAAGAGTTAGGCAATCCTTGTTCGGCAAGCGTGTTATTGAAAGCCATTGCATCATTGAAAGAAATAAAACACGGGTCGTTAACAGACATCAAAAACACACTCACTACACCAAAGGGCCATTATTTTACCTTGTTGTACTGTTTGGTGCATCTATAAGTGTTCGAGGTATATGGAATGGAATTATTTTAGCTGTAAAAGAGAGCACAAGGGATTAACCATAAAAAACCGTTGCTGATAAATATTGGCATGTTAGCTTCGGATTTTGATTTTATTTGAATCGATTAATTAGTCAGCTAATTGATATTTACACTGATATTTAAATAAAAATGGGCGAAGTGCAATCACGTCACCCATATAGTGGTTAATGCTTAGCGATGATTACTTTGCCACTCTGTGTAAGGCGCATATCTTGTTACCATCTGGATCGCGAAGGTAAGCAAGGTATAAATCAAATGCAGGGCCAGGTCGAATACCCGGCGCATCTTCACACGCGGTGCCACCATTGACTAAACCGGCCTCATGCCATGCATCTGCTAACGCTGGTGTTTCTGCAGCAAAACCAATTGTTGTACCATTACCATGGCATGCTGGCTCACCGTTAATCGGTTTAGTGAGTATGAAAATCCCCGTCTTTGTCATGTATACACAACGACCTTTAGGATCAATTTGTCCTGGAGCATGGCCTAATGCACCTAAAATCGCATCATAGAATTTTTTTGATGTATCAATATCATTAACGCCGATCATAACGTGACTAAACATGGTAACTCTCCTTGTGCGAGTTCAATTGAACTCAATGGTTAATAAGCTATCGCATATCGACGCAATAGATTTATCTTTTTGATGTTAAATGCTTAAGTTGTTCAGTAATGCGATGGTGTGAGTCAGCAATGCTTTATCCCCAACCTTTCCATGACCGGGTACTACCATTTTCACCTGCGGAAATTGGGCTTGTACCTTGGCAATCGTTAATGGCCAAGCTTGCATGTCTGCTTCAGCTGTATAACCCAATACGCTTGAATTCAGCGATTTGATTAAACATCCGCCAAATAATATTTTTTGTGCGGGTAGCCATACCACAAGGTTATCTTCGGTATGTCCGGCACCAAGATCATATACTTCAACTAAATCCGTTTTCATTATGTATTGTGTGCCGCCAAAGGTGTTTTTAGCGATAGGTTTAGCATTTTTAGCTAAAATCTTCTGGGTTGTTTCAGATACTGTGGTCGCAATGCCTTGGCTGTTAAGGTAACCGATACCGCCAGCACGATCTTGATGGGAATGAGTTGAAATACTGGCAACTGGGGTGAAGCCTTGCTGGGCAATCCAGTCAATAAGCTTTGCGGTATCACTGTCGGTCCAAGGCGTATCGATAATATAGGCCTGTTTATCTTCAACCACAACAAGGCCGTTCGCTTCGACTAAGCCGAAATTGCTGACATTCATATAGGAGTGATGTAAATACACTCCATCAGCAAGTTTTGATACAGTCAGCTGGCCTTCAAGGCTAGGTTTTACGGTTTGGTTTGTTGTTTGTTCTGCTTCATGGCCATAACTGGGTAAGCAGAGCATTAATGCAACTACGCCCATGATGCGCCATGAGCGGTGAAAGGTAAGGTTAATCATAACTATGTCCATATATGCCATGGTAAATGGCGAGTAAAATAAAGATTAAGTAGACATGTTACACATTTTTTTTACCGATTTGAGTTTGATAAACAGAAAATAATTTAGCGACGTTTACTTTGGCTTTTAGCTTTGCCGCGAGTAAATACATACCTGCTAATTTACGATGAATAAAAATGGCATCAGTAGGTGGGGTATGCCATTCATCTTGTTGGGTGCTCATGGCTTTACCTGCCTGAGTGATACGTTTAGCTAAACTGCTTTGAGCAAAATCGTATTCACCATCAAAGCGCAGTGGCTCACAAGCTTGGTAGAAAATATCAATAATTAGCTGTTTCTGTTGTGGGTCGATGGCGTCTTGAAAAAAGCCGATCTGTTGTGCTGCTTGTGTCATTTGTTGTTTATCATCAACAATCGCACCTTGCATCAGTTGCAGATAACCTTGCGATAATGTGTCGCTAATGGTGCGGGTGGCGCCAAAGTCAAATAGGACGATTTTTTGAGTGTCTGCTTGGTACTGAAAATTGGCAAAATTAGGATCTGACTGGAGCAATTTAAACTCAAATAGCTCTTTAAAGCACAATTCCATTAGTAACGTTGCGATTTGGTCGCGCACTGCTTGTGATGATTCGGTTAATGACTCAATCGCCACGCCTTCAACAAATTGCATACATAAAATGCTGTTGTTACTCAATTTTGGGTAAACTTTAGGCACGATGAAGTGAGGGTTATCGCCCAGTTGTTGCTGATAAAGTGCAACTTGCTCAGCTTCAAAGTGATAGTCCGCTTCGTTATGCAGCTGCACTTTTGCTTCAGCGAGTAAGGTATCGAGTTTTACGTTAGCGGGAATTAACCGCGAGACTTTTAATAAGCTGGCCACGTTGTCGATATCGCTGTCGATGCTGTCTCGAATACCTGGGTATTGAATTTTTATCGCCAGTTTTTCGCCGGTATCTAAATAGGCTAAATGTACTTGGCCGATCGATGCCGCAGCAAAAGGGCGTAATTCAAATTGGGCAAACGGTGCAATCCAATCGCTGCCCCAATGCTCAACTAATAACTGGGTTAATTGTTTGTGTGGCATGGCCTTAGCGTCAGAGCGCAGCTTAGCCAATATTTCAGCCAATTCAGGAGGCACTAGGTCTCCGGCATCCATTGACAACATTTGGCCCACTTTCATGGCCGCGCCGCGTAGTTGCGACAGTTTATCTGCTACATGGCCAATATTTTTGGGGGTCATCATCAGTTGCTGCATTGATGGCGATTTACCTTGGCTAAATTGTTTGGCGCCTTCAAGAAGTACGTTACCCGCTAAACGTGAAGCCAGCCCACCCATTTTTGATAATCGAGATAGACGGCTGGTTGGTACTTTGGCTTCATTATTTTTCATCAAAACTCACTCTTGTCGGGTGAACGGGGAAATCTATATGGCTATTGTACGCTTAAGTTAATTATTTCGTTCACTAATTCAGGTTGGTTTTAGGTACTGTTTGTTGCCTCAAGATTCTGATGATATTTATGTTATTCTACAGAAACAGAACTGATTGAACTAAGTGATTAAGGCAAGTGATTGAGCTTAGATTTAGTCGACAATAGTGGATTAATTATAATAAAAAGGACCCTCGTTTGAGTATTATTGACCAATATTTGAGCCAAGCGGAATCGCTGTTTCAATCAAAAAATTATTCGTCGGCCAGAATGTATGCTCGTAAGGTGGTTAAGCGCGATGATAAACACGTCGGAGCCTTAGCCATACTAGGTCATATTCATTTACAGCAACAACAATATGCACAAGCAGAGAGCTATTTTATCAGTGCGGCATCCATTAAACCGAATACGGTATCAGTATTAATGGGGCTGCTGACTATAGCTGAAGTAAAACAAGACTTTTTCTTATCTAAAGCTTATTTAGAGCAGTTAATTAATTTGTTACCACAGGACGCAAAATGCCGTTATAAACTCGGACTGGTCGCGACTAAAGTTGGCGATATGACCTTAGCGGAACAATGTTTTCAATGGTGTGTGGCAAATGATTTTGCTGAACCCGCTGTGCAGCTTAATTTGGGTCATATCTATAAAGCCAAAGGCGATACAGAAAAAGCAGCCAATTTTTATCAGCAATATATTCAATTAAGCCCAACGCAAGTGGGGGTCGGTTATTGGAGTTTGGCAGATTTAAAGCAGTATCGTTTCAGCACTGATGATTTGACCTTATTACAAGGTTTTGTAACCGATGAGTCGTTAAGCAAACAAAATCAAGCGCTGGTGTATTTTGCTTTGTGTAAAGCCTACGAACAAACACAGCAAATCGAAAAAGCGTGTGAGTCGATGTTATTAGCCAATCAAATCATGGCGCTTCACCGACCGTTTAAACAAACCCAGTTTGCCAATATTGTGTTGTCGCTACTTGGGCATACACCATCGCCGCATATTAATCGCTCGCCAGCGGCTAGCCAAACACCGATTTTTATCGTTGGTATGCCTCGTTCTGGTACCACTTTAGTCGAGCAAATTTTGGCGTGCCATAGCGATGTTGGCGCTACCGATGAGTTACCGTTTATGGAACGCTTTGCGCTGCAAATGGATATGTCGGGTGGTTATCAGGCTAGATTAAGTCAGCTTTCAGCTAGCCATATTGATCAATTCCGCCAACGTTATTTAGCCGAGGTGAATCATTACTTTAGCGATGCACCAACGTATGTAATCGATAAAAACCCAAATAACTTTTTACACATAGGGCTAATTAAAACCTTATTTCCTCAAGCAAAAATAATCAATGTGGTACGTAATACAGTCGACAATGGTTTGAGTGTATTTAAGCAATATTTCAGTTTTGGACATGATTATTCGTATTCGTTTGCGGGTATTTCAAGTTACTGGCAACATTATTTAGACATCATGCAACATTGGGATAGGTTGTACCCTAATGAGATTTTACATGTTTGTTTTGAGCAATTAGTGCGTGAGCCAGAGTCACAAATTCAACGCATATTGGATTACTGTGAGTTAACGACTCAAGCGCAATGTTTTACCTTTTATGAGTCTGAGCGGGCGGTGTTAACACCTAGCGCTAGTCAAGTTAGGCAGCCTATGAATCCTAAGGCAATTGGTCAGGCAGACAAATATCAAGCTTTTATACCTGAGCAAATAGCCGAGTTGGATGCCATTGCGAAAAAAGCAGCACAGCAATTTTTTGGTTAATCTAAACTTGGGGTAAGGCATTGCCACAAGCTAAAACACCATCGTTTGGTTGACGCTATAGAAATGGCGCCTAAGGGCGCCATTTCTATAACTTTTCAGATAAACCTAAGCAGGTCTTCGTCTTATTAACTCATCTTACCGTGACATGCTTTATAGCGCTCGCCACTGCCGCAAGGGCAAGGGCTATTGCGTGATGGCGGTGCAATCATAGATTCAATCATCGGGTCGCTGGATTTGATTACCGCTGTTTTTGGCGCTGAATTAGCTCTTACTTGAGAGGTTTTTGGTGAAGCAATAGCTTGTTTACGCGTTGCCAATGGCTCACTAAGTTCAACATTCATACACGCCACGATAACCAATTGTTCGAACGCTTTAACCGCTGAACCAGAATGGGTCAGTTGAAGTGATTTAGCGCATTGTAGTGCTTTTATCATGGTTTGTTCACGTAGCGCATGATAATGCGGCCAACCGGCTTTAGTGCACTCATATTGCAGCCACAACATGCGCCAATCGGCAACATACTCAGCTATCAATAACGAAAATGCATTCACTTCTGCAAGCCTATTATCAGGATTGTGTTTGACCTCAGCTAACAACTCATTGGTTAAGTATTCAACCTCTGCCACAGGCATGATAATGGGGGCGTTAAATTGCTCTGTGATCAAGCTTGCTGCTAAGTCTGGGTTAAAACCGACGAATTGACTGTTTAATGCTGTTGATTGATTATCTGCGATTGAACGTGAGTGCTTAAATACCGTTCGCCAAAATTGACTTGACCCTGCCAAATCAACCACTAAATGAACGCGATATTGGTCGCTGTTGTTCTCTACTTTGTGAAGCTTCCACGAGTCGAAAATCCAACACTCGCCGGCGCCCATATGCACTTGTTTATCATGACAAAAAAACTGCACTTGTTCGGTGGTGGTAATCGGAATATGCACTCGAACGCGTTTATACCAATGGTAGTTAATGTCTGAATGCAGTGGCACTTGTGCACCGGGTGCTAAGCGCATTAATCTCGAACGACTGAGTACCTCACCAAATGAAGCGAGTATTTGTTTGATGTAAGGGCTTTTTTCTAACGCCGCAGTGGGCTGCATTGGCCCTTTAAAGTCATTGTTAAACTCGCCATTGACCGAGATTAACGGAATGGCCGAATTACCCTGAAAACCTTCATGATGAGTGACCCAGTCTGATCCGGTAAATTGCTCGATTTCTTTGGTTAATTGACCGACATCAAAGCTAAAAGGTAATTGATAAAACTCATGAGGTAACTTCATTATTGGGCTCTCTGTAATGCGGCGTTTACCGTTATGATTTTCTACACAGGTATTTTTACCCGTTCTGCTGGCTATTTACAAATACTGGCGCTTTTGGGCTAATGTAATTGACCATGACATTGCTTAAATCGTTTGCCCGAACCACAAGGGCAGGGACTGTTGCGAGACACATTTTGATCGTTTGGCTGAGCTAACACTTTATTTGTGGGTTCCGGAGCCAGTGCTGCAGGCTTAGCAATGTCGTGTTGCTGCCATTGAGTGTCATATATTGGATGGCCGCGCTGGCGTAAATGATGATTGATTTTGTTCAGTGTTGTACAAGTACTTGACCAGATTTTGGCAATGTCATGGTAATTTTCGAGCCACTTATCTGGTTTTGGGGTCGATATAGTGTAGCGAGAATGCGCTAATGGCTTGCTGCATAATTGCGCTAAGGCTGGGTCGAAATCTGTAGCGGTAAATTGACAGAGTTGCTTAACGGTTTTCGCAGGGTCTGCAATTAATTGATCGTAAGACACCATGCACCAGCGATTGCTGTCGATCTTTTGCAACGAATCCATAATCGCTTCATTAGCGGCTTGCCATTGAAACGCGGCAATGGACGCTAATGACTGGCGATTAAGCTGTTGCCATTTTTCAGGAAGCAGTAGCGACCAGTTACGTTTATCCCACCCCGGTAAATTAGGATAAGTGACAAACTTATTCGAGCGCCAAGCTTGCATAATACTGCTGATATTTTCTTTGGGTTCTCTGACGAGATAGATAAATAACGCATCAGGAAATAGCGCATTAAAAAAATCTACCCGCAAACTATTCTTGGGGGTTTTTTCTAAAAAACGAATACTCTTATCGCTATCACTTTTGAGCTTATTGCCCTGGCTATCTTGAAGTGCATCGCTAAAGCGTTGCAATAACAACTGTCGTAAATCATCATCAATATCCTGCTCACTTAAGGCATTAGAACTAAATTTACGGTAGGCAATATTCAGCTTGGGGATAGTTTCTATCAGCGCATGGCTTTCACCACCAATAGTGAATATTGACTGGCTTTTTGATAACACCTCGAACAACAAAGTGCTGCCTGAGCGGGGCGCAGATAAAATAATGATGGGCCGATCAAATAGGTGCATAGCGGTATGATGTTATTGTTATAATTATTTTAACATCATACCCATACTGATAACTTATGGCTACTTTATCAATTTAAGTAATGCCTTAAAGCGTTCACCTTGGGCGACATGCTGAAGTTCAAACAGTAATGATTCAACATTGGTCAGTTGGGCGCCATCATTAAGCATCATTTGTACTCCAAGCACTTTGTTGTCTGTCCCCCTTGAAGAAACCGCATCGGCAACAAGGTGCACTTGATAGTCGTTGTCTAGTAAGTCTTTACAGGTTTGATAAACGCACACGTGGGTTTCAATACCCGCAAGGATAACCTTATTACGGTTTAACCCTTTAAGTTGTTGTTTTAACTCGTCACAATGCCAAGCACTAAAGTGCTCTTTAGCGATGGGTTTGCTTGTTTTTGTTAATAATTGTGCGATCTCTTCGCTGGTGGGACCTAATTTATCGGGTAATTGTTCTAACCAAATAATCGGAATCTCAAATAGTTGCGCACCTTGAATTAATACTGCAAGTTTTTGGTGTAGTTGAGCTGATTGCTGCATAACTTGGGCTAGTTTGCCTTGTACGTCTACAATCATTAATACACTTTGTTCTGCTGTTATCATGGTCAGTTACTCGAATCGACTTAAGTGAACTTTCGAGTATTGGTTATTTTTCCGATGGTGAAAATAGGCATTTAGTCTATTATGCTTCATCTATTGTTCATGCTGGGTGTCAAGGATTGATATGAAAAAACGTATTGTTATTTGTGCTGATGGCACCTGGAATCGGCCAGAAAAGGATCTTGAAAAAGATCACGCCACTAATGTGCTTAAGCTTGCTAGGGCTATCAAACCCATTGCGGATGACGGTGTGCCACAGCAGGTGTTTTACGATTGGGGAATCGGCTCATATTATGATTCTGTTATCGGCGGCGCAACTGGTCGTGGGCTGCATAAAAATATTATGGATGCTTATCGCTATATCGTACAAAATTATTCGCCTGGTGATGACATTTATCTATTCGGTTTTAGCCGTGGCGCTTATACCGTTCGCTGTTTATGTGGCCTGATTAATAATTGCGGTATTGTTACTCGCCCAGATGCAAAGCTTATTCAACAAGCGTTCGACCACTATAAAATGAAAACTCAACCTTTTTCCCCAGATGGTGAGCGCTCGGTGCAGTTTCGTCAGCAACATTCACATCCTTCACGTGAAGTGGCCTTTGTTGGCGTGTGGGATACTGTTGGTGCTATGGGGATCCCGCTGTCGTTTCTCGGTTTGTTTGAAGACAAAGATGAGTTTTATGATGCCAAATTAGGCCGTAATGTCAAAGTGGCTCGTCATGCACTTGCACTAGATGAACATCGCAGCGATTTTGAGCCAACCATTTGGGCCCCTCGAACCAGCATAGACATACAACAGGTTTGGTTTATCGGCGCCCATAGTAATATTGGTGGTAGTGTTGCACCTAATGACGACGGCAGTACCTTATCTGATATTGCGTTACAGTGGATGATAAGCCAAGCGCGAACGGCTAATTTGACGGTGGAGTTACATTTAGCCGATGCGTTATTGCCTAATCCAATGGCGGATATTCAAGATTCATATCGTAGCTTTTATCGAGTTAAAAAACGCTTTATACGATCGCTAGACCCAGAGTTAGTGCCAATATTATTACATCAGTCGGTTAAAACACGCTGGTTGAATGACAGCAATTATCGACCGAAAAATTTAGTCGATTACATCGATAAGCATGGTTGGCCCGACAAGCTGGCGCAATAAACGGTAAAAACATCATTCAATTGCTCGTGTTAATCATCACCATTAAAAACCATTTCGATTAAGGAAAGTATTTTGCTACGTGTATTGTTATTGCTCATCACAGTGATAGGACTATCGTCTGTATCACCTGTTTTACCCGCGGCAGCATCGACGGCCACAGATGATTTACAAGATAAACCGCCGGCTAAGCGGATTATTGCTTTGTCGCCCCATGGGGTTGAAATGCTGTTTGCTATTGGCGCTGGTGAGTCGATTCTAGCGACCACAGATTATGCTGATTTCCCTGAAGCGGCTAAAGATATCCCCAGTATAGGTGGCTATTATGGTATTCAAATCGAGCGAGTGATTGAGCTCAATCCTGATTTAATTGTGGTGTGGCAAAGTGGCAACAAAATGGAGGACATTAAACAGTTACGTGATTTAGGTTTTACCCTGTTTAATAGCGACCCTAAACACTTAGCCGACATTGCGACAGATCTTGAGCTGCTCGGCCAGTTAACCGGCCATAGCGCTAAAGCCAAACAAGTGGCAGATGATTATCGTCAGCAATTAGCTGATATTACCCTGCAAAATCAAACTAAGCCGGCCGTTAAAGTGTTCTATCAATTATGGTCAACGCCGCTGATGACCGTTGCTAAAGGCAGTTGGATCCAAAACCTGATTGAGGTCTGCCATGGTGATAATGTGTTTTTTGACGCAGCAAGTGAATACCCACAAATCAGCATTGAAAATGTTTTACTAACCGACGCTGAAGTTATCTTACAAAGCCAGGATGAAGGCAATATTTTAGGTATCAATTGGTCTGATTGGCCTGAGCTACCAGCGGTAAAAAATCACCATATATATCAGTTCGATGCCGATTTACTTCATCGGGCCACCCCAAGGGCTATTTTAGGCATTAATGCAGTTTGCGGTGCGTTGGATAAAGTAAGAAAGTAAGACTTTATTCCGTCGCGGCGGCATAGTCGATTTCTTATCTCGTCATCCCGGTAATGATTGTGAGCCGGGATCCAGCTTTTTTGTTCAAACTTCGTTTGAATTAACATCGCAAGGTTCCACCCTGCACGGGCCAAATACTTTGTCATTCCGGCAATGCTTTTGAGCCGGGATCCAAGTGTTTGCTTGTTGCTTTTATGGCCTGTGGCCACTAACGTCGTGGCGCTTCGCCCACACCAGACCAAGAGGAAATCAACGGCTATTCCCTCTTTACTCTTTATAAATGAATTAGCCCAGCCGCCCCGCAACATTTTCGCTATTTACTAAACAACAGCAGCGAAAAGGTCGCCATGGGGATTGATCCAGCTTTTGACTTTATTGGGTAGCTACTTCAGCCTTACTCGAAAATGCTAACGCTCCCAATGGTACATCTGATGTGAATGGATTCACGAATGTCGTGATGACAGGATGCCAAGGAACGACCTGTACCGCGAAAGCTAAGCTCACATCCATGTGAGCTTCACGCTATTTTCTTCAACTGCCTCAAGTTCAGAGTTGAATCTGTCCTTTTTAAAGACCAGAAAACTAACTCGTTTTTACCCCGTTCCTTGTTAGAGAACATCCAATTTAAACTTTGCTCGAACTTAGTTATCGCTAATTTATGAAAGCACCATTTTGATATAAATTTATCTACGATTAACATCATAAAATCTTTGCGACAGCATACTGTGTTTTTATAAGGGCTATCCACTTAGCACAACCAACCACTATATATTGTGGTTATCGATTTTTAATTGATTGGTACGTTATCGGCTTAGAACGCACTGCTTGTTCAAGCAACCTGTAGAATAATAATCCCCGAGAATCTGACTTTCTTCTATTGAAGCGAAATGTAAACTCATCTAAATAATAATCAAGTTGCTTAGCCTTTACCGCGCCTTGATATGTACCTAAAAGCCATCTTTTACATAATGATGAGACTCGATGCACCCCAGCCATTGTTTCATGTGCAGGTACAGATGAACCTAAATGCACTATTCGGTTATGCTTATATCCTTTCTTGTCTATTTGTTTGTATGCTTGAGAGCCATCACTACAAATTGTACTACCAGGTTCAATTACATCTTGAATGAATTGATGGATATGTTCTTTGGTTGCACTTTCCACTTGCCTTAAACGTATCCGGCCAAATCCAGAGCGTGATAGCAGCTCAACTGCTACCAAAACTACAGCCTTACGCTTACCCTGTTGATTTTTAATAGATGATTGGGGAACGACGCCACCTATTAGTGTTTCGTCAACCTCTACGATGCCGGACAGTTTATCCCTTTCAGGATCAACCATGGCATACCTTAACTTGTGCATTAATGACCAAGCGGTTTGATAACTCCCAAGACCTAATAACCTTTGAACTCCAAGAGCGCTGACACCATTTTTTTGATTTGTAATAAACCAGACGGCAGCAAACCAACTTTTCATGGGGGTTCTTGTTTTGTCAAAAAGTGTACTTGATGTTACTGAACACTGAGAACGACAAGCATGACATTTTAACTTGCCATTACTTAACTGATAAGGTGATTGATGGCTTGAACAGCTTGGGCATATGAATCCGTTTGGCCAACGAAGTTTGTAAAGGTAGCTAATGCAGGATTGTTCATCATGAAACCAATCAACAAATTCGCCCCAACTTGTAGGGTAATCTACACCAGCTTTTAATAAATACGATGAAGTTTTCATCACTACATATTGACACTGGTGGCGCTAAATGGATAGCCCTTGTTTTTATACAGTTATAATTCATTTGTGTTAGAACAACAGTGTTGTTTCTCGTTATGTAATTGCGAAAATTCTCGGTTTCACCTAAAAGACAATGCTACCCAATTGAATTAGCTTATTTTTGTTAATATATCTGCTCTACATAACGAGTTTGTATTATTCTCGATTATCTAAATTCTCGCTTTTGCCTAGACTAAAAGGTGATTGATTTGGGTTATTTAAGCTGGTAAGTTACTAAAATTATTAATAATTAAAGCAGTATGGATGTTGAGTTTTGGTGAGCTTCTCAGGATGTTTATCGGAATTCTCGCTAATACGCTGTTAGGCTACAAATTATAGAGAGGAGTTGTAATGAAGTTTTTTTCCTTATTAATTGTAGGACTGGTATTTTCCTTATTGGTTCAAGCTTCTGATCAGTCTGAAGTTGAAAGTGTTGTTGATAGGTATTTTGAATCAATACAGGTTTATGATACAGCAATCATGTCAAGCATGATGCATCCTGAAGCTTTAAAACGATTTCGAACGCCAATTTTAAACGCTCTCGAAGGAAGTAAACGTGAGCAGGCGAAAATGGAGTTGTTACCTTTGTTCTCCGTCTCAAATGTTGAGCAATACAAAAGTTTAACAGATGTAGAAGCATACAAGCGACTTAACGATTTTGTCGCGAAAGCACAACCACAATTGATAGCGTTAATGAAATCTACATACTTTGAGGTTGTTAAAATTGCTTTGAAAGGTGACATCGCCTACGTAAATTACACTTTAACTATGAATATTCAAGATCAATCAGTTGAGAAAGATGTTGTTCAGAAGTTAAAGTTGCATGACGGAAGTTGGATGTTGCTTTTGCCACCAGACGGAGAGGCTACAATCGCAGGTATTGAGGCCCGCTTTAAGTAGCCTAACAAAACCATCAAACCGACGCCCTTCCGCCTCGTTTTCTGGGCTTGCCGCGAGCGGCAGTTTAGCCCAAAAAACGCTCTGGTCGGTTGCGGCTTATGGCAGCGTTATACGTTTAGGAGGAAAAATGTCCAAATATTTAGTTTCAAACATTGCAGATAGACGTCATTCTAAGATATTTGGTGCGGGTTCTTTCTTTGACTTAGAGAGTTCTCAACATGGCTGGGATGAATTTAGTCAAGTTCAGGTTGGTGATAGTGTTTATGTGATAAATAAAAACAGAAACGTAGCCGTCGAATACAAAGTCACAGAAATCAAAGACAACTTGTTGCTAGATGAAGACCCTGTTTGGGGGCATAAAGTTGTCGCAACGGATGGTGGTAATACACGTGTACTGTATGGGAAGCCTTTAAATCGAGTCGACCAAGAATATTCCGCATTTGTTAAAATGAACCAAGTTATTAGCAGCAAAATTAACCAAGATACAGGCATGATGCTACAAGGCTTCAACTGCGCAGCCTTTGAGTAAACGTATAACAAACAATTCAAGCAGACCCTCAACGCTCAGCACTTTTGGTTTGCGTCGGGTTTGGTGTTGCAGAGCAATGTGGAAAGTGAGCCAGTGCGTTTCGGGCTGCTTAATTGGGCGTTATGTTGCACGATGAAAATTAAACAGATTGCCATTGCCACAATTTTGCATTTTATAACTCTCGTTATTTTCGGGTTTCTGAGTTT